>USBT01000086.1 GCA_900553025.1 uncultured Eubacteriales bacterium | reverse complement strand
AATAAGATTACTATATAATTGACTTCGGAGGTAATTATGAAGAACTTATACATAAAGACAAAAAACCTAATTTTTAAAAACAAGATAACGAAAATTGTTGCGGCAGTGCTTTTAGTGCTGCTAGCACTTTTACTTTTTAAATTTATAATGGGAAGGATAAAGGGAGACAAGGGAGAAGCTATTTCCCAAAACCAAGTTGTCACACTTTCAAGAGGCAGTGTCACTAATTCTGTGACAGAAAAGGGAAAGGTTGTGCCTTCAAACTCTGTTGAAGTTTATGCGGAAAAGCCACTTCCTGTAACCCACATAAATGTGAAAGTTGGCGACAAAGTAAAGAAGGGCGATATAATCGCAGAGCTTGATTCCTCTTCTATAGAGCAACAACTAAAGTCAAGACGAGCACAAAAGTCTGCCACAGATAAAAATGTATCTGCACAAATATCTGCTGCGAAAAAAAGACTTGATGAGGCAATTTCCGGCCGCAATTCTGGCAAAAATCCTTCAATAGTAGCTGCAGAAGCTTCGCTTACTCAAGCCATGGACCAATATCTTGCGGCACAAAAATCCTATGACGATTTTAAGAGAAGTCTCGATGAGTCATATAATCAAGGAATTATCGCAGAAAAGGGAACGAGGGAAAATCTTGCCTATCAAGAAGAAGCGACAAACTTAAAATACAGACAGCTCCAAGATGAAATGAATAAAAATTCCAATAAGATTTCTGACAACAGAGCTATGGCAGCTGATAAGTCAAGGCAAAAGGATTATTTGCAAGCTAATTTAGATAATGAAAAGAGAAGAATGACTGAAATTAGCCTTGCCATAAAGGAAGAACAAGGAAGACTAGCTGAAGCACAAGAAAAAGTAGCAAGTTTACAAACAGAAATTACAAGTTTGGGAGCTGAAAAAAGTCAATTAGAAGCTAAACTTCAAGAAGCTAATCTTGAGTTAAGTAAGCCTCAAAACACACAAGAAAAAAAACAAGAGATTCAAAAATCTATTGATGATACTAAAAAGAATATAGCAAATAAAGATAATATAGATGAAAGCATTAATTATTTCAGTAAAGATACTGGTTCCAAAGTTAATTTCAGATGTATCAAAACTAAAGAAAAGAAATATAGGATGAAAAGACTGATAAAAGCAATCGGGTTATTGTACGCATTATTAATCGTAACTGCATACCCTGTATATTCCCAGGCCGCCTACTTCAAAGAGCAATTAACACTTGCCAACATGCTTTCCGGCAAAGATTCTTTGAATCTTCAAAAAGCTGTTTATGCTGTCGAAAACGCTTATTACAACGATAACTTGAACGAAGAGGTTTTCAATCGTCAGATAGAATGGTATGCTAATTTCTGCCGAGGAATTATGCAATCCGGCGACATCCGATACGAAGGACAGGGAGACGAACAAGCTGCCAAAGCACAATGTGCTGTTTTCGTATTCATGACGGATTCTATTCCTATGCAAATAGGAGATACAGTGGTAGCACATCTGCCTTTCGAATACAACTTCGATGATTATGCCGGACGTCAAAATTGGAGCAGCATGTTCGTATCGTATATGATGGAAACAAGAAAGGGAAATTGTCATTCCATGCCACTACTATACAAATTAATCATGGATAAGCTCGGTGAAAAGTGCTGGCTTTCATTGGCACCGAATCATATGTACATAAAAGCATGGAACAAACGTGCCGGATGGTACAATATAGAATTAACCTGTGCGGATTTTCCAACCGACGCTTGGCTGACAGCATCCGGATACATACACCTGGATGCAATAAGAAACGGCATATACATGGATACACTTTCCGTACAGCAATCAGTGGCACTATGCTTGACTGATCTGGCGCAAGGATACATGCATAAATATGGAACCGAAGACGGGCATTTCATTGTACAATGTTGTGACACTGCCTTGAAATATTATCCGGATTACATCAATGCGCTATTGCTAAAAGCACAGATCATTGCAGAGCAATATAAACGAAGCCCTTCGGTTACTTCCCAAAAACACATGAATGAATTATATGCCAAAATCCATCGTCTGGGATACCGGAAAATGCCGACCGAT
>USBT01000085.1 GCA_900553025.1 uncultured Eubacteriales bacterium | reverse complement strand
CTGCGATACCCTCTCAACGAAGATAGCTGTTTTGTGCCCGTTAAGGTCATAGGAATCACCTTTATCCTCAAAGATAAGCTTATCCGCCAGCGTTTCTGTCTTGATATAGTCCTCATATTCTGCGATTGCTGATTTGACATCCTCATCAGGGCATACGTATATATTAATTCTATCCATCATCGCAAAGTCATTCTGTTTCCTGAGCTGCTGTACTTTTGACACAAGCTCTCTTGAAAGACCCTCAGCTACTAGCTTGGGAGTTAGCTTTGTGTCAAGTATAGTAAATACATTGTTTTCCATTGCAACTGCAAAGCCTTCTTTTGCTTCGATCCTAATGTCTACAAATTCCTTTTCAATTTTAACAGACTCTCCATCTAGATCCATCGTAATGTATCCTTCTGAATCAAGCTTTTGACTAACCTCCTTAGGAGACATTTCTGATAGAGATTTACCAAATGATTTAATATGCTTTCCAAGTGCAGGACCTGCAACCTTAAAATTCGGTTTTAATTGGAAATTCATATATTTATCTAGCTCATTGTCAAATACAACTTCCTTAACATTCAGCTCCTCTTTAATCAAATCTACGAGATCTCCAATCAGAGCCTCATACTGACCTGCAACCAAAATTTCTGAAAGAGGCTGTCTAACCTTAATTCTTTCTTTCTCACGAGTTCCTCTAGCAAGTGTTACAAGAGTCCTCACAAGATCCATTCTCTCTTCTGTCTTTTCGCAAACAAGTGACATATCCGCTTCTGGGAAGTATGCAAGATGCACGCTCTCCTCACCTGTAAGCTTGGTGTAAAGCTCATCTGCGATAAATGGAGCAAAAGGTGCAATTAACTTTGAAATTCCCACAAGAACTTCGTATGTCGTTGCATAGACACTCTTCTTATCGAAATCCATATCTGGGGCATAAAATCTTCTTCTCGCCCTTCTTATGTACCAATTGGAGAGATCTTCCGAAACAAAATCAGTTATCACCCTTACCGTCCTCATATGGTCGTATGAGTCCATATATTCAGTTGTATCCTTGACAAGCTTATTGTACTTCGACAAAATCCATCTATCAAGCTCAGGCCTTTCTGACGGCTCAACAAAACAGTCGTCTATATCGACATTATCATTGTTCGCATATAGCACAAAGAAGTTATACACGTTCTTAAGTGTGCCGAAAAATTTAGATATTACGTCCTTAAGCCCATCCTCGTCAAACTTTGTAGGCGACCAAGCTGGTGAAACAGAAAGTAAATACCATCTTGTAGCGTCCGCACCATATTTATCAAAGAGTTCAAACGGTGAAACTGTGTTGCCCTTTGACTTAGACATCTTCTTGCCATTTTTATCTAGAATAAGGTCATTAACAAGAACATTCTTGTAAGGAGCCTTGCCAGCTATAAAGGTTGAAATAGCCATGAGGCTGTAGAACCAACCCCTCGTCTGGTCAATACCCTCACATATAAAATCTGCTGGGAAGAGTTTTTCAAAGAAAATGTCTTTGTTCTCAAAAGGATAGTGCCACTGTGCAAAAGGCATAGCTCCCGAGTCAAACCAGCAATCCATAACCTCAGGGATTCTGGACATTTCTTTGCCACACTTCTCACATTTGATGTGTATATCATCAACATAAGGTCTGTGCAATTCAATTGACATATCAATTTTTTCGAGAGATTTTTCAACCAGCTCTTCCCTGCTTCCAATGCATTCAAGATGGCCACATTCACATCTCCATATTGGAATTGGTGTTCCCCAATATCTGCTTCTTGATATTGCCCAATCCTTGACTTCAGAAAGCCAGTTTCCAAATCTCTTTTCACCGACATAAGGAGGATACCAGTTAACAGTGTTGTTATTGTTTACTAGTTCATCCTTAAGCTTGCTCATTTCGATATACCAGCTTGGATTTGCATAATATACAAGAGGTGTTCCGCAACGCCAGCAGTGTGGGTAATTATGTAAAACCTTTTCTTTCGCGAATATTTTGTTCTCTCCGGCAAGCCACTTGATGATGTCAACATCAAGACCATCTTCCATGACGAATCTACCCTCCCAAGGAGTTGCGGTGTATTTACCCTGATCATCGACTGGCTTAATCA
>USBT01000084.1 GCA_900553025.1 uncultured Eubacteriales bacterium | reverse complement strand
ACAACACTGATTAAATCAATGGTGCGTAAATTTTTGCTGGAGAATCCTAAAGACAATATTCTGTGTATTACATATACAAATAGGGCGGCAGATGAATTAGCAGTAAATTTAAAGTCAGACCATATCTTTATTGGAACGATTCATTCTTTTCTCCATAGTTTTATGCGCCCTTACTTTGCTCACTCAGATATTTTGAAATTATATTTTGAACAATATGGGGAGGACATAAAACAGCGAATTGAAAATGCGGCGAGAGATGCTCACATTGCGGAGAGCAACGAAAAATATAAGGAGAAGTTTGGCAAGATAGATTATGAGACAGTTCAAATGGGCATTACTGAGATTTTCTATAACGAGTCTGCATTCAATTCCCTGTATTATGGCGGATTGAGCCACGATGATTTGATAGGCTTCTCAAAATGCATCATTGACCATTTCCCGATAATTCGCAAGAGAATATCCCAGCGCTATCAGCATATTTTTATTGATGAGTATCAGGACGCCACGGCGGATGTACTCAACATTTTCTGCGATGCTGTTGCAGGCACAAGCAGCCAGCTCTATTTGTTTGGTGACAGAATGCAGCAAATATATATGAATTACGACGGGAGATTTGAAGAACGGTTTTCGCTGTTTGACGTCATCAAAATGACAACAAACTATCGTTCAGTAACAGAAATAGTTGATATCTTAAATCGCCTTTATCACGATCCAGAGTTTGTTCAGAGCAACTCAGACTCTATGAAACTTGTGCGGCCGGATTATCTGCCGAGGGTTATCATTACTAAAGATGTTCCTGAAGTATTGGCTAAGCTGCAAGAGGAAGAACCTGATGCATTAGTGCTCTATCTTTTTAATAGAGAGCGGTTTTCTGCCATCGGCGCTTCCAACTTGTACAGAGCGTTTTCCGGCATGAAAAAGTATTCCTTCGGGCGAAAATTCTCGGCTGTTGATGTTCTGACTGCATCTTATGAGGAGAACCCCGATCCACTTCTCAAGCTAATATACTGCGTAGTAAGAATGGAACAAGACTATCAAAGAGGATTGTATGGGATCGTTGTTCAAACGCTTAAATCAAATAAGCCTATGTTCAGCCAGGATGTCTGCAGCATAAACAATCACAATGATAGAATCCAACTGTTCCATAAGCTGGAAATGATTTTTACCGCCGTTCGAGATGAGACCAAAACTGTTTCAGACTTACTGATATCTTTGTTAGCAGCACAGATCACAGAGCAAGCTTATGTAGAAGATATATTAGCCGATGAGGAAATTGAGGCAGTACTTGAAGTCCCGGCCGTCGAAGTAATTCGTGTGCTGAATTATTTGGACGATCCCAGAGTTTCGACACAACATGGCGTCAAGGGAGAAAGCCACACCAGCGTGATATTTGTGGCAGATGACAGCAAAAACAATCCTGTCGTCCATATGTACCGCTTTTTTGATTTGCTAAGTCAAATGCCGGTTTCAATTCAATCATTCAATGAATTCTTTTATGAATACACAGGAGAGCTGGTTGAATTGCAGAGCAAAATTAGAATGAAAATTGGTGATTTAAAAAGGACTGACTACCGCCAATATGAGAGCGAGATATTACATAAAGCGACTGACATTTTTAAACGATTTTCAGATAATCCGTATTTTCAACAGCTTTGCCAGGATAAGTACATGAAATATTTGAACAAGCCGGGGGTAACAAATGCGAGAGAGTGCCTAACGGAGAGCAGCGTATTAGGCGTACTTAGTGCGTACAAGTTGTTTTACGTGGGTTGCTCGAGAGCAAGGAAAAATCTGACGGTACTAATAGATAAGACAAAGTTACAAGGTGATGAAACCATGCAAAAGGAAATGTTTAAGAGATTAGGATTTTGTGTGGAGTAAATTGCCCATGGGGGAGTGATCTCAAAGCATAGTTTAGATTAACAGCAAACCTGCTAATGTGTGTCAAGCACAAAAGAAGAAAAGTACAGGATAAGAAATAGGCATAACAAAAGGACCTGCAACATTTTCCGGCTGCAGGCCTGAGAGGATATGCCCCGTCACATATGATGATGGCTGTGCTGCGGAGCAGCATGGCCATCGTTGTTATGTATCAGGCGGTCTCTTCTAAAGCGTTCA
>USBT01000083.1 GCA_900553025.1 uncultured Eubacteriales bacterium | reverse complement strand
GATATGGGGGCAGCAAATATTTATCTTGTTTCAAGAACTGGTCCTATCAATTACGAAAATCCTGATGATTACAGGGATGTTGAGGTTTTGGTCAACTGCACGCCTGTTGGGATGTATCCTTCAAATAAGGAGATGCCGATTGATATCAGTAGATTTGATAAGCTTGAGGCAGTCGTTGATATTATTTATAATCCATATAGAACAAAGTTGATTTTGACAGCCGAGAAAAGAGGTTTAAAAACTGCCACAGGTCTGGAAATGCTAGTTGCACAGGCAGGAAAGTCAGCTGAGATATTTTGTCGTGGGTCAATTGAGGATGGCGATATTGAGGATGTTATAGATAAGGTTCTCGGGAAGGTGTTAAATAGGTGCCTTATTGGAATGCCTGGCGCAGGGAAGAGCTTCATGGGCAGAAGAATCGCTAATGTTCATCAGCTACCGTTTGTAGATACAGATGCAATATTTGAGCAGAGATTCGGTCAGTCTCCGGCTGACTACATCAATGAATTTGGGCAAGATAGATTCAGGATAATGGAAAGTAATATCTATGAGGAGCTTGCCAAAGAGTCAGGACAAGTTATTGCCTGCGGTGGAGGAGTCGTTGAAATGCCAGAAAATCTCGAATACCTACGCCAAAACGGTGTGGTTATTTGGGTTAAGAGAGACCTTGATAAGCTTTCAAAAAGTGGAAGGCCTATTTCTCAAGAAAAGGGTTTAGAAGCTCTTTACAAGGAAAGGGCGGAGCTTTATGAATCGTGGTCTGACTTTGATATAAATAACAATGTAACATTCAAAAAGAGTGTGCTTGTGATAAACGGACCTAATATGAATCTTTTGGGTACACGCGAGCCTGAAATCTATGGAACCAAAACGTATAATCAGCTCGTGTCAGAAATTGAATCAAAGGCTGGTGAACTGGATATGAACATTGAGGTGTTCCAGAGTAATTTTGAGGGTGAAATCATCGAAAAAATCCAAGAATCGAATCATTACTACGATGGCATAATAATCAATGGAGCTGGCTATAGCTACACATCCGTTGCAATTCTCGATGCGCTGAGAGCTATAAGCATACCTGTGATTGAGGTTCACCTTTCTGATATCGAAAAACGCGAGGAATACCGCAGAGAGAGCCTTTTTGCCGAGGTGGCACAAAATAGCATAAGCGGAGAAGGCTTTGACGGCTATTTCAGGGCTATGGAGGAGCTTAATGGATAGCACACTTCTGATTGCAATTGTAATATTCGCAGCATTACTCTTGACTGTCAACTATTTTGTGCTAAAAAATGCAATTTCCAAAAGCTCAAATAAGGTGGTGGATGAGAATGAACTTGAGAAGCTGAGACTTAAACTATCTCTTGACCTAAGAGAGCAGATTGTCCCTGAGCTTAGAGAGGAAATTAGGAGAGCGCAGACTGAGACTGGAGCCATCGTGTCAGAGGGTATCAAGGGATATTCGCAGATGATGGGGGATTTCCAGACTAGGAACGCAAAAACGCAGGTAGCGTCGATGGAAGCACAGACCAAATCTCTCGAATCGCAGGAACGGAGATTGTTTGAGCTCAATCAGAGGCTCGAAATGGTATACCAAAATCTCGGCGAAATGCAAAATATGGCGCGTGGAATGGAGGACATAAGGAAGGTTCTTTCTAATGTGAAAACTCGAGGAATACTCGGAGAAGCACAGCTAAAAATGATTCTAGATGAGATTTTAGCACCTAGCCAATATGAGGAAAATATCGCAACCAAGCTTGGCTCTAGCGACAGAGTAGAATTCGCCATAAAACTTCCTGAGGGGGTCATGCTTCCGATAGACTCTAAATTTCCAGCCGATATGTATGGAAATCTTGTGGATGCGTACGACAGCGGCGACAAAACAGCTGTAATCGAGGCTTCGACAAAGCTAAAAAACAGGCTCAAAATTGAGGCAAAGACAATTTCAGAAAAATATATTGATCCGCCGAATACCACGGATTTTGCTGTTATGTTCCTGCCTTTTGAGGGAATTTATGTAGAAGCTGTAAACCAAGGATTAATAGAAAGCTTTCAGAGAGATTACAAGGTGTGCATAGCTGGACCTACGACTTTTATTGCGCTCTTAAGCAGTTTGCAGATGGGATTTAAAACCTTGGCTATTCAAAAAAAATCGAATGAGGCATGGGCA
>USBT01000082.1 GCA_900553025.1 uncultured Eubacteriales bacterium | reverse complement strand
TTCAATCTCCACAGCGATTTTTACCAACTCTTTTTGTCCTATAAGCCTATTTTGTGCAATATTATTGTTAATCACAAAGCAGCTTCATATAATGCTTAATATAATATAGTTACTATAAGGCAGCCTCATAGATTTTTAGAACATCCTCTGGTTTTAGTGCGACAAAGCTATCATCAAACTTGCCATCGAGCTTATCAGCCATTTCCTCGAGCTTTTCTCTGCCAATTCCAACCTCTGACAAGCTCATCGGTAAGCCTAGGCTCCTAAAAAATTCTCTCGTCTTTTCGATAGCGAGCTTGGCTATTTCCATATCCCCAAGCGATGCATCGATTCCCCAAACATTCACACCATAATCCTTGAATTTCCAAAGTGTTTCTTCAGAAAGCACATATTCCATCCAGTGAGGTGTAAGGAGTGCTAAGCCTTCACCATGCGTTATATCATAATATGCTGATAGTTCGTGCTCCATTCCGTGAACCGTCCACGCCGCATCTGCCCCCTCGCTTAAAAGTCCATTGATAGCAAGGCTTGATGCCCACATTATATTTGCTCTAGCCTCATAATCTTCCGGGTTGTCCGCTGCAATTGGTCCATACTTGATGCATGTCTTAAGAACAGCCTCCGCAAGCCTAGATTGGAGGAACGCGGCTTTGTTCGGAGCAAAATAATTTTCGAAGGTATGGCTCATGATATCAGCAACTCCGGCTACAGTGTGCTTTCTTGGAACGCTAAATGTAAACTTGGGGTCAAGAATTGAAAATACAGGCTTAAGGCAATCTGCACCAGTGCCAAGCTTATCATTGGTCTTCATATCAGAAATAACAGCAAAGGCGTCCATTTCAGAACCTGTAGCAGCCATCGTCAGAACAGATACAACTGGAAGTGCTTTTTTTATCCTGCTACCATCGAGAACCAAATCCCAAGGATCACCGTCATATAGTGTGCCAGCAGCTATAACTTTTGCACAGTCAATGCTTGAGCCACCACCAACAGCTAAAACCACGTCTACTTTGTGCTCGCGACAAAGCTTGACACCTTCTCTTACAGAATCAATCCTTGGATTTGGATCAACTCCCGAAAGCTCACAGATATCCATATTTGCTGAGTTTAATTCTTCGATAACCTCATCATATATGCCATTCTTCTTGATGCTTGACTTGCCATATACAATGAGAACACTCTTACCGTAGTCAGATATTTTGTGCAGATTAGATATCATGCCCTCGCCGAAGTAAATCTTTGTTGGTGTATAAAATGTAAAATTATTCACGTGAAACCTCCTCATATTTCATGAATTTGCCTATTTGAGTATCATATTTAAATATTTTTTATCAAAGCCAGTCAATCCGTCAAAACAGAAATCAGTCAATCCCCCGCTCTGCCAATTCTTTATTGATTTCCTCAATTTCAATATTTCTCTTGGTCTTCTGTGTTGTAGTCTTGATAGTCGGCCTATCGCTTAGAAAATATTTATGCACTCTCTTAACAGCAGGCATAGTATCGTTAATCTCGTCAAGATCCTTTTGGAATTTTTCCTCGAGTTCGTCTATTGTAATATTATGTTCCTTTAAATAATCATCCTCATAAACAACTTTCAGCCAGAGTACCACGTCGCTATGCTTATTCCTAGTAAATAGCATGCTTTCTGATACATACGGCAAAATATTGACTAAATTCTCGATTTCTTCAGGGAAAACATTCTTGCCGTTTTTCATTACAATTACGTTTTTCTTTCTTCCTGTTATGAATAAATATCCCTCTTCGTCAAAATATGCAAGATCTCCAGTATGGAACCAGCCGTCAATCAAAACTTCATTAGTGGCATTTTCGTCATCGTAATAACCCAGCATAACGTTATCGCCTCGAACCACAAGTTCTCCAATGCCCTCATCATTTTGATCCACAATCTTTGCTTCAACATTCGGCATGAGTTTCCCCACAGAGCCTGCCTTAAGGTGTCTATAGCTTTCACTAGCAATCGTTGGAGCCGTTTCCGTCAGGCCATATCCATTGACCGTAAGAATGCCAAAATCATTTAGACCCTTTGCCACGACTGGATCAATCGGAGCTGCGCCATTTATGAAAAATCTGAGATGTCCCCCTAGCTGATCAATAATCGGCTTAAACATCTTTCGTCTAATATCTATTCCAACTTTTTCTGACATATCACAAAGCTTGAGTGCAAATGCAATTTTCTTCTCTTGACCTTGAGATGCAATTGCTTTGTTAATTTTCTTATATATAGAGCCACATTACAATGTACCAAC
>USBT01000081.1 GCA_900553025.1 uncultured Eubacteriales bacterium | reverse complement strand
ATAATATTCGTAGAAGTCTTTCCACATTTTTTTCGTGGCTAGAGGAAGAGGATTATATTATAAAAAGCCCAATGAAAAGAATTCATAAGGTAAAGACTGCCGTTATTGTAAAAGATACCATTCCGGATGAGAAAATAGAAATTTTTAGAGATAATTGTAATAATCTGCGTGATAGGGCAATGATTGATTTTCTGCTTTCAACAGGAATTAGAGTAGGCGAATTGGTAAGGCTGAACATTGATGATATAGATTTCTCTGAGCGGGAATGCGTGGTTTATGGCAAAGGAGACAAAGAGAGGAAAGCATATTTTGATGCTAAGACCAAAATTCATTTGTTGAATTATATTGAATCAAGGACAGCTAATAATATAGCGTTATTTGTGTCGTTAAACAAACCACACAGTAGACTTACTGAAAGCGGTGTGGAGTTACGATTACGAGAAATGGGGAAGAAGTTAGGTGTAGAAAAGGTACACCCACATAAGTTCAGAAGGACTATGGCCACCAGAGCAATTGAGAAAGGTATGCCGATTGAACAGGTACAGAAAATTCTGGGACATGAGCAAATAGATACATCGCTCAGATATGCAATGGTTAATCAAAACAATGTGAAGCTATCGCATCGAAAGTATATTTCATAGATTGATTTGTAACGCAAAAAGCGTTACAATAAAGAAAAATGGAGGTGTATTCTATGGGAAAAACAGCAACATTAAATTTGAGAGTAAATCCAGATGTAAAAGAAAATGCAGAAAGTGTACTAGAGCAATTAGGGATACCGATGGCTACTGCGATAGATATGTATTTAAAACAAATATCATTAGTAGGAGGAATTCCCTTTTCTGTTGTATTGCCAAAAGCAGCTAGTTCAGTAAATGCAGATATGATGTCTGTTACGCAGATTCATCAAAAGTTAGAAAAAGGATATGCAGATATAGAAAAAGGAAATGTTGAGGATGCAGCTAGTGCTTTTGCGGCATTTAGAGAGAGGCATTAATGAAGCAATATAAAGTAGAGATTACAGAAGAAGCTTTGCAGGATATGGAAGATATATACAATTATATTGCTATAGATTTGCTGGCTTCTGAAAATGCAATGGGACAATATGATCGTATTGCGGATGAAATACTTACATTAGACACTTTCCCGGAACGATTTAGGATTATGGATTCGGAGCCGGAAAAGAGAATGGAGTTGCGTAGAATGCTCGTTGATAATTATTCAGTGATTTACACAATTTGTGACGAAAGAGTAATTGTAACGGATGTTTTATACACGGCATCTGATATAGAAGCACGTTTGAGAGGCGAGATATAAAAGCTCGTGTTTATTTGAAGTTGAAGGAGGAACAAGTATGGAAGGCAAGATGACAAAAATTGAAAAAATAATGGCTATTTGTTCATTGTTAATCCTAATCACTGCGATTATTGTAAGAGGTGTTATAGGAGTTAATGATTCAGGAGTTTTAGTTATTCTCTCTTTTACAGGACTCCTTATGTGGTTAATTTTTCTGATATGTGCTTTTTTTCCATCAGACTGGAGGATGACTGAAAAACAAAAGGCTAAAATCATGAATCGAGTGGAATATCAAAATAAATATAGGAGAACTCTTATTATTATTGACACGATTTTAGCAGTAATTTTTGCTGTTATGATAATGACATTAGGATAGGTGAGAATTTCAGTTTGCAACTCAGTAATAACAAAAGCAGACCGTGTCCATGAGCACAGCAGTAGCTAGTTTTATTGCAGCCAAACGATTAGAAGGATATGGTTGCGGATGATGGTATGTTATATGAGACAACGAAAAAGTAGCAAATCGATGTAGAATGAAGAAAGGTACAAGGGCAGGGGTTATGAACATATGGACAATACTTGGAATCGGTCAGACAGACGATAAGGGTGCAATCAAGCAGGCGTATCGTGAGCGGTTAAAATCTGTGAATCCGGAGGAGGATGCAGATGGTTTCATGGAGCTTCGGAATGCCTATGAGGAGGCGATTGCAAGCTGTGAAAGGCAGGAGGCGTTGCCGGAGGATATGGATGACGAAGCTTCGGAAGGCTTACAGCCGCCGAGGACGGAGCTTACCGATAAATTAGAACAACTATACAACGATTATCCGAACCGTATCCGTGTGGATGCGTGGAGAGAGCTTTTTCGTGAGGATGCATTTGTATCGCTTGACACAGAGGCAGAAGCATTAGAGGAGCTGCTTGTATTCATGATGGGTCATTACCGGATGCCGGATGCGGTTTTTCGTGAGCCACATGTTCTCACTCATAGGTGGGAACTGAACAATGAGAACACATGGACACAGGAAGGGGAACATGATGGGGATGCTGGCTTTC
>USBT01000080.1 GCA_900553025.1 uncultured Eubacteriales bacterium | reverse complement strand
AAGTTAAATTCTATAAATTATCCTTTTCTAAATTAAAAAAGCACTAGTTGTAAATGAATTTCCTCAAATCTATATTCGCAAGTAAAATATTTCTGAAATAAGATGTATAATTGTTTTAGTAGATTTTAAATAGGCACTTACTGTTTTTATATTTTGAGTAAAAGCCTGTGTTGAGTAGAAACTAGCAATTTGATATAATATCAGTACCGAAATAATTGATAATACCTAGAGAATGAGGGGAAATAGATGGCATACACACCTATAATTCAGTTGAAAAATATATATAAATCTTTTGGCGAAACAGAAGTCTTGAGTGACCTAAGTCTTGATGTGAGTGAAAAGGAATTCATCACACTATTAGGACCGTCGGGCTGCGGCAAGACCACTATTTTGAGAATCGTAGGTGGGTTTGAGACACCGGACAGCGGGCGTGTTATTTTCAGCGGCAAGGACATAACAAATGTTCCACCGAACAAGAGAGAAATTAATACCGTATTTCAGAAATATGCGCTATTCCCACACATGAATATACAGGATAATATCGCTTTTGGATTAAAAATCAGCGGCAAGAGCGACCAATACATAAGGGATAAAATAAAGTATGCACTCAAGCTGGTGAACCTCGATGGCTATGAAACTCGTAGCATACAGAGTCTTTCTGGTGGACAGCAGCAGAGGATTGCAATGGCAAGGGCGATAGTAAACGAGCCGAAGGTCTTGCTACTTGATGAGCCACTTGGTGCACTTGACCTCAAGCTCAGACAGGACATGCAGTATGAGCTTATCAGACTTAATAACGAGCTTGGAATCACATTCATTTACGTAACTCACGATCAGGAAGAAGCCCTGACTATGAGTAACAAAGTTGTTGTCATGAACATGGGTCATATTCAGCAAATGGGAACCCCTGAGGAAATATACAATGAGCCTGAAAATGCGTTCGTTGCGGACTTTATCGGCGACAGCAACATAATCGACGGTGTTATGCAGGAGGATCGCATAGTTACGATTTGCGGTGAGAATTGGCCATGCATTGATGAAGGCTTCGGCAGACAGAAACCAGTGGATGTAGTGATAAGGCCAGAGGATATAATTATCGGAGAACCCGGAACAGGCAGGCTTGATGGCGAGGTTGTTCATAATGTATTCATAGGTGTTCACTATGAGATGGAAATTGAGGCAGGAG
Organism: uncultured Eubacteriales bacterium; assembly: GCA_900553025.1. Classification (GTDB taxonomy): domain Bacteria; phylum Bacillota; class Clostridia; order Peptostreptococcales; family Anaerovoracaceae; genus S5-A14a. The sequence goes on along the minus strand of USBT01000080.1, from coordinate 1,480 downwards.
GATTCACTTGGCTTGCACAAAACACTACAAGCTATGAGGTCGGTTCAAAGGTGTCAATTGATGTCACTCCGTCAAACATACAGATAATGCACAAACCTCAGTCTATTGAAGAGGAGGCTATGGAAATTGATACTTAAAAAACAGTCACTTTTGTCAACTCCATTTATTATTTGGATTTTAATAGGTACGATTATTCCATTACTTGCAATCTGCTATTACGGATTTACTACAAGAGATGGTAACTGGACATTTAGCAATATATTGGCTATTGGAAGAGCAGAACACATAAGTGCATTATGGCTTGCATTGATACTTGCTACGGTTAGCACCTTCGTCTGTTTTGTTTTGGCATATCCTATAGCACTCATACTTAAATCAACCAAGCTAGGTGAAAAAGGATTCATTGTATTTATTTTTATATTACCTATGTGGATGAACTTCTTACTTAGAACGATGGCGTGGCAGGTAATCTTAGAAAAAGGTGGAATTATAAATAACATGCTCGCAAGCGTAGGTTTCCCACCGCTAGAGATTATCAATACGCCAGCGGCTGTGATATTGGGTATGGTTTATGATTTCTTGCCATTTATGATATTGCCTATTTACAATACGCTCATTAAAATAGACGACCAGATAATTGAAGCCGCATACGATTTGGGTGCGTCATGGTTTACTGCTAATTTCAAAGTAATTTTGCCATTATGTAAACCTGGAATTGCAAGTGGGGTGACTATGGTTTTCGTACCATCGTTGACGACTTTTGTAATTTCAAATATGCTGGGCGGGGGCAAGATTAGTCTGATTGGAAATATAATTGAGCAGGAATTTACAACATCGGCAAACTGGAACCTAGGTTCGGGGCTATCTCTTGTGATGATGTTTTTTATAGTCGTATCGATGATGCTTCTATCTAGAGTTGATAAGGATAAGGAGGGAAGTTTTATATGATTCAAGGCATCAAAAAAACAATAGCTTATCTTTATCTTTGCATCATAGTATTTTTCTTATATGCTCCTATAATAACCTTGATTGTTCTATCGTTTAATCGCAGTCGTTCAATGGCAGTTTGGCTGGGATTTTCACTTGACTGGTACAAAAGAATGATGGCAGACCCCATGATTATTGAGGCGATAGGAAATACCTTTTTAATTGCATTTCTTTCGGCACTCATTGCAACAGTCATAGGAACACTCGGAGCAATAGGCGTGGCAGGCATGAAAAAATCAACCCGCACAGCGGTTATGACTTTCAACAATATACCCCTTCTTAATGCTGACATCGTTATAGGTATTTCTCTGATGCTGACGTATTTAATCTTTGGCATTAGCTTAAGCCGCGGAACTGTTTTGTTGTCGCACATAACTTTCAGCTTGCCGTACGTAATTTTGTCGGTGATGCCGAAGCTTAAACAGACTGCAAGGATGAACTACGAGGCTGCGCTCGACCTTGGAGCAACGCCCATTTACGCCTTCATGAAGGT
>USBT01000079.1 GCA_900553025.1 uncultured Eubacteriales bacterium | reverse complement strand
ATTAGGCTTTGATGATCCAAACAACTGCCCTCAGGTTAAAATTTGCGATACCTTTAAAATTGGTCAAGATTTCTACAATGAAGGCAAGATTGAATATTGAAATAAATACAAATAATAATCTATTCTTAAGGAGAAATATCCAATGTTCACAGGCATAATAGAGGAAATAGGAAAAATAAAAAAGATAGAAACAATAGGTCCCTCAGCTCGCATAACCATATCGGCAAAAACCATTCTATCAGATGTTCATCTAGGGGATAGCATTGCAGTTAACGGTATTTGCCTTACGGTAACATCATTTGGAGAAAATTATTTTGTTGCTGACATAATGAACGAAACCATCAAAAGGACATCTTTTCACAATATGAGAATAGGCACAAACGTCAATCTTGAACGTGCAATGAAGGTTGACAATAGGTTCGGAGGACACATAGTTTCAGGACATATAGACGGCACAGGACTTATCAAGTCAGTAGAAAAGCAAGGCAATGCAACTTGGTACCAAATATCCCCACCAGCCAAGCTTTTGCGATACATCGTCGAAAAGGGCTCAATTGCCATAGACGGTACTAGTCTAACGGTCGCATACGTTGATCGTGAGTCATTCAAGGTGAGTATAATTCCCCATACATCGGAGGTTACTATTTTGTCGACCAAACGTCCTGGGGACAAGGTTAATTTGGAAGTAGACATTATTGGAAAATACGTAGAAAAATTATTAGGAGGAAGAGTTTAATGGAAAAGGATTCAAATGGATTTGCAACGCTAAGCCAGGCGCTTGATGATTTGAAGGCAGGCAAAATGATTATAGTGACAGATGATCCGAATCGCGAGAATGAAGGAGATCTAATCTGTGCTGCCGAATTTGCAACAACAGGTAATGTTAATTTTATGGCTACCTATGGAAAAGGCCTCATCTGCATGCCTATGAGCAAGGAAATCGCAAATAAGCTGGCTCTGCCGCAAATGGTTTCCGAAAATACAGATAATCATTGTACTGCTTTTACAGTTTCCATCGACCACGTTGATACAACCACAGGTATTTCAGCCGTCGAGAGAGGAATCACCGCTAGAAAAATTGTTGATGAGAATTCAAAGCCTGAAGATTTTCGCAGACCTGGACATATGTTCCCGCTCGTTGCAAAGGATTTTGGCGTTCTAGAGCGTTCCGGTCATACAGAAGCTACAGTTGATCTTATGAGGCTTGCGGGGCTCAAGGAATGTGGGCTATGCTGCGAAATGATGAAGGATGACGGCACGATGATGCGCAAATCTGAACTTCTTGAATTTGCAAAGGAACATGGAATTTCATTTATTACAATCAAGGACATCGCCGACTATAGAAAAAGACACGAAATTGTCGTTGAACAGGTCGTTGATACTTATCTTCCAACAAAATATGGGGATTTCCGTGCATATGGATATATCAACAAGATAAACGGTGAACATCACATTGCACTTGTCAAGGGGGACATAGGTGACGGAAATGATATTCTAGTCAGAGTGCATTCAGAGTGCTTAACCGGCGATGCGTTCAGCTCAATCAAATGTGACTGCGGTCAGCAGTTTGCACGTGCTATGACGCAGATTGAGGAGGAAGGCAGAGGTGTTCTTCTCTACATGAGACAGGAAGGACGTGGAATAGGTCTTATTAACAAACTTAAGGCATACAATCTTCAAGATCAAGGCATGGATACGCTACAGGCAAACCTAGCTCTGGGGTTCCCTGGTGATTTGAGAGAATACTATATTGGTGCTCAGATTCTTAGGGATTTAGGCATTAAAAATATGAGATTGTTAACCAATAATCCGCACAAGGTTTACGAGCTTTCTGATTTTGGTCTCACTATAACTGAGCGTGTCCCTATTCAGATGCCGGCTTCAGCACACGATCTTTTCTATCTAAAGACAAAGAAAGAGAAAATGGGACATATTCTAGAATTTTAAGCTTTAATTATTAATTTCAGTTTGGTTTATTATTATATATTTATAAGGAGATTTTATTATGAAAACATTGCAGGGTAAGCTTTCAAACGATGGAAACAAAAAACTAAAGGTCGCAATAGTAGCAGGTAGATTCAATGAATTTATTACATCAAAGCTCATAGACGGTGCTATGGACAGCTTGCTAAGACATGGTGTTTTAGATGAAAATATTGATATAGCATGGGTTCCAGGAGCCTTCGAAATTCCGTTAATTGCTTCTAAGCTTGCGGAAAAAGATTATGATGGCGTTATTTGCCTTGGAGCTGTAATCAGAGGCTCCACTTCGCACTATGACTATGTTTGTGCTGAAGTATCAAAGGGAATTGCACAGGTTGGACTAAAAACTGGAAAACCTGTTATGTTTGGAGTTCTTACAACAGATACAATTGAGCAGGCAATTGAAAGAGCAGGTACTAAAGCCGGAAATAAGGGCTTCGACTGTGCTTCTGGGCTGATTGAGATGGTGGATCTGATAAAGAATATCTAATTTAATAATATTTATTTTTAATAATTTTTTTAATATCAATTTAATACGCATATAATAGTATTATAGAAAAAACTCACACTCTCAAAGCTAAACATTATAAAGAGGCTAAGTAGCAATAGTTATGATAATAACTACACGACATAGCCTCTTTTATATTTTGTGGCTAAGCGGACAAAAAGAGTTGGTTACTAATCCCAATA
>USBT01000078.1 GCA_900553025.1 uncultured Eubacteriales bacterium | reverse complement strand
AGCTAAGAAGGTTGTCGACGTTCCATATATAGGAGATTCACTCTATAAGGGAATGAGAAATGCAAAGGATCACATGAAGTATGCTCTTTTGCCTAAGGGTGTTTTGTTTGAAGAACTAGGTCTTACATATCTTGGACCTGTTGACGGTCACAACGTTGAAGAACTTGTCAACGCTATGCAGGCTGCAAAAAAAATAAATGGTCCCGTATTGATTCACGCCATCACTAAAAAGGGCAAGGGCTATAGAAGTGCCGAAAATAATCCTGATAAGTTTCATGGAATTGGAAGCTTCAATCCATGTACTGGGCTTCCAAATCCATCAAAGGGTGTATCATACTCAAGCATAGCAGGAGATGAGATTCTATCTATGGCAAAAGACCACGATGATGTAGTTGCTGTATCAGCTGCTATGTGTGATGCGACAGGTCTTAGAAAATTTGCCGATAAATTTCCAGAGAGATTTTTTGATGTTGGTATTGCAGAAGCACATGGCGTTACATTCTCAGCAGGAATGGCTGCAAGCGGTCTTAGACCAGTTGTTGCGATATATTCTTCATTCCTCCAAAGAGCCTATGACCAAATCTTAGAAGATGTCTGTATCCAGAAGCTCCCTGTTATTTTTGCAATAGACAGGGCCGGCGTTGTCGGTGCAGACGGTGAAACACATCATGGAAACTTTGATATCGCATATTTGTCAACTATGCCGAATATGACTGTATTTACACCAAATGGCGAGAAGCAGCTCAGAGAAGCATTTAGAATTGCATATAGTTTAAAATCGCCATGTGCCATAAGGTATCCAAGAGGGGAGTGTCCTATAAACAGTGACACTTCTGTAGATTCAAATTTCTCATCAGAAAATGCAGTAACAGAATTAACAAAATATGCAACCGAGAGATATTGCTCGGGTCAAGATGTTGACATCTGGGCTGTTGGCAGAATGCAGGAAAAAGCAAAAGATATAAGAGGGATTCTAGAAGATAAGGGCATGAGCGTTGGAATTGTCAATGTGAAAATGGTTAAACCGATTGATTTGTCACAATTTGATGATAAATCAGGGCTCATTGTAACACTTGAAGATGGAACCTTAAATGGTGGATTCGGAGAACAATTCTCTTCAATGCTTTTTACTCAAAAAATAGATACAGATGCTTTTGAAAACAGTCAGACTTCTTTAATTGTCAAAAATGAATATAATAATAAAATTATTACTATTGGATGGCCAGATAAATTCATTGAACACGGCGATCTTAAAAGTCTTGAGAAAAAGTATTCATTAGATGCTAAATCTATCGCAGAAGCGATTAAAAGTAAGTATAATGAGCTAAATTTAAAAAGATGAAGAAAGAAAGATTAGATAAACTACTCGTCAATGAAGGTTATTATGAATCCCGCGAGAAGGCAAAGCGTGCAATCATGGCAGGACTTGTCTTTGTTGATGGGCAGAAAGAATACAAGGCTGGAACAGAATTTCCATTTAACTGTGAGATTGTGGTTAAAGGGGATGAATGTCCATATGTCAGCCGTGGTGGACTAAAGCTTGCGAAGGCTATTAAGCTATGGGATATTTCTTTAGATGGTGCTATTGCAATGGACATGGGAGCATCTACAGGTGGATTTACGGATTGTATGCTGCAAAATGGAGCTTCAAAAGTTTATTCTGTTGATGTCGGTTACGGACAGCTCGATTGGAAGTTAAGAAAGGATCCAAGAGTTGTAAACATGGAAAAATGCAATATAAGATATCTGGATGATGAAAATCTATATGATTCTATTGATTTTATTTCAATAGATGTTTCGTTCATCTCTCTAAAGCATATGTTCCCGGTTGCATCAAAGATTTTAAAGGATGGTGGTAAAATCGTGGCCCTCATTAAGCCTCAGTTTGAAGCTGGCCGTAATCAAGTTGGAAAGCACGGTATAGTAAGAGATGAGAAGGTGCACGAAGAAGTAATAGAAAAATCGATGGATTATGCCAAACAATCAGGTTTATGTCCACTGGCACTGAGTTTCTCACCAGTAAAGGGTGCAAAAGGGAATATAGAATATCTTTTATATCTAGAAAAATCATATGAAATAGGTTATAATGAACTGTGTATACATGAGGTTGTTAAAGCATCTCATGACACTTTATAACGATAATTTATTCAGGAGAAAAAGGAGACGTTAAAATGAATCTGTCGGACAAAGTATTAGCGATGCAATTTTCGCCAATCAGAAAATTCAATCCAATTGCTCAGAAAGCAAAAGATGCTGGGAAAAAGGTATATCATCTAAATATTGGTCAGCCTGATGTTCCTACACCTGAAGTTTTTATGGATGCTATCAAAGCATATGACAAAAAAGTTATTGCATATGCTGAATCAGGCGGAAATACAGATTTACAGGATGCAGTTATCGAATATTTCAAGGATTACAAAATTGATTTTGAAAGAAAGAATATCATCGTTACAACAGGTGGTTCTGAAGCTCTTACTATGACATTTATAGCACTTCTTAACCCTGGAGATGAGGTAATCATCGCTGAGCCTTTCTATACAAACTACCACACCTTTGCTACTACAGCAGGTGGCAAGGTTGTTCCTATTACAACCAAGGCTGAAGATGGATATCACTATGCAAAGAGAGAGCAGATTGAAGCATGCATAACTGATAAGACTAAGGCAATAGTTTGTATTTCACCAGGTAACCCTACAGGAACAGTTTTAACCTTAGATGAGATGAAGCTTATCGGTGAAATTGCTAAGGAACATGATCTTTGGATTATAGCAGACGAGGTATATAGAGAATTTGCATATGATGATAGAGAAGTTACTTCTTTTGGAATGCTTCCT
>USBT01000077.1 GCA_900553025.1 uncultured Eubacteriales bacterium | reverse complement strand
GGAACACCCTTTAGTTTATTATGTACAATCTAATCTACTTAATTTTGTTTTGTCTTATAGGTCAATCTTGCAAGCTGCTCTATAAGAATGTTTTGCAGACACTGTACCTTGTCCTCACATTTGGAAGCATCCAGCTGCAATTTTTCAGTAGCTCCAATATTATTGAGAGCTTGGCAAACAAGAGTAAAGCTATATAATGAAATGCAATAATTAATAGCCTTAATATATCTGGTTTGCTTGGCTGCTTTTGCTCCGAATGCTTGTACAGTAGCTTTCATCAAAATTTCAGCCTGCTGATAAGTACGGAAATCTCCTTTAGGTAAAAGCGGACTAGTGGAAATAGCTTTGCTTTGTAAAAAAGAGGTTGTGGTACTCAATCCAAAATAACCTTGAGCTGTAGTACCGTTCATTCCGAATGAATTGCCAAATCTTCTTATTTCTAAAAGTAACTGGTCTTTAGAAACAATTCCTGCAAGTCCTATCCAATCATCTTTAGAAGGACACTGTGATAGATATGCAGTAGTTGCTACATGATGATAAGCATCGGCTACACTCTCACAATCTATCAGTTCTGCTTTTAATGGAATATCTAAATCCAAAAGATTGATATTATCAGCCTTGTCAAGATAAACCATTATTTGCGGAGCTTCATTGGGAACATCTGTTAATTCCCTACCTGAATAATCGAATAACCGAACATTTTCCTTTATGAAGATGTCTGGTTTAGCAAAACAGAATACTGTCGGCAGAATCTTGGACTTATCTATTTTTTCATAGATTTTATCTTTGCTGAAATCCTTTCTTTGGATTGAATACTCTGTAAAGGCAGGGATAATCTCCTGTTCTTTTCCGTTAATTGATACTGTGGCTACTGCGAACCACTTAGGAGCTGTATCTGTCCCCATATTTAAAATTGTCATATCTTTCTGAATTTAGAAAAATAATTTGCCATCTTTTTTAAAAGATGACGGTTAAAATTCTCTTTGATTTGAAAGATATGCTGTTCGTCTTCTTATAGTGACCTACACCATCTGTAGGCGAGTTAGATTGTACATAATATCAAAGACCTATAGTAGCCTTTTTCAGAAGACTAGTCATCAGGCATCAAGAACCTTTTGACAATGCAAAGATAAGGTGTATTTCTGTTAATAGTCTAATAAAAATAGAAGAATTTCAAGCATTATGCTTAGGTTGTGCGGATTTGTTAATTTATGTATATATCCATTAACGTCAGCAAAAGAAAATCCCACTCACAATATCTGCAAGTGGGATAATTATAGTTTGTAAGGTTTAGTAGTTGGAATCTCCAGTAAATGTTTCCATGAGCTTATCCATCTGCTCACCTATGCACTTATCTATCAGTTTGGCATAATGGTTGGTCATTCTGGTATTGGTGTGACCAAGCATCTTAGAAACGACTTCCAGCGAGATATTATTGGCTAAAGTAACCGTGCTTGCGAATGTGTGGCGGCTTGTATGAAATGTGATTCGTTTCTTGATGTCACACAAGATAGCTATATCCTTTAGGTATTTGTTTATATCTGCTGGGTCTTGGATAGGAAGCAATTTTTCTCCACCTTTGTACTTATCTAATATCAGTTTGGCAATAGGGAGTAGGGGGATGCGTGATAGAACTCCTGTCTTAACCCTACGTTTCTTAATCCAAATCCTACCTGCATTGTCCTTCTCAAAATGTTCTGGGGCTAAGGTTTTGATGTCGATGTAGCTCAATCCAGTGAAACATCCAAAGAGGAACATATCTTTGGTTCTCTCCAGTCTTGGTAGGGGAGTGTCAAAGTTGATAATCTTTCTCAGTTCTTCTTCATCCAAGAAATCAATTTCTACAGGCTCACGTTCTACCTTATAAGTAATGAACGGATTGGTAGTCATATATGAATTAGCTACTGCAAGGTTGACAATCTTTTTAAGTAGCTTTAGATGTTTGGTAGATGAATTTTGTGCCATTCCTTTGTCTATTCTTAGGAATGTATGAAACGACTGGATAAAGCTTAGATTCAGTTCACGTAAGTATAAATCTTCTCTTTTGTATTTCTGCTGAACAAATTCTTTGAGTAATCTTACTGTATAGACCGAAATCCAATAGGTAGCTTTAGAAACTCCATTTCCAACCAGCTTTTCCTGTTCTTTGTTGTGTTCTTCAAAGACTTCAAACAGGCTTTTTTCTTTGAGTGATTCTACCTTATCAAAATATGCGTCACGTAATAGTTCTGCTGTGATAATAAAACCTCTGTCTAATAGTTCTGCTTCCTTCTGATAGAGTTTGGCTTTGATTGCTTTTAGATAATTGTTGAGACTTTGAGCTTCTTCATCCTTTCCTTTTACTTGTTGCTTGGCTTTGTCCCATTTGTCGATAGGAACTTGTTTACCTGTTGATAGAGTGCATCTTTCCCCATTTACTGTAATTGTAATTTCAATAGGAGCTTTACCACTCTTTCTTGCTTTACTTTCTCTTATGGCAAAGAGAATAGAAAATGAACTTCTTACCATAGTTTAATCATTTAAAATTAGACATTGGGAAGTCCTTTAAAATATGATATATCTTTCTGTATATTAGGTAGATGAATCGATTTTTGCGACCACTTTTGAAAAAATGGGAAAATGGTCGCAAATTGGTCGCAAAACATCCTCTTTTCAGCCTATTTTCAAGGATAATCAGTCACTTCTTAACCTTAGAAAAATAAGCTCAAATAAGGGGATATTCAGCTTCAATTTCAGTATCTACCTACAACTATTTATAAGAAGAAAAGTAAGCAAAAAGTAATAGGGAATTATCTACTATCCATGAAGTACGGACAAAATAAAAATCCCCATAACTTATAGAGTTACAGGGATTTATTATCTTGATTAAG
>USBT01000076.1 GCA_900553025.1 uncultured Eubacteriales bacterium | reverse complement strand
AAAGGATTAAAGATGCTATGAACCCTGAAGAGGGGTATAAGCTTGATGAGATAATTAGTGGAGTGCCGATTTTAGATATTAAAGCTTCTTTCGACGATTGTATTAGAAACGCTAAGCTTGCAAGACTTTTGTCAGAAGAAAATAAGATTCTCGATATTATAGCACTTGCTGATGAGGAAGAAGAAGGACGAGAAGCCGAAAGGCTTCAGGTTAAGTTAATGAATATTCAACGTGATATTAAGAAGTTAAAAGGAGGAGTAGATTTATGAGCCAAGATAAGGTCTGTGATAAGCAATTGAGCAACACTGATAAGTCTGCTTTGATATTCGATCAAGCTGTAATTGAAAAAATGAAGCCTGATGAGATAAAGAATTATATAATCAAACAGCTTGCTGTTGAAGCGAATAGAAAGAAGAAAAAACTTACTTACGCTGATGTGGCTAATTATCTTGAGGAGATTGACCTTGACAAAAATGTTCTGGATGATATCTTCGAGTCTTTACTTTCTAAAGGCGTTGAAATTGGTGGGACGCATCCTGAGGATTTTTCGGAAATTCTTGAAAATGATGAGTCTGACGATGAAGATGATGACGATGGAATTGTAGTGAATGAATCTGGTGAGATTGATATTGATGCGACATTACCCAAAAGTATCAATATTGATGATCCAGTCAGGATGTATTTAAAGGAAATCGGAAAGGTACATCTTCTAACTGCTGAAGAAGAAATCGAGCTTGCAAAAAGAATGGAAGCGGGAGATGAATCGGCAAAGAAGATGCTGTGTGAGGCAAATCTGAGGCTTGTTGTTAGCATTGCAAAAAGATATGTCGGAAGAGGGATGCTATTTCTTGACTTAATTCAAGAAGGAAATTTAGGGCTGATAAAAGCTGTTGATAAGTTTGATTATAGAAAAGGCTATAAGTTCTCTACATATGCAACATGGTGGATAAGGCAGGCTATAACTAGGTCGATTGCGGATCAAGCAAGGACTATAAGAATTCCTGTTCATATGGTTGAAACAATAAATAAGCTAATTAGAGTTTCAAGGCAGCTTCTACAAAATTACGGTAGAGAACCTCTCCCGGATGAAATTGCCGCAGAAATGGGTATAACAGTTGAAAAGGTTAGAGAAATTCAAAAGATAGCACTTGAGCCGGTTTCTCTTGAAACACCTATTGGCGAGGAGGAAGATAGCCACCTTGGAGATTTTATTCCAGATGATGATGCACCATCACCATCTGAAGCAGCTGCCTTTTCGATGTTGAAGGAGCAACTATTAGATGTATTAGATACTCTGACTGATAGGGAGAAAAAAGTCCTAATGCTTAGATTTGGAATAGAGGATGGCAGAGCTAGGACTCTTGAAGAAGTTGGAAAAGAGTTTTCTGTAACTAGAGAAAGAATTAGACAAATTGAATCAAAAGCTTTAAAGAAGCTACGACATCCGAGCAGATCAAAGAAACTCAAGGATTACTTGGAATAGATAGCAATATAATGAATGATATATGAATTATGTTAAGTGAAAGATTACAAGCGATTGCCGATTTAATAGTATATGGAGAAACCATGGCGGACATTGGTACTGACCATGGTTTTTTGCCAGTTTATCTGATAAAAACAGGCAAATGCCCTTACGCCATTGCTACTGATATTAGCCAGAACTCACTAAAAAAGGCTGAGAATCTCATTCTTTCTGAAGGTGCATTAAATTATTGCTCTGCAAGAGTTGGCAATGGACTTGATCCAATTGAAAATGCTGAGGTTGATGATGTTGTTATTGCGGGCATGGGCGGCATGCTTATGACGGAAATTTTATCCGCTGACCTCAATAAATCCCGCTCTTTTAAGAAATTTATTCTTCAACCGAGAAGCAAGCTGTACTATCTGAGAAAGTGGATTAGAGATAATGGTTTTACTATAAAGAAAGAGATCATTGCTAAGGAGGGAGATAGATTTTGCGAAATCCTTCTAGTAGAATCATGTAAAGAACCTAATTATTCAGATGGAGAAGGATTCCTTCTATCAGACTATTTCCCGGAAACCTTGATAAACAATCCTAACGAATTAACCTTAGAATATTTAAATCATCATCTTTTCAAGAATGAAAGAATATTAAATAATTTAAAAGAGTATATGTCAAGGACAAATAATAATGATTTCAATGCTTTGAAAATGAAAGAATTTGAAGAAATGGTTAATCATCTTATATTTCTAATAGAAAAATATGAGGCGAAGAATATTTGATGATTTAAAAATATGAGGAGAAAAATAGTTGAAGATGCTTATTAAAGATATTTTTAAAAGATTTGACGAAATTATACCTATAGAAAACGCAGCGGATTGGGACAATTCTGGTGAACAAATTCAGTTCTCAAGAGAAGTTGTAAATAGAGTACTAACAACTCTTGAAGTTACAAACGATGTCATTGACGAAGCAATATCAAGAAAATGTAATCTTATTTTGTCGCATCATCCTTTGATTTTCACTAAAATTAATACAATCTCAGATAAGCAGCCAAAGCAGAAGATGATAATGAGGCTGATATCAAATAAGATTTCAGTTTATTCTGCGCATACAAATTATGATATCATAGAAGGCGGTACAAGTGATTATTTAACAAAACAGCTTGCTCTAGATGATATCGGCGTAATCCCAGGAACCGATGGATTTGCAATGCAAGGAATGCTTAAGGCTGAAATGAAGCTCGGGGAATTTATAAAGCTGGCATGCGAGATAACAAACACTCCGTTACATGAAGTAAGATTTACTGGATATAGGGGAAAAAATATCCGAAAGGTGGGTCTATGTGCTGGCTCGGGCTCTGAATTTTTATCAAATGCTTTTAACGCTGGATGTGATGTATTTGTCACAGGAGATGTTAAATATCACACTGCACAAGATAGCCTTGAGCTTGGAATCCCGATTGTCGATATGGGTCACTT
>USBT01000075.1 GCA_900553025.1 uncultured Eubacteriales bacterium | reverse complement strand
TTGATGCGGAGGCGGATGTCGAGTTTTATCGAAAAAATGGAGAAATCTTATACAATGGGCTCACAGAAGCGGGATTTGAGTGCTTGAAACCTGAAGGAGCCTTTTATCTCTGGATGAAGTCCCCAATCGCTGATGACAAAGAATTCGTCGCGAAGGCAAAGGAGTATAATATTTTGATGGTTCCAGGATCATCATTTGCAGGTCCGGGATACGTTAGATTAGCATACTGCGTAAGCAGAGAAACATGTCAAAATTCAATTGAAAAATTTAAAGAATTGGCAAAGGAGTATGATTTATGAGTAACACTAAAGAAGCGAAGCCTCTTAAGGAATCAAGCTGCAAAGCAAAGGATGAATATTTACAGCTAATTATCAATCCAGGATCGACGAGCACGAAGCTAGCGATATTCAAAGGTGCTCAAAAATTAGTACAGAACAATCTTGAGCACGATACTGAGGTCTTAAAGCAATTCGACAAAATAGCTGACCAGCTTGAGTACAGGCTTGAAGAGGTTCGTGAATTTATAAGAGAGCATGGATATGAGATGAGAGATTTCGATGCCGTAGTAGGTAGAGGTGGACTGGTATATGGCATTGGAGGGGAGGGATATGAGGTTGACGAGGCCTTAGTAGAAGCACTTTCCGATCTGGAGCTATGCTCACAGCACGCGTCAAACCTAGGTGGTCTTATCGGGAAAAAATTGGCAGATGAGGGCGGAATCAAGGCATATATCTACGATGCCGTTATGGGGTCATATCTAAGTGATGTAGCTAGACTTACAGGCTTCCCAGAATTTAAAAGACAGCCGACTTGTCATGTTTTAAATAGCAGAGCGATGGCGATGAAATATTGCGAAGATAATGGGATAGAATATTCGAAAAATAATTTTATTGTTGCACACATAGGCGGCGGCAGTTCGATGAGTGCTCATAAAAATGGTAAAATTATCGACATAGTTGCAGATGATGAGGGTCCTATGTCTCCAGAACGGTCTGGCGGGGCACAGCTTCTTTCTGTTATGGAATTTTTTGCAAAGAGCGGAATGAGCGTTAGGGATTTCAAGAAGCGTATACGAGGCAAGGGCGGATTACTTGCATACCTTGGAACAACGGACGGAAGAAAAATCGAGGCATTATATAATGAAGGTGATGAAAAGGCAAAGCTAGTATATGATGCTATGGGGTATCAAATTTCTAAATATATAGGCTGGCTTGCTCCTGCGCTTAATGGTGATGTCAATGCTATTATAATTACAGGCGGTCTTGCACATTCGAAGATACTTACGGATATGGTAATTCCAAGGGTCAGTTTTATTGCTCCAGTAACAGTTATGCCTGGTGAGTGTGAGATGGAAGCCTTGGCAGGAGGCGGTTTGCGAATCTTAACTGGTGAAGAAGCAGCAAAACACTATGACAAGAAAGAGGCGATTAAACGCAAATAGTTTAAAGAAGTTATTTTGTAAACTTACTTACTCTGCCAATGATGAAATACTAGAAGGCATGGCTATGATGAGATAGTGTAATCTTTACAATTATGGGTAATAGTAGTATGATAATACGGTCTTTGTTTTAGAATGATTTTAAATAAACAGGAGGATATGAACATGGAAATGGAAGCAAAAATTCAGGAAGCTTTAGACAAGATTAGACCATTTCTCCAAAATGATGGAGGAGATGTGGAGTTTGTTGAATATAAGGATAATATAGTTAAGGTTAAACTTCAGGGACACTGTGCAGGTTGCCCGGGAGCAAGGATGACACTTCAGGGTGTTATCGGAAGAATCCTCATGGAGTCTTATCCTGAAATTAAGGGAGTAGAAGCGGTTGAGTTTTAATCACTCTATTAGAATCGTTAAAAAAATCGAAGGTAGAAACATATCTGGGCTGAGGCTTAGTAAGCTATCAGCCCTATCTGACACCCAAAGATGCATTGTATATAACAAAGCAACGGCTGGTTATGGGGAAATAGAAAATTACTATGAGAAATTTGATTCCCCCAGTATTTCTATTAAAAAAATCGGCAAGTCTTTGGAAATAGTTTCAAAGTCCTTGGGAGATTTTTTTGTATTTTTGTCAAAGCTGCCTTTTCAAGATGACAAAATAGTTGATTTCGCAGATGCTTACAATGAGTTTTTCGTAAACGGGCAATTTGTCGCATGTGATTCCGGCAAACTTGATAAGCTGGCCGAATACGAACACAATGACAACAAAATAGTCGAATCGCAAGGCATTGTCGCTGAGGCTATGCATGTCGAAAAAGAGAAGGATGCAATTATTTTGTACATAAATATACATGAAAATCTCGGTGAAATGCCTATTGATGAGGACATGGTTTTTGGTATGTTTGAAAATATGGCTAGGAAATATAACCTGGGGATTATTTATGATGGGTTTAAGGAAGATTTAGATGAACAGAAGATATAACAGTAAAACTATTGCAAAAATTGGGCTAATGACGGCGATTTCATGTGTTTTATTGCTGCTGATAAGGATACCGTTTCCGCCAGCACCTTTTTTGAAATATGATCCTGCGGATGTGCCGATTTTTGTTACAGCCTTTGCATTTGGACCTATACCCGGGGTTGTTGTTACGGGTGTTGTAAGCCTGATTCAGGCCTTTGGGCTAGGTGAGGACGGGCTTTACGGTTTTCTAATGCACATGGTGGCTACGGGGAGCTTTGTTGTTGTAGCGTCGATAATTTACTCTAGGCATAAGACTAAAAAAAATGCTATTATTGCGATAATTGCAGGCGTTATTACTATGACAGTTATTATGTGTTTTGCGAATATGTTTATTACACCGCTTTTTATGGGTGTGCCGAGGAAGGCTGTAATGGCAATGATACTGCCAGTTATAATGCCATTCAATCTCTTGAAGGGTGGAATAAATGGCCTTTTGACTATGCTTATTTATAAGAGGATTTCAAAATTTTTGC
The DNA here is from genome assembly GCA_900553025.1 of uncultured Eubacteriales bacterium. GTDB lineage: Bacteria > Bacillota > Clostridia > Peptostreptococcales > Anaerovoracaceae > S5-A14a. The sequence goes on along the minus strand of USBT01000075.1, from coordinate 672 downwards.
ATAAAAATTAGGCGAATATTGAGCAAACTTGGATGTGTGTTTTATCAAATGTGTCGAAAACCTCATTGCTTTAGCTGTGGGGAGTGTCAACAGAGCTTAGCTATTTTGAAAAGGTCGATGAAGCAGGAACCCATTGACTTTAGATAATTGGTAGTTCAAATAGAGGAAATCATAAATCACAGCTTGTACTTTGTTATTATAGAGAGATATGAAGAAATTTGAGAAAGTTTTCAATACAGAATCAGAGGTCGCTGATTTTGGACGAGAGATAGGAAGAACTTGCTCACAGGGAGATGTGTATGCTCTCATAGGGGACCTTGGAACGGGCAAGACGACTTTAACCAAATATATTGCAGAGGGACTTGGAGTTGAAGAATCAATTACAAGTCCTACTTTTAATATGTTCTCTTTCATTTGTGCAGGAGTATGGATGTCTATTTAATTGTCGGCTTTATTTTCCGCCTTTGTGTTTAATACGTTTGCCGGGAACTGCATGGTAGAGCAATGCAGCGAGCCGTGCTGCCGAAGCAATGGAAGGCAAGGTATGCGAACAACTTCATAGCGCGGAAAGAGTCGCTGTATGGCCTTTGCCGCTGTTTCGTCGTTTTCCGGCTGGTTGTAAACAGGCAGGAGGACAGCGTTGTTAATGATAAGATAGTTCGCGTATGTGGC
>USBT01000074.1 GCA_900553025.1 uncultured Eubacteriales bacterium | reverse complement strand
ACCCAACCTTTAATATCAAAGTAATCTCAAAGAGTCTCTCGGGAATGTTCCGCAAGAGACTCTTTTGCTGTTGCTTAAATTTAGCTGCGAATTTTGTATGGGGACAAATTTTAATATTACGATTCTCAATCGACTCTGATGCTTATTTCTCCTGTGGTTAGCGATTCAATCTGACGCATTTTGGGGCCCTCCATATATTCGACTACTAGCCCACCGTTATCATCTATGTCGATGGCATTGGCGGCAATAGGAGTAGCACCTTGGTAAGGAAATATGGAAATACGTTTTCCAAGTACATTTGACCTCAGCCTATATTCTTGTAAAAATTTTGGTCCGCCAGCACCCGATGTAGGCGTTTCAAAAATTGCTAAAGAATTTTGCTCTTTGGGTTCAAGCTCCTTTAGAATCTCAATAGTGTTGTTATAAATAAGAGCAGCTAGCTTGCTTCTTGAAAAAGAGTTTCTAGATTTAGATATTGCACCTATGCTATCGCGGATTTCAGGCGGAACAGAAGCAGGACTAAAGCAGTTGATTCCGATACCTATCAAAATGGTGTCTATTTTACCTGTTTCAAGATTAGCACCAGCTTCGGTTAATATGCCACATATTTTTTTGTTATTGACAAATATGTCATTAACCCATTTGACTTTTGTTTTAACATCCGCAATTTCTTCAACCGCACGAGATACAGCAACGGCGGTTGCAATTGTTACATACAGAGCCTTGTCAATAGCAAATTTCGGCTTTATTCCAATCGTCATATAAAGACCTGTACCTGGTGGGGAGAAAAACTTTCTGCCCATGCGACCTCTGCCGTTCGTTTGCTTGTTGGCAACCACAAGCAGGGGTTTATCTACAGTTATTTTTTCACTATTATTGCTCGCATATGTATTGGTAGAATCTATGCTATCAAAAACGCATAATTTCGTAGGATATTTGAGTTCCGAAATTATGGAGCTTTCTGTAAGACTATGTGTCCCCCCAACCAGCTTGTAACCAACTCTTGTTCGACTCTCAATTTCATAGCCATCTTCTCTAAGCTGTTCAATTGACTTCCAAATTGCATTTCTGGAAACACCAAGACGGTTCCCAAGTTCTTGACCTGAATGATAGCCTATGTCTTCTTCCATCAATATATTTAAAACTTTTGTTCTTGTAAGCATATTTGACTCCTATGCACCTTTATATTGTCAACCTAGTATAGCATATAAAGTGGACGAATGTAAACCTTTTAAGTCAGGCTGTTTTGTGGTATGATTTAAATGTATAAATTTGAAAAATAGTATTGGAGACAAAATGAAGAATGTTACACTTAAAATTTCAGGCGGAGAATTCGGCATGCCAGAGGATGCAGATGGAAACGTTGAAATTATAACAGAAGGAAAGCTATATAAAAGAAACGGAAAAACTTATCTAAGATATGATGAACTCCCAATTTCAGGTATGCAAGGATGCGTTACAACCTTAATCATGGATGAAAACCGTGTTAAGATGAGGAGAAGTGGCGATGATCGTGGAACTGGAGAGATTGTTTTTGAGAAGGGCAAGCGATATTTCAGTGAATATGAAACACCCATGGGACTGCTTCCTCTTGAAGTTCTGACAAATCATGTAAACAATAGGCTGAATGAAGAAGGGTATGGCGATGTAGATATAGACTACCATATAAGTCTTGAGGGACTGATAGATGGCAGGAATATGATAAAAATAAGCGTGAGCGAGTAGTCGTAGACTCATAGAAGAAGAGCAGTTATAGCCGTATTTACAAGTGTGAAAAATATAATATAAAAAATATAGCACCGTAGAATTTGAAAATGAAGGAGATTTTTATGCAGCTGGGTTTTGATCCTAAAAAGTATCTTGAAATGCAGTCCAATCATATTTTGGAGAGAATTAAATCAGGCGAAAGCGAAAGACTTTATCTTGAGTTTGGTGGGAAGCTTGTCCATGATAAGCATGCGATGAGAGTTTTGCCAGGGTTTGATGAAAATGCAAAAATTAAGCTCTTGCAGAGCATGAAGAACCAAGTAGAAATAATTATTTGTATATATGCTGGAGACATAATGACTAACAAAACTAGGCAGGATTTCGGCATAACCTATGATCTTGAAGTGCTCAGGCTGATAGACACTTTTAGGAAATATAATCTTTCCATAAATAGTGTTGTTGTTACAAGATATGAAGACTCTCCTTCGGTTAATATGTTTATTGCTAAGCTTGAACGTCGAGGTATCAAAACGTATAAACATACATATACTAAGGGATATCCGACAGATGTGGAGATAATTGTGAGCGAGGAAGGATATGGAGCGAATCCTTACATTGAGGTTGAAAAACCTCTAGTAGTTGTTACTGGTCCTGGCGGCGGCAGTGGGAAGCTAGCTACATGTCTTTCGCAGTTATATCACGAGGAAATCATGGGTAGAGCTGTTAGATATGCTAAGTTTGAAACTTTTCCTATTTGGAATTTGCCTCTTAAGCATCCTGTAAATATAGCCTATGAAGCAGCAACAGCAGACCTCAAGGATGTAAATATGATTGATCCATTTCACCTTGAAGCATATGGAGAAATGACGGTGAATTACAACAGAGATGTTGAAGTATTTCCAGTCGTTAAAAGGATAATTGAAGAGATTACAGGTAAATCCTCGGAGTATAAATCACCAACGGATATGGGCGTGAACATGGCTGGCAACGCAATAATTGACGATGAAATTTGTAGGAATGCGGCATGTCAGGAAATAATCAGGAGATACCTGATAGCAAAATGCGATTACAAGAAAGGCAAAATAAGTGAAGCTTCTCTTGAACGCTCACAGCTTCTAATGAATGAAGTGAACAAAACAGTTGAAGACAGGTGTGTCGTCAAACCAGCAAGGGATTATGCCGAATTGAAAAGACAGTGTGATGATAGATATGAGAATGTTGTAGTTATGGCTATGGAATTACCAAATGGTGAGATAGTTACAGGTCGTAGCTCAAGACGAATGGTTGCAGCGGCAGCAGCTGTTTTGAACGCAATCAAGAAGCTATGTCATATGAATGATGATGCACTTCTTATAACGCCTGAGGTCTTGGCAACTATACAAAGACTTAAGACTGAAACCTTGGGTTATGATCGCACATCACTTAATTTGGAGGAGGTTCTTATGGCTCTGACTATTTCGGGAACTCAAAATCCAGAGGCAAGACGTGCAGCTGAAAAACTTGGTGAACTCAGCGGATTGAGGGCACATTGTACGGCTATACTAAGTGACAATGATGAGCAAACGTTAAAAGCACTAGGAATAGATGCAACCTGCGACCCAGAGTATATGACCACGAACCTATATAATAATTGATGTAAGAGATTTGTAATGAGAAAGAACAAAACAGTTTTCCAGCTTGAGAGATTTAGGAATATGAAGCACAAAATGACGCTTCAGGGTGTTTTGGTAGGCCTTTTGACAGGAATTGTCGTAGGTCTTTTTCGTCTTATTATTGAAAAGGCTGAATTTTTAAGAACTAATTACATGTTGCCACTCATAGGCAGTGGAAAGCTATGGCTATTAATTATGATAGTCATGATAATTGCATTTTTTGTTTACATTATGGCTAAGTGGCAGCCA
>USBT01000073.1 GCA_900553025.1 uncultured Eubacteriales bacterium | reverse complement strand
TGGTAAAGCAGCTTTCCGAAAAAGAGGGCGTAACGGAAGCCCTCAAAGCGGAAAATCAAATGCTGTGGGTGCAGAGGATGAACAACATCCGTAGTGCTGCTATGGAAAGCGTTGCAAACGATTTGATTTACTGTTAGGAGGACGGCTATGAAGGTCAAGCTGGACGATTATAAGGTGCGGGTGCTGATAAACGGCTTGGTACAGCAGCACAGGAGCCATGACGCAGAAACCAACAGTCAAATTGACGCCCTCGCCCTCCGCTTGTGTGACATTGCAGAAGTTATGAAGCCGGGGCGAAAGAAGAAAATCTCCTTTGAGCCGCTGGAAATCAGAGTGATTCGACATTGCCTTGTTGACTGGAGAAATCGAGAAATCAGCCAAGGAAATGATGTTGCTTCGGAAGTGATAGGAGAACTGCTATGTTTATTGTGAAATTTGTTCGTAAGGATGGAAAGTCTGACGAGGAGTATTACTACCATACGCTTCAGGAAGCGGAAGCACACAAGAAGCTCTTTGATGACGATGATTCTGACCTTTATGAGCGTATAGAAATCATCCCCGACTAATTGAATATTTCTGTTGGGAAAGGCTGCTGTGATGAACAGCAGCTTTTCTTTTTCGGGTAGTATTCAAGAAGTCATAAAGTTCCGTGAGTAATGGAAAAGGCTGAAACGGCAGATGGTGAATAGTGTGCTCATCTCTTTGGTATAGGTAATGCAATAGATTAAGGTAAAATCACGATTTATCAAGAAAGTCTTGACTTTTTGGTATTTTTGTGCTACCATATTATACACAATGCGTGGGGAAGGGGTGCTCTAAGTTGACGCTCAACTATAATAGATTGTGGAAATTATTAATAGACCGCAATTTGACGAAAACGGAATTAAAGAGTTTGGCTGGTGTAAGCACAAACATTATAGCGAAAATGGGGAAAAATGAGCCTATTTCGATGGAGAGTATTGCGAAGATTTCGCTTGCACTTCATTGTGGAATTGACGATATTGTTGAAATACAAGGGGGAGACTAAAATGTGGCGATGGGATCAAGGCAGACTATTGTATTTCCAATTCGATGTTTTAAGAGAAATGGCAAAAGTCCTTGTTAAATTCGATAATGTTGATATATCTCAATGCGAGCAATTGTTTCGAGATACACTTGTGAATGAAACAGGTATGCCATTTTTGCCAACTCATTATACGATCAAAAGAAACTACTCCAGAGTATTCCAATGTTCATTTCTTGCTAATTTTATAGGAACAAAGCTGGTAGTTACGGATGTATGCAGAGACCTGGCAAGCGTGAACGGCAAGCAAAAGAGCGCCGATGATTATCTGTTAAACTACATTTCAAGGTTTCGTTTCCCCTTTCCTGCGTTTGACAATTATAACCCCGCAGAGCAGCGAGTGTACCCTTTTTGTGCTATAATTAAACTGCTGCTTGCTCAAGCGGCCCGTGGAAATGAAGCCAAACTTTCACTTGATGATATTTTCTCCTACATTATTTCAAACAATTGTACAGGATTTGAGGATATAGACTATTATAAGGCTTTAACCCCCAGAGCATATAATTATACTGATACAGAACGCCGGCAATTGCGTGAAATGGTTATCTTTATTAGTCAATTGAGCATACTAAAAGTTTACAACGGCTATTTATTTTTAGATACAATTGATGAAAACGCAAAGGCCGAAGTCCTCTCAAAATTCTTAAAACCGGAAAATCGATTCCCAAAGGCGGATAGACTTGAAGAATTTTATGAAATGACTTCAATATCGCAGAAGATCGTAATTCCAACATTTGAGGTGTTTACTTCCGATCCAACGGATATTGAATTCATTGAAGGAAATAAAAAGCGCGTGGAACATTTCCGTGTAGAACGGAGTGGCTTGCTCCGTAAGTATTATAGGCAGATGAACCCTATACCTCATTGCTGTGCCTGCGGAACAGATATGAACATCCGCTACCCTTGGACCGATTATTTGCTCGAAATCCACCATCTGCTTCCGCTGTCGTCAACAGTAGCAATTTCGAGCAAAGGTACATCCTTAGCAGATATCGTTGGCCTATGTCCTTCGTGTCATAGAGCCGTACATATGTATTACAGGAAGTGGCTTCGAGCAAATGAGCAAAGCGACTTCAAGTCTAAGCAAGAAGCGCATGACGTCTTTATACAAGCTACAAGGGAGATTGCATAATGAGCAAGCAAGTAAAACTTACAATCGAACAGCAAAAATCATTGCTTGACGAAGCAATTGAAAACAAGGTTCCTTTTGATCAGGTTTTAGAACAAAAGGGATACACATATGATTCATTGCAGTATCTTAGTAACCACACTATTGGTGAAGAGTGCCTACAGCCAATACAAACGTTGGATAATATCGAGCGATCCACTGAAGATATTCCGGCTGTCAGCTTCTTCTCCGGAGCTGGTGGGCTTGATATTGGGTTCAGCTACGCTGGATTTGAAAACTTGATTTCAGTTGAATTTAATGAAACCTTTTGTAATACACTGAGGAAAAACAATCCCAACAAGGTTGTTATTGGCCCACCACATTATGCCGGTGATGTTAGTAAACACGAAGAGGTTGCGGCCATTCTCAAGAAGAACGGAGTTTCTGTGCCATTTAACGGTGTGTTCCACGGTGGACCGCCATGCCAGTCTTTTAGCATTGCTGCAAATCAGCGCTTCAATAAAGACGGTGCAAATTTTAAACGAACAGGGTTTGACGACGAAGAAAAGGGAACACTGATTTTTGACTATATATGGTATATCAAAACTTTCCGTCCGCTTGCTTTTCTCATTGAAAATGTTGAAGGAATTGCAGACTTTGATACAAATGGGCGAATTCAAGCAGCTCTCAATGATTTATCTCAGTGTGGCTACAAAATTAACAAGCCGCAGATTGTTAATGCAGCGAATTTTGGAGTGCCGCAAAACAGAATGCGATGGATCGTTGTTGGCACTCGTGGAAGCAAGCCAATCAAACTGCCAACTCCAAGTGAACGGATAACACCTTGTGGCTCTGTCTTTATGCGTGATATGGATGGTGTTCCAAACCATATTACCCGAAAACATACAGCGAAATCAGTTAGTCGTTATATGATTCTCGAATATGGAGGAAGAGATAAATTAGGCAGAGTAGACAGACTTGACCCAAGGCTTCCATCAAAGACCGTAATTGCTGGTGGAACAAAAGGCGGCGGGCGTTCTCACCTTCATCCATTTATTCCACGTACTTTATCGGTTAGAGAATGTGCGAGACTACAAACCTTCCCTGATTCCTACGAATTTACAGGAGCCAATGCTAGACAGTTCACTCAGGTCGGGAATGCTGTTCCACCACTGCTGGCATACAAACTTGCATTAGCAATTAAGCAAGCAATAGCTGATGACCTCAAATAGTAGCAGAAGTGGCGCGTGAATTATTTTCATTCCTTCCTACCTAAATATTTCCGAGCAAGACAAAAGCGTCGTAGAAATACGGCGCTTTTTTGTTACCCGGAAGCGACAAACAGCGGCTTTTGCATGACGGATGGTAAGGATACCGCCGCTAAAACAAAGTCGCTCATATCGAAGGAAAAAGCCTGTCATTACACCGATAATACTACCCGATGTTTGCTTATCGCCCGAAGAAGAACGC
>USBT01000072.1 GCA_900553025.1 uncultured Eubacteriales bacterium | reverse complement strand
CGTATGCAAGTCACCGAGCATGGTGCGGCTGATTGTTTTATAATCATATTGTTTCATTGTATCTTGTATTTTATTTCATTGCATCTCGTATTTTCAAATAGCTCATCACGACAATCCGCTGATAACACCATCTTCATCTATGTCCATTCCAAGGGCAGCAGGCTTCTTAGGCAAACCCGGCATCGTCATTATGTCGCCTGTCTTTGCGACTATGAAACCAGCACCTGCCGACACCTTAAGCTCCTTGATGTGAATAATAAAATCTTTTGGTGCCCCCAACGCCTTAGGATCATCAGAAAAGCTGTATTGAGTTTTGGCAATACATATCGGTAAATCTCCAAAGCCGTTACTTTCAAGCCTCCTAAGTTCCTTTAGTGCCTTAACATCAAAGCTTATATCACTAGCCCCGTAAACCTTCTGCGAAATAGACCTGATTTTCGACTCTATACTCTGATCTAACTCGTAAGAAAATTTCAGCTTAGAAGCATCTTTTTCGCAGATAGAAATAACCTTCTTTGCAAGCTCAATGCCGCCTTCTCCTCCCTTAGCCCAAACTTGACTAAGTACAACATCTACGCCCTTTTCTTCGCAGGCTTTCTTCACCACATCCATCTCAGCTTCTGTGTCTGTAGGAAATTCGTTGATTGCTACTATAGCATTTAACCCAAATACATTCTGAATATTATCAATATGCCTCAAAAGGTTCGGAATGCCAGCCTTTACTGATTTAGAATTTTCTTCATTCAAGTCTTCCTTTGCTACACCACCGTGGTATTTAAGGGCTCTGACCGTTGCTACTATTACGACAGCATCTGGAGCAAGCCCTGTCTTTCGACATTTAATATCAAGAAACTTTTCAGCACCAAGATCCGCTGCAAATCCAGCCTCAGTAACTGCATAATCTGAGAGTGCAAGTGCCATCTTAGTTGCAATTACAGAATTACAGCCATGTGCAATGTTTGCGAAGGGTCCTCCGTGCACAAAGGCTGGTGTATGTTCTAGCGTCTGTACTAGGTTTGGCTTTAGCGCATCCTTGAGCAAAATAGTTGCAGCGGCTTCGCATCCAAGATCTGCAACCCTCACTGGCTTCTCATCGTAGGTATAGCCTACAACAATTTGAGAGATTTTTTTCTTAAGGTCGGTTATTCCCTCTGCTAAACAAAATATTGCCATTATCTCGCTAGCTACTGTAATATCAAAGCCGTCTTCTCTAGGCACTCCGTTAGGCTTACCCGATAATCCGTCGACAATGAACCTTAATTGTCTGTCGTTCATGTCGACAACCCTCTTCCAGGTTATTGTCCTAGGGTCGATACCAAGGTGGTTACCCTGTTGGATGTGGTTATCTAAAACCGCTGCTATGAGGTTGTTTGCAGCTCCTATCGCATGCATGTCCCCGGTGAAATGGAGGTTGATGTCTTCCATGGGGACAAGCTGCGCAAAGCCACCGCCGGCCGCGCCCCCTTTGATGCCGAATACGGGGCCCATAGAAGGCTCTCTGAGTGCCAGGGCGGTCTTCTTGCCGAGGGCAGACAGACCGTCTGCAAGTCCGATGCTGGTCGTCGTCTTGCCCTCGCCGGCCGGCGTCGGCGAAATCGCCGTCAACAGCACCAGCTTTCCCCTCTTATTCTCATCTAAATTAAGAGCATCCTTAACCTTATTATAACCAACCTTAGCCTTAAACTTACCATAATGCTCAATGTCATCCTCGCTAAGCCCAAGCTTTCCAGCAATTTCTTCAATTGGCAATAACTCGGCCTCATGCGCAATCTCTATATCTGTTTTAAAATCCTTTGCCCTCATATCAGTTCCTCCTCCATTTTATCAAGAACCTTCTTTAAAAATGTCTTCCTATGAATCGGCGATAATCCATAAGATGAAATCGCCTCATAATGTGCCTTTGTTCCATATCCCTTATGTTTCTCAAATCCAAATTCTGGAGCCCTCTTTGAATACTCCTTCATAAATTCATCCCTTGCTACTTTGGCTACAATCGACGCCGCTCCAATTGCTAGGGATTTGGAATCGCCCTTGATAATAGTTTTCTGAGAAATTATAAATCCGTCTTCCTCAAAAATAGCCACTAATTGTTCAAGGGGAATTTCCATATCTCCATCTATGAGAATCCTTAACTGAGTTTTCTCCAAATGCCCATTCGAATCCACATCTAAAGTCATATCATCACCAGTTTCACGGCTTCTATTTTCTATAGCCGTCGAGCCCACATCTTTAGTCTTACAAACTTTAATCACATAGGATTGAGCCCTTTGCTCTTTTAAATTTTCAATGCACCGCCTCACAGCTATAATCATTGCCATTTTGGTCGCATTCCTAATATTGAAGCGGTCGATTTTTTTGCTATTTACAAAACCCAATCCAATGGCAACAGAGTTATCTTTGATTTTTAGTGCCAGTTCATTCCTTCGATTTTCGGTCAGTTTCTTAGAGTCATTGATTCCTGGAACATTCCAATCTTTTGGCATAATCACAGCACAGGCAACCACAGGTCCTGCTAAAGGTCCTCTCCCTACCTCGTCAACACCTATTAGGTGCTCAAAGCCATCAGAACCTTTTAAGTCAAACGATTTCATCTCCTCAAGCCTTGTTTTTTCAATTCTTTCGCGCTCCGCTTTAGTCGTCATCTATCATCTATCTCCCAAAAATTCAAAACACTTTACTCAAAGCACTTTATTCAAAAGGCTTTATTTAAACCGCCTGCAAACAAGTAAGCAACACAAAAATTTTCTATATTTATTCGCCTTATTCACCTGCTAGTTCAAGAGTTATCCTGCCAATTTTGCCACTTCTAAATTCGTCCAAAATTGCTTTCCCCGCTCTATCGTAGTCAATCCTCTTTCCTGGCAATATATATCCCCTACGCCTGCAGATTTCATCAAGCAGTTCAATGTCCTCATATTCCAGACAGCTATCATCGAGCTTATACCTCTCCAATAGAAGATTAGGATAATCACGCCTTAAAACCTTTATCAGTTCAAGTGCCAGTGTCGGCAAATCCAAAATCTCATCCTTAATCGAACCACAGAACGCCAGATAAATACCAACCCTATTATCCTCAAATTTAGGCCACAAAATACCTGGGGTATCGAGAAGCTCCATTCCATTTTTCAGTTTCAGCCACTGCTTGCCCTTCGTCACACCAGGTCTATTTCCAATCTGTGTCGCCTTCCTTCCTGTCAGCCTATTAATGAGGGAAGATTTACCAACATTTGGAACGCCGACTATCATCATTCTGAGAGGCTTCTGCCTCAATTTTCCTGCTGAAAGTTCATTCTCAATCCGTTCAAGAAGCTTTAGCAAATTCGAAACACCCGAGCCGCTCTGTGCATTTATCGCGACTGGTGTGCTCCCCTCTTTGGCAAAATATTCACGCCATCTCTTTGTTTCTTTCTCCGAGGCGATGTCTATTTTGTTGAGCGCAATAACCCTCGGCTTGCCACCCACGAGCTCGTCAATTATGGGATTCCTGCTTGAAATTGGTATTCTAGCATCCAAAACCTCAATCACCAAATCTACGAGTTTTAAATTCTCTTTTATGAGTTCTCGGGTCTTCTTCATGTGCCCCGGATACCAGTTTATATTTTCTATCATTCCTCGTCCTCAAACTTCAATTCATCTGTCATTTTTACAAACAAAACATACAATCGCGA
>USBT01000071.1 GCA_900553025.1 uncultured Eubacteriales bacterium | reverse complement strand
CCACTCGCTCCTGTTAGATGTTTTCTAAACAGATTTGCTTATGGGATTTAGCTCAGAGTATTGGTATTCTTTTCATTATTTAGATAGCAGAGGCTATCTGATTTTTTGTTGCCATGGTGTTGCCACCGATTTAATGCACTCTCACTGATATACCGCAATGGGAAGGACAACGAGCGCAGGCCCTTTAATAACATCACGAAGCTCTGCGGGGTTATCCATATTCTTCGGCATATTCCTTCGCTGAGCTCTGTTAAGAGGTAGCTTCTTGAAATCGTCGAAAATTTCATCCAACTTGATACTTTGTCCCTTAGGTATTTTACGAATAATTTTACATAGCAAATAGGATTGTCCAACAAAATTATCTTGATTACATCTAAAGTAACTTTCATCCAAATACGCAACTATTGGATGCTTTCCGTCTGCAAATTCGAACACACAGGCAATTTCTTTACCGGATTTCATCTGCCCTAACGCCGAAAAACCTTGTACAGCTTCGGTTGCTTTTTTGTCCAAAATCTGCTGATCTGTAATAGTCTCAAAAACCGCAGCCAACTCTGCAATTTTCATTACACTATCGGTCAACTCTTTCATCTTAGAAAAGCGAGCAGTAACTAAAACTTCAAGAAAATCATCCCGGTATAAAGCACCATAATCTGCCTCGCTAAGAAACTCATAATATTTTAGACCATCATCTTCATCAGATTGCAAATATTTGTAGATTTTTTCAAATTTAGCTGCATCGCTAATACGTACAGACCGCTTTACTTCTTCAGACTGTTTTCCTGTATGGGATCCATTTCCTGAAGCAACACCAATTGCCCCTTTTCCAGACAAAGTATTTTCCCTGCTAGTTGCAATTGCTTGAGCTTCCTCATCGTAAGTATAGCCGTCAATAGCTGCAATATAATCCTCAATTACTTTTGTGTTTAGATATAAAAAGTTACGTAGTTTCATATTTGCTTCCTCTTCGAACGAGACTTATTGTCTGTCGACTTATTGTATTCAATATTCTAACATTTATCATGGAGGTTTTCAAGTATGGACATCATTAAGGTTTTTGGAGTAAATGTGAAATATTATCGTCAAGCTATCGGCCTTTCCCAAGAAGCTTTTGCAGAAAAGTGTGGCTTACATCGAACATATATTAGTGCGATTGAACGTTTTCGCCGAAGTATTTCTCTCGAAAATATCCAAAGAATTGCAGATGCACTTGGAGTTGAACCATATTTACTCTTTATTGATCATACAGACACTTTATAACAACTGGAATGTTTTAGTCGGAGACTTGTATCAGTTTATATTTAATACACAACTTTTATTTAGATCTTAGTTCGGAGGGCTTGTTATGTTACATATTGAAGATATTATTGAGATTCGGAAAGCTATTAATCGCCCTGGCTATGAAATTGTTTTTCCTCAAAATAAGATTATCTGGATAATAAAGCGACGTACCATAGCTGGCTTACTGTTATTGATAAAGTACGAGTATTGTTCAGAAGCAGACCTTGTTGGTGCTAACGACCGCCTGCATACTATCAAAGCGATATTAAGAGGAAAAATCAACCCATCTTGGATTCAGGAGCGCTATGGAGATGCAAATAAACCTTTCAGTGAACTCTGGACTGAAGAAGGTTTTTCATGTGTTCATGCGGAAGCAATGCAAGGAAATCGTCAATATGTATTACATCCAGTAGATCATGAGTTGCTCTTTCAAGAAAATGCCAAGTCCACACGAATTCAATTAAATACTATAGAAAAACAAACTATTCTCACAGCTCAAACATACCGATGTAACATTTGTGGTGCGATTCTAAGAGAAAATTCAGCAATTGCACCACATACATTTGCAAAAGACCGTGTGCGTGTTGAATTTGATCACCGTATTCCTGTTGATCGAGGCGGAGAAAATAATATAAATAATATACAGGCCCTCTGCCACTATTGTAATAAATGCAAACGTCAAATGTGTTTCGTTTGTACTCTTAGTGAGTGTTCACCATCTTGCGCCTTAGTATTTCCAGAACACGAAGAAGTCGTCCTTGCTACTGGAGAAAATATTCGGGACAGAATTACTAAACGCTAAAATGTGCAGCTCTTACAATCTCATCATAAATTGCACTTATTACGGGTGGACAAACCGCATTTGCTAATTGCTTAATACTATCAGTCCTGGAAATTCCAAAAGAAAATGTATCTGGGAAACCCATAATACGCTTCATTTCTAGAACACTTAAATGTCGCCTTTCCTTAGTTAATACCGGTATCATTGCCCCCCCACCACTATTACTTACTGCAAAAGTAGGGAATTGGCCATCTAGTGAATACGCCCTAATTCCACTGGAACGAATTTGTAAAATACAATCATTTATATCGCAATTGTCGGCTACACGTTCTAAGCTCTTTCGTGTTTTAGGAATTTGAAAAGATAGCTCATCAGCACTTTTAATACCCAAATAAAGGTCAATATACTCTTCCCATTTTTTAGAAATAGGGATAGAATTGTCTCCAGGTACTAATACATCACGGAGTGTCTTTTTAGGTTCAGCACCAACAGGAAAATGGAAGCTTACATTCTTTAGCTTTTTTATATTAAATGCAACAATATACAAACGCGGCCTACTTTGAGGCACTCCAAAATCTGCACTATCTAAAATTTCATCATATACTTTATAGCCGATTTCTTCGAATAAATTTTTAATGAGGCTTAATGTTGCACCTTGTTTATGTCTTTTTAGATTTGCCACATTTTCTAGAAAAACAACTTTGGGCTCTAACGCTCGAATAATTTCAAAAAGTTTTAGTATAATTTTCCCTCTGTCATCCTCAAGTCCCTTTTGTTTCCCTGCAATAGAAAATGGCTGGCACGGAAATCCTGAGCATAAGATATCCATGTGCGGAATACTATCTACGTCTAATGTAAATATATCTTTTGAATCAAAGTGTTCACCAAAATTTCTATAGTAGGTATCATCACATTTTTCATCAATTTCATTTTTATATATGCATTTTGAATTATGTGCAGCTAGATCAATTCCAAGCCGAAAACCTCCCACTCCTGCACAAAATTCCGCGTATTTTACCATGATAGCACCTCAAGTTATATTCAATAAATAAATTCCACTATATCCCCAATAGTACACCCTAGTGTTGTACAAATTTTAAATAGGCTTTCCATCGAAACAAACTCATTCCGCCCCATTTTTGCTAACACATTGAAACTAATTCCTGCAGCGTCTTTTAGCTCTGTTCGATTCATTTTTTTATCAATCAACATCTTCCATAGCTTGTCGTAACTGACCGGCATAATCAATTCCCCATTCGTTGTCGAATTGTTTTACATTATACCATATTACGCACATAGCCACAAGATAATCTCACGAAAAGATGAGTAAACGAGATTCATTCAAGACCTAGCTCCATCTTTCAAAAAGTCATGAGGCCCGGCACCGAAGTTTTTATACCTGGCAATCTAATAACGCTTTCTCGGCCACTGCTTTTAGATATAGTTCTGGCTCACCATTCAAAATCAGTTCGGCATAGGCCAGCGGATCATTGTAAATCAGCCAGTCCAGTTCTGACCGCTGGTACATACTGTTTGCTAGTTCGTTCTCCACGGCCTTGCAGTCGATGGAGAGAAGCGTCCCATCCTCCAGACACAGCTCCACACAGGCAGTGTCCAGGTTGAACTCACAGGACAGAATTTTCCTCATAGTCGTTACCTCCCAATGCTTAAATCTTGATTGATTTTCCGCAGCGGCACAAGGGCCGTTTCGGTTGTTTTAGATACAGGCAAGC
>USBT01000070.1 GCA_900553025.1 uncultured Eubacteriales bacterium | reverse complement strand
GTGTCACCACGTAAAAATTCGTTTTTACCGTGTCTACTTTATAGGTAGTAGTTTAAGAGGTGTTTACGGGTCATATTACCAAAAATGAAAATCATACCGTAATCTATGAAAAAAAATTACGGGTCAAATCAACATAATCGAAAATCTTACCGTAAAATTCGTATTATAAGCGATTATACTGGACCCATAAGTGTGGACACTGCTCAAAATGATTTTGTATGTATCCTAAATGTGGAATCCAATATGTGAACATAGCTTTGTATGTACTTTAAATGAGGAATCAATATGTGGACATAGCTTTGTATGCATAAAAAACAAGCAAACACTAAAGAAGTATTTCAGACCACATAAGAGTAATTAGAATTACTTCTATTTCAAAAAAATGGCATAATAAATCATAATAAATTCATAAAATATATTTTTACAATTAGGTTGTATGACGACTACATATTGTGATAAAATACTTTCATAACAACGAGATATTGTAAAACTGTAATAATATAATAATTTAAACGGAGTTGAATGGATGAAGACAATTATCAAAAGAAACTTGACAGAAGTGCCTTATGATGCGGAGAAGATTAGAGTTGCAATACGCAAATCTTTTGTATCTGTTGGAGAGGAATGCGACAGCGAAAGACTAGATAGCTTGATTGAGCAGATTGAAATGAGATTCCACGGCGTTGAGATGGCTGAGGTAGAAGAGATTCAGGATGCTGTTGAAGTAGTTCTCATGAAAAATGACTGCTATGATGTTGCAAAAAGCTACATCCTATACAGAGAAAAGCGAACATCTCTCAGGCGAATTAGAAGCAAATTGATTAAAGATGTTGGAGATGAGGGCTTAGAAAGAATTTTTCACAAAATACAGCGAGATTTTCAGGATTATGACCTGTCGCGTTTAAGAGCTAAGTATATTGCAATGAACAAGGACGAAATGGACCTTGATAGCAGGCTTAAACTTCTTACAAAATCTGCCGAGGAGCTTACCTCTCAGGAGGAACCAAATTGGGAAAAGATTGCAGGGCGCGTGCTAAGCTATGTTTTTCATAGGGAGCTTGCTGAAACCGAGGAAAATCTAAGCATCAGTGGATTCTATAATAAAATTAAGTATCTGACGGATGAAGGCCTCTATGGTCAATATATTTTGGAAAATTACGACAAGAATGAGATTGACCAGATAGAAGCAAAAATAGACAATACGAGGAACGATTTATTTACTTATTCAGGACTAGACCTTTTGATACACAGGTATATAATCCACAACCACAGTCATGTGTCGCTTGAATCACCACAAGAGATGTTCATGGGCGTTGCGATGCACCTTGCTATGGGTGAAAAGGAAGACAGATTATTCTGGGTTGAAAAATTCTATGATATCTTGAGCTTGCAGAAGGTTACTATGGCAACGCCGACGCTTTCAAATGCGAGGAAGCCGTACAATCAGCTATCAAGTTGTTTTATCGATACCGTGCCTGATTCACTTGAGGGAATTTATCACAGCATTTCTCAGTTCGCAGAGGTTTCAAAACTCGGTGGAGGAATGGGAATGTATTTTGGTAAGGTGAGATCAAGAGGCGGCAAAATAAGGGGCTTCGAAGGTGCAAGTGGCGGTGTGATAAGGTGGATCAGGCTTGTCAACGATACTGCCGTTGCGGTGGACCAGCTCGGAATGAGGCAGGGAGCAGTTGCCGTTTACCTTGACGCGTGGCATAAGGACCTGCCAGAGTTCTTGCAGCTTAGAACAAACAACGGGGATGATAGAATGAAGGCTCACGATGTATTTCCTGCGGTTTGCTATCCAGACTTATTTTGGAAGATGGCAAAGGAAAATCTTAATCAAGACTGGTACCTGATGGACCCTCATGACATCCTCACGACAAAGGGATATTCTCTCGAAGATTCTTATGGGGAGGAGTGGGAAGAAAAATATTTAGACTGTGTAAACGACTCAAGAATTTCAAAGAGAGCTATAAATCTCAAGGAGTTGGTGAGACTTATTCTCAAATCTGCGGTTGAAACCGGCACGCCGTTTGCATTTTACAGAGATACGGTAAATAGGGCTAATCCTAACAAACACCAAGGTATGATATATTGCTCGAATCTGTGCACAGAAATTGCACAAAACATGAGCGAAACCGAATTTATAAGCAAAACTATAACTACAGAGGACGGCGATCAGGTCGTAGTTCAGACAACAAAACCGGGAGATTTTGTCGTTTGTAATCTCGCATCGCTCTGCCTTGGACACATTGATGTCAGCAACAAGGAAGAGCTTGAAGATGTAACGGCAACAACTGTGAGAGCACTTGATAACGTAATCGACTTGAACCTTTACCCGGTACCATACGCTGAAATCACTAGCAAGAGAAATAGGGCAATTGGACTCGGTGTTTCAGGATATCACCACATGCTTGCAAAGAACAAAATACGTTGGGAGTCTGAGGAACACGTAGCCTTTGCGGATCGAGTATTTGAGGATATCGCATATGCTGCAATCAAGGCGAGCAACGAGCTTGCCAAGGAAAGAGGAAGTTATAGTTACTTCAAAGGCAGCGAGTGGGAAACGGGCGAATATTTTGTGCGCAGAAGCTATAACAGCGACAGGTGGCTTGCTCTCAAAGATAGCATCAAGGAAGGCGGAATGAGAAACGGCTGGCTCATGGCGACAGCACCTACAAGCTCGACATCAATTCTGATAGGCACAAGTGCAGGACTGGACCCAGTTATGAGCAAGTTCTATCTCGAAGAAAAGAAAGGCATGATTATGCCGAGGGTAGCTCCAGATCTTTCGACTGAAACGTTCTGGTACTACAAGCAGGCGCATTATATCGACCAAACGTGGTCAATCAAGGCAGCGGGTGCAAGACAGAGGCACATCGACCAGGCACAGAGCATGAATTTTTGGATAAACAACGATTACAAGATGAGCCAGCTTTTGAACTTGTATATTTTGGCGTGGGAAGAGGGCGTTAAGACGGTTTACTATGTGAGATCGAAATCCCTCGAAGCTGAAGAGTGCGATAGTTGCTCGGCTTAAGAATAAGAATGAATCGGCTCAGATTACAATTGGGTCAGTGCGGAGAATTTAATAGCAGTTCGTTTAAAAATAGGAGATAAAAATGGGCGAAAATAAAATCACGAAAAAACCTCTTTTCAATCCGGATGGTGATGTCGAGGTGAATAACAGAAGGCTTTTGAACTTCAACACAACTAATATCAATGACTTCAACAACATGAAATACTCATGGGTTTCTGATTGGTACAGACAGGGCATGAATAACTTCTGGATTCCGGAGGAAATCAACCTTGATCAGGACAAGAACGATTACCCGAATTTGCTACCAGCGGAGCGTACTGCATACGACAAAATACTCAGCTTCCTCGTGTATCTCGACTCGCTTCAGTCTGCGAATTTGCCAAATATAGGGCAGTACGTAACAGCTAACGAGATCAATCTATGTCTTTCAATTCAGACATTTCAGGAGTGCATACACAGCCAGAGCTATAGCTATATGCTCGATACAATATGCAATCCGACGGAGAGAAATGATATACTTTACCAGTGGAAGACAGATGAGCATCTTTTGAATAGAAACAAATTTATTGGGGAACTTTATAACGAATTTCTGGATAATCCAAATAAATATACATTCCTCAAGGTGTGTATTGCAAACTACATTCTTGAAGGCGTCTATTTCTATTCTGGCTTTATGTTTTTCTATAACCTTGGAAGGAATGGCAAGATGCCTGGAAGCGTTCAGGAGATTAGGTATATAAACAGGGATGAGAATACCCATCTGTGGCTATTCAAGAAAATTTTATTAGAACTTGAAAAAGAAGAACCGGAGCTGTTTAATGAGGAAAATAAAAAGATG
>USBT01000069.1 GCA_900553025.1 uncultured Eubacteriales bacterium | reverse complement strand
CATCTCCATCGCCGTCATTGAGCATATTAAGACCTATCACTATTGATGAATCTTTTTTTCGTCTAATTGCTTTGACAGGAGATTCATCATTTTCAATATTTTGTGTAGCATTCACTATAGAAATCTGATTTCCCATATATCCATATTTTTTAATCAGCTCTCTAATTTCGCTTTCTATTCCTATAATGCATAATTCTTCTTGGGTATATTCAGTTGCCATTATCGCTCCCTTTACAATTACATCAGGAGCATTGTCACCACCCATACCGTCAATAATGATTCTCATAGCTTTTCTCCAACTAAATTCATTAAACAATATGTTTATATAAGCTTCAATTCTTTTTGAAATAATTATACAAAATAATTTTATCCTGCATTTGACATTTCTTTGATTTTAGCATCAATTCTTCTTGCAACAGATACAAAGTCGTCTTCCAAATATCCTCTTGTGGTCATCGGTGCTGTACCAATCCTAACACCGCTAGTTTCCTTTGGGCTCTTTTTGTCGTTAGGAATCATATTTTTATTTAGAGTTATGCCAATCTTATCAAGTTCATTTTGTAAGTCGCGTCCCGAAAAATCATAATCAGATAGGTCTAACATGAATAGATGATTATCCGTACCTCCAGTGACTATTTTGTATCCTAACTTGATGAACTCATCACAGAAGGCCTTTGAATTATTGACAACCTGCTTGATATAATTCTTGTATTCGTCTGTCAATGCTTCTTCAGCACAAACAGCTTTTCCAGCAATAATGTGTTCCAATGGACCTCCCTGAGCATATGGAAAAACCGCACTATCGACCTTCTTTGCAAGCTCAGGTTTTGAAAATATAAGACCACCTCTAGGGCCTCTCAAGGTTTTGTGTGTTGTAGTAGTTATTATATCAGCATGTCCAAATGGACTAGGATGACAACCAGCAGCCACTAGTCCCGCAATGTGAGCCATATCTACCATAAATATTGCTCCTACATCCCTAGCGATTTTTCCAAACAGTTCAAAATTAATAATCCTAGAGTAGGCACTGGCTCCTGCAACTATGAGCTTTGGTCTAAGCTCTTCAGCCTTTCTTCTGACATCGTTCATGTCGATATATCCATTATTGTCAACTCCATAAAATACCATATTATAAAGCTTTCCACTAAAATTTACTGAAGAGCCGTGTGTCAAGTGCCCTCCATTGCCAAGACTAAATGAGAGGACTGTATCGCCAGGCATGACAGCTACCTTATATGCAGAAAAATTGGCCTGCGAACCGCTGTGAGGCTGAACATTTACATGATAATCCGTATTAAAAACTTCCTTCCATTTATCGCAGCAATACTCCTCAATTTCATCGACAAATTCAGTTCCGCCGTAATATCTGCCTCGATTTCCTGTTTTTCTATCAAATTCAGGATATCCTTCTGCATACTTCCATGATAGACATGAGCCACATGCAGCTAGAACAGCCTCGCTGGAGTAATTTTCAGATGCAATGAGCTCAATATTATTTTTCTGTCTAAGGTATTCCTTTTCAATTAATCCGCCTACAGTTTTTGATTTTTGTCTAATGAACTCTATATTTTTAATATTGTACTCACTATCATCTTTTCCATTTTTATTAAACATAATTTTCCCTCTCTTTATTTTAATGACTCAATGTGCACGTTTGACTGATGACCCTTTGCCATTTTTCTTTGCCTGAAGCGCCTCTTTTGGGGCTGTAAAAATCTACCTAGTAGCTTCATTATCACTGTTACTACCATAAATCCCGACGCGATTGCTAGAGCAATTAATAGGGCAATTTCTCCATTCTCTAAAAATGCAGCCTCATCATCATTTATTATAGCGTACATTGCATAATATAGTCTGCCTCCTGGAATAAGACATATTGCACCTGATGTAAGAAAAATCGTAGTAGGTGTCTTATGAAGCCTCGCCATAATTTCTGCAAAAAGCGAAACAAATACTGCTGCAAGGAAGTTTGAAAGAAAGTGATTATCAAACGCTTGAAATGCTACAAGATATATATAATATGTCACTCCACCAGCAAGTGCTGCATATATTACATGGGGCATCTTTATCTTCATATTTATACCGAAGCCTAAGGAACCGGCAATTGCAGCTAAAATTAAGAAAAACATTTTAGACATTTAATATTAAAATTCCTTTCATAATGTAAATTTAATATTAGTTTTTGAATATTAAAAGTGCTGTAGCAAAGCCTGCTGCAATGATACCAGCAATGATTACCGCATTAATAAATCTAAGCATTCCAGAACCAGTATCGCCCATAAGTAAATCCCTTATTGCATTTGTCATAGCTACACCAGGAATAACGAGCATTATCTCTCCTATCATTATTTTGTCGATATTATGTCCTATGCCGAACTTTACAAGGATAGATGTTGCAAGTGCAGTTATCAGCGATACAATATAATAATAAACAAATTCATTATCTTCTCTGGTATTAAGATATCGCTCAGTAAATACGATAATACATGCACCAATGGATGCTGTTATTGCATCTATGAAGTCACCACCAAAAAACATGCAAAAACCACCACAAACCAAGATGCTTCCTATGTATCTTAAAAATCTAGGCTGATACGACGTGGTTACAATTTTGTCAAACGCCTTTGAAAGTTTAAAATAGCTGGGACTTGTTGATGCAGTTCGCCTAGATAAGTCATTTAACTTATCTAACATTGCGAAATTCGGGTTATACCTTAGCACAGTTCTGATTTGCGTTATTATCTTGCCGTCAGGGGATTCAAATGTTACCTGCATATTATTAGTAATGATAAAAACGTTGATTCTCTCACATCCATACCCCTTGCACATGCGAAAAATGCTGTCCTCAACCCTACTCACCTCAGCGCCGCAGACAAGCATTTCTTCGCCAATATCAAGGATACACTGTAGTATTCTCTCGTAATCCATTTCTAGCCTTTCTTCATATTAAGGCGCATAACTTCAGGAAAACACGTCTTATTATATTGAGGACACTGTTTACACTCAAAAAAGTTGGGTGCAGTATCTGGATTCACTTTTTTAAAATCATTCTTGCGAAAAAACTCTGGAGCTCTTGCAACAAGAGCAATAGAATCACCGCCCATTTTTTCGACCTCTGATTCAATTTTCTTCAATAGAACCTTGCCGAGCCCAAATTTTCTAAAAGCAGGGTCAACTGCTATTCCATCAATTATAAACTCGCCTTCTCTCTTAGCAAGCACTGCTCCCGCAATGAGGTTATCCTTTGGATCTACCATCTTAAAACATTCAATTATATCTGTGTCTACTTCTTCATCGCCATCAAATTCAAGACCATTTTCGACAAAGAATTTTACTAGTCTTTCATATTCATCCGTTCTCTTCAAAATGATAGTCGGTTTACAGTTCAAGCTTTGTTACCTCCTCTATAACCTGATTGCGCACCTCGCCTATTAGATAGAGCGAGCCTGCAACCAAAAGTCCACTATTATTACCCAGTCTTATTTCCTTAAATGCTCGAGATATTGCTTCAGAAGTCGATTTGATAACTTCTATCTGCCCAGCTTCCGCACCTAGAGAAATCAAAATCTCCTTTAACGACTCAGCTTTTGATGTGCGTGCATTAGTAACTTCCGTCACAAAATATCTGCATCCAAGTGGGATAAAATTTTGCAATATTTTGTCGACTTCTTTGTCGTGCATAATGGATGTCACAACAATATTTTGTTTTATATCCTGAGGTTTAAATTCTGAAATAAGCGATTCTCTTAGCGCATATGAACTATCTGCATTATGGGCGCCATCTAGAATTACAACGGGATCTTTTGATATTACTTCAAGTCTTCCAGGATTAAAGGCTTTCTTTATTCCTTTAAGAATATTTGCTTTGTTCAGCCTTAGAATTGAT
>USBT01000068.1 GCA_900553025.1 uncultured Eubacteriales bacterium | reverse complement strand
GGCTGGGGCTTTTCATGGAGTTGGAGAGGCTGATTGTGTTTTGAGCGTAGGCGTTTCAGGCCCAGGTGTCGTCCGCTCTGCACTTGCTAAGATGAATGCAAATATGGAATGCTCTAATGTATCTTCATATTCATCAGGATCAACATCAACATCTTCATCAGCTTCAGTATCAACATCAGCTCAAGGCGAACAAAGATCAGGCAATAATATCAACCTTGCAACTATGAATGAGGTTGCCGAAGTCATCAAAAAAACTGCCTTCAAAATTACAAGAATGGGACAGCTAGTCGGGAGTGAGGCTGCGGCAATGCTCGGCGTTCCTTTTGGTATCGTCGATTTATCTCTTGCGCCTACGCCGGCTGTCGGCGATTCAGTTGCTCATATTTTAGAGGAAATAGGTCTTGAGGAATGCGGTACTCACGGCACAACAGCGGCTCTTGCCATGCTCAATGACGCTGTCAAAAAAGGCGGTGTAATGGCCTCTTCAAGCGTAGGTGGACTCTCGGGTGCATTCATACCTGTCACAGAGGACGCTGGCATGATATCAGCAGCACGCTCAGGAACTCTTACACTAGAAAAACTTGAAGCCATGACTTCAGTTTGCTCCGTTGGTCTTGATATGATAGTAGTACCTGGAGATACAACTGCTGAAACAATCTCGGCCATAATAGCCGACGAAGCTGCAATCGGTATGGTCAATTCCAAAACAACAGCCGTCAGACTGATTCCGGCAATAGGAATCGCAGATGATGAAGAACTCAATTTCGGTGGTCTTCTCGGCAGCGGGCCAATTATGAAGCTTCACAAACAGTCATCTGCCAAAATGATTCAAAGAGGCGGCAGAATACCCGCTCCGCTGCAGAGCCTCAAGAATTGATGACAAATATGGCAAAGATGACGAATATTACAAAATAGTAGCAGCTTTATGTTAAAGAACTACTTGTACCATAATGATTCCCTCTCGTGCTCTAGTGTAAAAGACAATCGGTGCCACCCGCTTTAGAGGTGGCACCGTTTGTCTAGTCTAATGATTTAATCTAACTATTATTATCTTTTTTTATACCCTGTAATCATTGTCATTACAAATGCGACAACAGTTAGCCAAGCAAAAAATTTATGTGATTTCATGATATTTACATCCAAACCTTTCAAAACCTTTCAAAAAATGCTATTTTATCTTAATTTTCTCATGGATTAATTCTCCAAGATTTTTAAATTTTCCCTCTTTTACTCTCTCATGGGCTGATTCTCTAAAATTTTTAGTTATTTTTCTTTAATTCCCTCGTGTGTTGATTCTCCAGAGTTTTCCTCTGAATTGCCCGTTATATCAGATGATAAAAGACCAGTTACCTCATCTGACGTCAGAAGGGGGCGTGTGCTCATAATTCCACCGGCAACGGTTGAAACGTTATGTAGCAAAGCAGATGCTGTTGGAGATAGTATTCCAAAAAGGCCCGACAAAATCAATGCTGAATTAAATCCAATTATAAATCGATAATTTACATTTATTTTTCTCATCATATTATCGCTTATTCTTTTGAGAATAATCAGCGTTCTAAGGTCAGATGAAGCAATGGTAATATCAGATATTTCCTTGGCTATCGCTGCACCGTCACGAACAGCAATCCCCACATCTGCCTCCGAAAGTGCCGGAGTATCATTGATTCCATCGCCAACCATAATAACTTTTCTGCCGGCATTATGCTCTTCTCTAATATAAGTCGCCTTGTCCTCAGGCAGTAGCTCCGCCCTGAACGAATCTAAATTAAGCTCATTTGCAATAGCTCTTGCCGCCTTCTCATTATCTCCTGTCATCATACAGATGCGATTTAGTCCTAGCCTGTGCAATGCGTCAATAACCGATTTTGATTCTTCCTTTAACGGATCGAATATAAACAAAACACCTTTTAGCACACCGTCCATGGCAAAATATAATCTGGTAAACTCATCAGGCATTCCATTGAATTTACCTATCTCATTTTCGCTTATCTCTGTTTTTTCGTCCTCAAACACGAAATGATAACTGCCTATGATTACTTTTTTGCCGTCGATTTCGCTTGATATACCATGAGCCACAACATACTCAACCTTAGAATGCATCTCATCGTGAAAAATATCCCTTTCTATTGCGGCTCTCACAACTGCATTTGCAACTGAATGCGGATAATGCTCCTCAAGGCATGCTGCATAACGCAACAGCTCAACCTCGTCCATGCCGTCAAAAGTAATTATATCCACAAGCTTAGGAATCGCCTTGGTTAACGTCCCTGTTTTGTCGAAAACAATCGTTTCAGCCTCAGATACATTCTCTAGAAATTTTCCGCCTTTTGTTGAAATGCCATACTTATTAGCCTCTTTCATCGCAGACAAAACAGTCAACGGCATGGCTAGCTTAAGCGCACACGAAAAATCAACCATGAGAAACGCCATAGCCTTATAGGTATCCCTCGTAAGTAAATATGTAAGGGCAGACCCAAGAAGTGAGTAAGGTACAAGCCTGTCCGCAAGGTGAAAAGCCCTATCCTCAGTTGCCGATTTTAGCTTTTCTGAATCCTCAATCATCTTGACAATTCTATCGTACCTGCCTTGACCTGCGACCGAGGTTACTTGTAAAACGCCATCGCCCTCCTCTACAACAGTGCCTCCATACAAGAAAGCTCCCTCAGATTTGTGAACTGGAAGTGATTCGCCTGTCAATGAGGATTGATTTACACTAAGCATCCCTGAAGCTAACACGCCGTCAAGTGGCACAATATCCGAGCTGCGCAGTATGATTAAATCGCCCTCTCTTACAGATGTGATAGGGACGTTTTCCTCAGTATCCCCAAGCTTCCTCCAGACATTCTCGACATTCAAAGACATCACCTGAGCCAAGTCGTTCACATACTTGCGATGTGTCCATTCCTCCATTACTTCACCTGTTTTCAGCATGTACATAACAGATGCCGCAGTAGCGTAATTGCCTCGAGCAATTGATATGCCAATCGCAAGAGCGTCCAAAACGGATACGTCTATTTTGTGCGCCGCAAGAGATGAAAATCCTTTTTTAATGAATTTAATGGAATCTATGAGTGTCAATCCGAGGCGAATCGGAAATGGCAGAAGCTTCTTAACAAAATAGCCGACTGTAAGCATGGTTAGTCTGTCAGAATATGTAGCCTCAATCATTTTACTTTTAAAAGCATCCGATATGAGCTCTGCCTTATCCGCATCAAACGAGTATTTTGTTACGGAAGCCTTAAATCTAGAGAGAATATCGTCAGGCTCATACTGCAACGGATCGTACAAAATAGTAATTCCGCAGGTTCTCCGATTTACATTTGCGTTCTCAATATACCCACATGACAAAAAATAATTTTCCATATAGCAGGCTTCTTCAATTGTCATTCGATAACGGTCAAATCTTACACGAATACGACCTTTAGATTTATGGGAAATTGTATATTTCATATTATTTTTCCAAAAAACAACACAAAAATACTACTCAGCATCCTTGTCAGGTTCCAAGCAGCACTGATTCTTCTCAGCTTCTTTATAGATTTTTTCGTTTATCTCCTTAGCGTCTTCCAGTATATCCTGCGCATTATCCTTTACGTTTGCCACCTTCTTAAGTACACAATCTTGGGCTCTAAGTGCAGTTGCAGTCATATGCGTATAGGCCTTCTTTGCATCCCTGCTTGAAAGCGCTGCAACACCTGCAGTTCCTAAAAAAGCACCTCCAGCAAGCCATCCCAATCTTTTTGCAACCTTTATTGCGATTTTACATCCCTTGTTTGCACAATCTTCCATTTTAATTACCTCCAATAAAATATTTGTAAGGTTATTCTAACACATGCGTTAGCGATAAGCAACGAGGTATATGAAAAAATGGTTAAAAATTCTGGTATATTTCTAGAATATTTAAAAAATAAATAAACAACAATT
The DNA here is from genome assembly GCA_900553025.1 of uncultured Eubacteriales bacterium. Classification (GTDB taxonomy): domain Bacteria; phylum Bacillota; class Clostridia; order Peptostreptococcales; family Anaerovoracaceae; genus S5-A14a. Next base: position 132 of record USBT01000068.1, on the reverse strand, counting down.
AGAATATATAGATATAATAAATTTTGATTCTCTTATTTCAACGTTTATTATGCTTATGGATAATCTTTTAAATGATGATTTTTACTCATTAATAAATAAAATTGAAGAAATTTGTTTAAACAAATCTGAAGT
>USBT01000067.1 GCA_900553025.1 uncultured Eubacteriales bacterium | reverse complement strand
GCCTGCAATCCCAGCTACTTGCGAGGCTGAGGCAGGGAGAATCACTTGAACCCGGGCCACATCATCATTTTTAGAGAAAACAGAAATATGATTGAAATAATTGAAAAATCAATAAATTATAACGATCTTAGTAAGGATGCCAGGGATAAATATAGATATAAATTAATTTCAGCAGATTTTATACAATCTAAGTCCACGTTATCTTTGATGCTTGAAACAAATTTTGTGATGGACTATTTTGTGATGGAGAGAATTAAATATAACCTAATGGATGTGGTACCGACTCTTGATGATGTGAAAATCTCGTTTAAATATAAGGATATGGTTCAAACAAAGAATGAGATAATTTCCGCGATACTAAGGAATATGAAGGACAGCCCGCATGAGAGGACACCATGGATAAATGCTATAAGCACTGATAATTTCAGCATTGAAGAGGGAACCTTGAAAATCAAATCCTGTGGAATAAGTGCCACTGAAAATCTAAATCAGAAAACTGCAGCTGTGATAAAGAATGCAATCAATCGTAGATTTGGATATGATCTCGATGTTATTTTTGTGCATGACAGAGAAGAATACGAAAGAATAAAAGAGAGAAAACTTAAACAAGAAAAAATGGAGGCCGAGCAAGCTGCAGTATATGCACAGTCAGCTGACTTTTCATCCCCAAATGCAAACCACCTTGGAGAAAATTCTTCAAAATCAAGCCATAACAAAAACTCATCTATTTCGAAAACAAAAGGTGCGAACATATACGGATCCGCGAAATTCGGAGAGCCAATCGATATCAAGGAGATATACCCAGAAATTGGAAAAGTAACTGTAAGAGGAATGATTTTCAACTCTGAGGATAAGGTACTCAAGAGTGGTAAGCATCTTATTTCAATCTACATTACCGATAATACATCCAGCATTTTGGTCAAAATATTTACAGGGCAGAACAACTGGAAACAGATAATGGAAAAGCTTGAGAAGGGAACCAATGTAATCGTAACGGGCAATACAGAATATGATTCATTTGAATCGGAAACTGTGATAATGGCTAAGGCTATCAAATCTGCACCAGCAATTATAAGAGGAGATAACTATCAAGGCGAAAAAAGAGTTGAGCTTCATGCACATACGAAGATGAGTGCAATGGATGGACTAAATGAGGTTGAAAATCTCGTTGAAACAAGTGCAAGATGGGGACATAAGGCAGTCGCAATTACAGACCATGGTGTGGTGCAGAGCTTCCCCGACGGAGCGAAGCGGGCAGACCAGCTTGCGGCAAAAGGCATTGATATTAAAGTAATCTATGGACTTGAGGGATATGTGTTTGATGATGCAGACATGCATTCTGAAGATGGCAAGATTGATTATAAGTCAAAACCCACAAACCATATCATTTTGCTTGCGAAGAATCAGCAGGGCTTAAAGAATATATACAAATTAGTTAGCCTGTCACATCTGAATTATTTTTATAAAAAACCTAGGTTGCCAAAGTCTATAATCACAAAATATAGGGAAGGCATTATAATCGGTTCGGCGTGTGAAGCTGGCGAGGTTTTCAGAGCAGTTGCTGCCAAGAAATCAGATGATGAGATAAAGAAAGTAGCTTCCTTTTACGATTATCTTGAGATTCAGCCTCTCATCAATAATAGATTTATGGTTGAGTCAGGCATGGTTGAATCGAATGATGATTTAAGGGATTTTAATTTAAAGGTTGTCGAAATAGGTGATGCTCTCGGTAAGCCTGTTGTTGCAACTACTGACGCCCACTATGATGAGCCTGAGTCGGCGATATATAGAAACATACTTATGGCAGGTATGGGATATAAGGACGCGGAGCGAGGTCAGGGTCTTTATATGAGAACGACTGAGGAGATGCTAGAGGAATTTTCGTATCTTGGCGATAGAGCAAAGGAAATAGTTATTGACAATTCTCTGATGATTGCTGATTCCATTGAAAAGCTAAGACCTGTTCCGAAGGGGAAATTCCCACCTAAAATTGAGGGTTCCGAGGAAACTCTAAGAAAAAGCTGCTTAGAAAAAGCACATCAGATATATGGAAATCCGCTTCCAGAGAGAATTGCCACAAGATTGAATAAGGAACTTGATTCCATTATTTCAAACGGTTATGCGGTTATGTATGTAGCTGCACAGATGCTTGTGAATAAATCCATAAAGGATGGGTATCTGGTAGGCTCAAGGGGATCTGTTGGAAGCTCTTTTGCTGCCACAATGGCAGGAATCACAGAAGTAAATCCACTAGAACCTCACTATATATGCCCAAATTGTAAACGTCTTGAATGGGGCGACATGACAAAATATGACTGTGGAATTGATATGCCTGAAAAGCAATGCCCAAATTGTGGGACTATGATGGATAGAGATGGCTTTACAATTCCTTTTGCAACCTTCCTAGGCTTTGATGGTGACAAGGAACCAGATATAGACCTTAATTTTGCAGGGGAATATCAAGCAAAGGCACATAAATATGTAGGTGAAATTTTCGGTGAAAAGAATGTTTTTAAAGCTGGAACAGTTGGTACAATAGCTGACAAAACTGCATATGGATACGTCAAAAAATTCTTTGAGGAAACGCAGTGGGCTGCAAATAAATACGAGATAGATAGATTGACCAGATGCTGCACGGGAGTAAGAAAGACGACTGGACAGCACCCCGGAGGCATAATAATAGTCCCTGATGGACACGAAATTTACGAATTTTGTCCTGTTCAACACCCAGCTAACGACAGCTCAACAGACATAATTACCACTCACTTTGATTATCACAAAATAGATGAAAACCTTTTGAAGCTTGACATACTTGGGCATACGATTCCGTCAATGATAAGGCATCTTTATGATATGACAGGTGTTGATCCGACCAAAATACCGCTTACTGACCCAAAGGTTATGAAGATATTCTTAGGTACTGAGCCATTAAAGATTAAAGATAAGCTTTACGATTGCAAACATGGTACATATGGAATACCAGAATTCGGCACAAAATTTGTAAGAGAGATGCTTGATGATACAAGGCCAGATAAATTTGCAGACCTTGTGAGAATCTCAGGTTTTTCCCATGGCAGCGATGTATGGCTAAATAATGCTAAGGATTACATAAAATCAGGTGTTGCTACAATGAGGGAGGTCATTTCAACAAGAGATGACATAATGAACTACCTGATTTTAAAGGGCATAGAAAACAAAAAAGCCTTTGAGATTATGGAGAAGGTACGTAAGAATAGAGATTTAACTGAAGATGATTTGAAAACTATGTATGACCATGGCGTACCACAGTGGTATGTGGATTCTTGCATTAAAATAAAATACATGTTCCCAAGGGCACATGCTGTTGCTTACGTTATGATGTCCATGCGAATGGCTTGGTACAAAGTATATTATCCAAGGGAATTCTATGCAGCATTCCTTAGCAGTGTTGTGGAGGATTTTGATGCATCAGCTGTATTACAAGGTAAGGATTCAATAATGCGGTATTGCAATATGGTGAAGCAAAAAGGGAAAAATGCCACAGCCAAAGAAAAGAACCTTATAACTGTATTTGAAGTTGTACTCGAAATGTTGGCTAGAGGATTTGAATTTTCTCCACCGATTCTTGGCATTTCTGAAGCCACAAAGTTTGTGGTGAAAGAAGGCAGAGTTGTGATTCCATATGCAGCTATAAATGGAATGGGAGAGAATGCGGCCAATAATTTCTGGCAGGAACACGAGAAAGAACATTATAGCAGTATTGAGGATGCAGTTAAACGTGCGAAATTATCTAAGGTTGCAGTAGAAGAGCTTAAGAATCTGGGAGTGTTTGATGGTCTATCAGAAACAGATCAGTTCTGCTTCTTCTAAAGGTTTATCCAATCCCATTGATCCTATGCTTGCTTTGATATTGTAATTCTGTTGATTCTATGTCTGCTTTGATATTGCAATTGAATAGTAGATAATGTATAATTAATTAAATAACTTGAGAGAGGTGATTTTCATGGTTAAATTAATCGTAGGTCATAAGGGTTCCGGTAAAACTAAGCAAATGATAGAATTGGCTAATGATACTGTTGATAATAGCAAGGGAAGCGTAATCTTTATAAATAAGAATTCTCGACTTATGTATGATCTCAAATACAGTATTAGGGTTGTGTGCATGGAAGATTTTGAGCATATAACTAATAGTGATGAATATATCGGATTTATATACGGAATAATAAGTTCAGATCACGATATTGAAACGATATTTATTGATAGTATTCTTAAACACGCGGATTTCTCGCTGGGAGATCTTCCAGAGTTCTTGACAAGACTCAAAAATATTTCCAAAAATTACGGAATGAATTTTGTTGTGAGTCTTTCTGCTGATAAGGAAGAAATGATTGGAGTAGATTTCTCAGATTATGAGATATTGAATTA
>USBT01000066.1 GCA_900553025.1 uncultured Eubacteriales bacterium | reverse complement strand
TTTTAGGAAATCTATTTAAGGAGAAAAAGAGATGAAGGTAGATTTTATTAAAGCACCAATTTCTGCTGCAATTAGGACCGATAAGGACTTTAGTGCGGCACTTAGGTCACAGGTGGACATGGTTTTTTTACTCCATGCGAGTATCAATACTGTAAAGCCATGCGTTAAGGAAATTCACAGCGCTGGAAAGAAAGCATTTATACATGTCGACTTTGCGGAGGGCATAGGTAAGGATAGGGCTGGTCTTGAATTTTTAAAAAAACAGGGTGTTGACGGCATTTTGAGCACAAGAACAGGGATAATAAAGATTGCAAAGGACCTAGATCTAATCACTGTTCAAAGATTCTTTGTGGTTGATTCTCACTCTGTCGGAACGTCCCTTGATTCAATTAGAATATCAAAACCAGATTTGATTGAAATTATGCCAGGTGTTGTTACAAAAAAGATTAGAGCATTTTCTAAGGTAGTTGATATTCCAATAATAGCAGGAGGCATAGTGGAAACCATCGATGAGGTCAGAGCAGCGCTTGAGGCTGGTGCAACGGTTGTTTCAACAGGCGAGGTTGATCTCTGGGATAAAAAAGTATATTAGACTATATCATATAATGTAAAAAGATTATATTTTAAGGATGAATTCAAATTGCTCAGATATTAAGGAGGAAATCTACGATGAAGATTAAGTTTTGCGGAGCGGCTGAAGGAGTAACTGGCTCGTGCCATCTATTGACAACGGATACACACAAAATCCTTTTGGATTGTGGTCAGTACCAGGGCGGAAAAGCCCAAGATGAAATGAATTTTATGCCATTTCCCTTTGCTGTTAACGATATAGAGGCTGTTGTACTGAGCCATGCACATATTGACCACTGCGGCAGACTCCCATTGCTTGTTAAAAGGGGCTATGACGGTCCAATATACACAACAAAGGCGACGGCAGACCTACTTCAGGTGATGCTCAGAGATAGCGCATATATCCATGAAAAAGAAGCTGAGTGGAAGAACAAAAAAGCCGACAGACTTGGAAGAAAGCACGTCGATCCTCTTTATACAATAGAAGATGCAGAAGCGACACTTAAGCTTGTCGTTCCTGTTTTGTACAACCAACTGATAGAGCTTAACGATGAGATGAGGGTAGTATTCAACGATGCTGGACATATTTTGGGCTCTGGAATAATTGAAATTTGGGCAAAAGAGGGGGACGGAGAGAGCAAAATAGTTTTCTCAGGGGATCTCGGTATGACAGACAGGCCGATAATAGAGGATCCTACAATAATAAAAAAGGCTGATTATGTTGTTATGGAATCAACCTACGGCAGCAGGAACCATCCAGAAAATTCGGATTCAATTTCAAAGCTGCTTGACATTGTGGAGGAGACGACCAAACGCGGTGGAAGTGTGATAATCCCATCTTTTGCAGTTGGTAGAACTCAAGAACTCATCTATGAATTTAATAAGTTCTTCCAAGAGGGTGGAGAAGCGAAGAAGATACTTGAGAATATACTCGTATACGTTGACAGTCCTATGGCTAATATGGCAACTGAAGTGTTCAGGAATAATGCACAGGTATTCGATGAGGAAACAAAGGATTTTATTCTTAAGGGCGACAATCCCCTAGATTTTCCTAACCTGAGATTTACAAGGTCTACTCAGGATTCAATGGCTTTGAATGGCAACAAAACACCTAAGGTTATCATCTCTGCCAGCGGTATGTGTGAAGCTGGTCGTATAAGGCATCATCTGAAACATGGGCTTTGGGATAGCAGAAACAGCATAGTCTTTGTCGGATATCAGGCTGAGGGCACTTTGGGTAGACGCCTTGTAGAAGGTGCTGATGAAGTTAGCATAATGGGAGAAACAATCAAGGTTCAGGCGCAGATTCATAATCTAGAAGGTTTCTCAGGACATGCTGACCAGAATGGTCTTCTTAACTGGATATCAGGCTTTCAGGTTGCTCCTAAGCAGGTTTTTCTGGTGCATGGCGAGGAGGAATCAAAGCGTGTGCTAGGCAAGTTGATTGAGGATAAACTCGGATATAAGGTTCAGGTAATCGAAGGCATTTCAGAATTTGAACTCGAAAAGGATGAGGTTCACCAGCTTAGTCATGAAGCTTCAATTCCTCTTGCTGACAAGGAAGAAGTCAAAGATTTGAGAAAGCAGCTTGAAGAGATTAGTAGCGATTTACAGATTATCCTAAAGAATGTTGATCAAACAATGTCTTCGGACATTTCAGCTAAAAAAGCAAATGACATTAACAATTATGCTCAGGAATTGAAAAATGTAGCGTTAAATCTTGGCGCATCGGTTGCTCTTGTGGACAGAAGCTCTGATGAGGAGTTATTTAGCGGTTCACAGCACTGAGTTAACCTTGATTAGAGTTAAATTGGAGTTAGATTTTAAATCACAATACGGAACTGAAATTTTCTATAGAAGTTCCATTTAAGGATAGCTATAGTAGACTATGGAATAGGTTATGGTAACAAAATATTTAAATCAGGGCCGCCTTAAGGTGGCTCTTCTTGTATTCACATGTGCATGCTTTTGGGGATTGTCATTTTATGCTACTAAGGTTGCTCTTGCAGCGGGAATTAATGAAATAGAGCTTCTCAGCATTAGGTGGTCGATCGGAGCTATAACATTTGTCTTGATGACGCTAACAAGAGTTGTTAAGGTAGATTTTAAAGGTAAATCTATTAGGAGAGCAATATATGTTGCGATGCTTCAACCATGTTTTTATTCAATTTTTGAAACTTGGGGTATAGGGCTTCTGACCACGTCAGAATCCTCGCTATTTATTGCTACTATACCGCTTATGGTTCTTATCACTGGAAAAGTATTTTTTAAAAAGAATTTTAGCAGACGGACAGGTATCTCGATAATCATAGCATTATTAGGTGTTTCTACTTGTATTGTGTTTGCTGATGGGTTTTCATTTAAGGGTAAGTTTTTCGGATATCTGATTATTAGCGTGGCAGTTTTGCTTGGGGCACTTTACTGCCACGCAAGCGCCCACGCATCCGAAACCTTCTCGGCCATGGAGATGACTTTTGTGATGACGGTTTCGGGTGCAGCGTTCTTCAACGCTGCGAACCTGGCCATGGGTGGCAGGTTCGCGTGGGCCTTGCTTGCAGATGCAGACTTCAAGGTCATACTTGCTGTCATATTCCTAGGCATCTGTTGCTCCTGCATCTGCTATATTATATTTAATTATGTGTTGAGTGTAATGAATCCTGCCTCTGCAAGTAACCTAATATCGAACTCAACTACGGCTATCGGAGTAATATCTGGTATTGTATTGGCAGGAGATTCATTCGGCTTGTATACTATTATTGGACTTTTAATGACAATAGGAGGCATCTGGCTTGCTTCAATAGATGAGAATATAGATACAACTCAAGTAACTAAATAACTAATTTAATCATCAATTAATTAATTAATGATTAAATAGTTTAACTGAAATTGCAATAATATATATCTGCTCTACTTCAATATATAATTAAGTTCATTAAAATTAAATATCATTACACTACAGAAACATATCAAAAATGAGCATTTTAACCCTCCTTTGCTGATTTATTAATAAAAATCTGATATTGTAATAGCAAATAAATATTTTGTTGAAAATAATATTGTGATTTGGATTGAATAGGGCCGGGACTGTCTGAATTAACGCCTGTAGATATAGTAGGTTACGAGGTCGATGAAGCAGGAAGCTCACATGCTTTAGACAATGGGTAGTTCACTTGAAGTTCGGATTTAATTTAATTCTAAGAAAAGGAACCAGTAAACTTTATTTAATTTCAGTAAAAGGAGGAAAAATGGCAAGAGAGTGGCAGCAAAAACGTCAAAGAGAATACATTATGCCAGATGAGGTTTATTATCAGACTCTATGGGCTGTAAGAGATCTCGGACGCATGGAGAATCAACTGTTATTAATGGAAGAACAAGGGAAGTATGATACAATTGAAAATATTTCTCTTCAGTCAAGGGTAAACAGTATCAAGCAGGCACTGCAAGATGTTCCCGATATTTATAGAGAACCAATACTGAGAAATATTAAATTTAGATATACAGGAAGTGAATTTCCTGATATGATGTATAAAATTTGGAAGCAAAGATTCCTGTATAATGTAGCTAAAAATCTATCTATTATGTGAACTAAAGTAAAGTTGAATAAGATAGGCAATATACGTCGGTAAAGGTATTCACTATATTATCGGCGTATATTTATTTACAAGCTAGCAAATTGAGGTAAATTAAGTTGATTTTTTAGTTTGAATATAAGCTTTGAAAAATTTTTCGGTTCAGAGTTTACGTTAAATAAAAGGTAAATATAAGGCTGTTCATACATAAAAATATTTGAAACGGTTTGGAGATGTCAACCAAAAGCTTCACAACAACTTGACGCGGTCCCATAGATAAAAATATTTGACACTAATCATTTTTTATGCTATGATTCTGAATGTTGTATTCTTATAAAAACTCATAAATGTAAAAATACATTAAAAATGTTTTAAAATATACTTGACATTTTGACGTGAGAGTTATAGAATATACGAGCACGTTGAAAGTGCCAGGGGCGCATAGCTCAGCTGGGAGAGCACCTGCCTTACAAGCAGGGGGTCATAGGTT
>USBT01000065.1 GCA_900553025.1 uncultured Eubacteriales bacterium | reverse complement strand
ACCTCTTGGCAACACTCTAAAGACAAAGGTTGCCCTCAAGGTTGGTGATAATATCACAACAGACCACATCATGCCTGCAGGCTCAAAAATATTGCCATACCGCTCAAACATACCACATCTTTCAAAATACTGCTTTGAGGTATGTGATACAGAGTTTGCAGATAGAGCCAAGAGCCTGGGAGATGGAATAATTGTCGGTGGAGCTAACTACGGACAGGGTTCATCAAGAGAACATGCTGCTCTCGTGCCACTATATCTTGGAATCAGGGCTGTAATTACGAAGAGCTTTGCAAGGATACATAGGGCGAACCTAATAAACGCGGGTATTTTGCCGCTGGAATTTGCCGACGAGAAAGATTATGAAAAAGTCAATATGCTCGACGAAATAGAGCTTTCGGATATTCAGGAAGCTTTGGAGAGCGGCTGTTTTGTTGCCCTCATAAATGGTAGGGACAAAATTGAACTTAAATGTATTCTATCTGAACGTGAGAGGTCGATAATAAAGGCTGGTGGACTTTTGAAATTCGTTGGTGGCAAGTAACTGCAGAGCCAGATATACTGAAGACACATCAATGGACCTTAGGTACATTGATTGCATTGATTGTATGAGGACAAGTCGATAGATAGGAGATAGTATGGGATTGACAAAAATGCCAAAGCACAGGGTTTGTATAGCTGAAAATGTTGCAATTGAAAAGGCAACGGAAAACTTTAGGAAGCTTTTGAATGAGGAGTTGCAGAGAGTTAAGGAGATTTCAAAAGGCGATTTGAGCGAAAAAATTGATTTTTCGACTCTTGATAAGCTGATTATTGGTGTAATTTCGGGCGACGGAATTGGACCGATTATAACAAGAGAGGCCGTGAAGGTTCTCGAAGCTACGCTTTCCGAGGAAATTTCAAGTGGGAGTGTTGAGATACGCAAGATAGATGGACTGACGATTGAAAACAGGCTGGAGAAGGGCGAAAGTGTTCCCAAAGATGTGCTTGATGAGATTAAAAAATGCCATGTGCTTTTAAAGGGTCCGACTGAAACTCCAAAGGGTGGTGGCAAATCTGGAGATATGAGGAGTGCTAATGTTACATTGAGATCCGAGCTTGATCTTTTCGCGAACGTAAGGCCGGTTAAGGTACCCGGGAAGAATATCGATTGGATGTTCTTCAGGGAAAACACGGAGGGCGAGTATGTGCTTGGCTCCAGAGGCGTTGAAATTCCAGACCTGTTTGCCGTAGATTTTAAGGTTATTTCAAATGCTGGGACTGAGAGGATTGCGAGGGCTGCGATGGAATACGCAGTTAAGGCTAGAAAGCACAAAATAGCAGTCGTAACAAAGGCTAATATTATCAAGAGGTGTGATGGTAATTTTTCTAGGATATGCCAAGAAGTTGCAGAGGATTTTCCAGGTCTTGAATTAGAAGATTATTATGTTGATATAATGGCAGCGAAGATGATTGATGAGGGGACACAAAGCAAGTTTGAGGTCTTTGTTATGCCTAATCTATATGGGGATATTTTGACAGACGAAGCTGCTCAAATCCAAGGTGGTGTTGGCACAGCAGGCTCTGCAAATATCGGAAGCAGATATGCAATGTTTGAGGCAATACACGGCTCCGCGCCTAGGATGATTGAAAGTGGACGAGGCGAGTATGCTAATCCGTCGAGTTTGATAAAGGCGGCTGCAATGATGCTAGAACATACGGGGCGAGTTGAAGTAGCATCGAAAATCGAAGCTGTTCTTGCAAAATCCGAATCAAAGTGGAAAGAGGAGATGACAGCGGAGAAATTTGGCGATTGGTTCTGTGAACAATTGTTGGAGATGTAATTAAACTGCAAATTGATTTACAAATTAATTTACGAATTGATTATCAATTATGATGATAAACCCTAGAGATTATATGCAAAGAATGTAAAAGTGCTATATCGATTGTAAATTCAATTGATATAGCACTTTTGATAACTATTTTGTTCTATAAATCTAAAATTAAAATTATTTTTATATCTCAAATGTCTGGAATTTCTGATCAGTTCCATCCTTTTTTTCATCGAATACGTATTCATTTCCAGGTAGGACTGCATTTGCGATGATCCCAACAAGTGCAGCAATTGCAAGGCCTGACAAAGTAACGGTAGCTCCAAATGCCTGGAACGAAATTCCGCCAGTAGCTGAGAAGCCGAGCGCACATACGAGGATGAGAGCTGCGATTATCGTATTTCTTGATTTTGTGAAATCGACCTGATTTTCGACAACATTTCTGATGCCTATGGCGGAAATCATACCGTATAGGATGAGCGAAACACCGCCGATTGTTCCTGCAGGGATTGAGCTTATAATAAAGTTTACATGTGGCAGGAAGGAAATAATGATTGCAAAGACTGCAGCGAGTCTAATAACCCTAGGATCGTAAACCTTTGTCAGCGCGAGGACTCCTGTGTTTTCGCCGTATGTCGTGTTTGCAGGTCCGCCAAATGCAGCTGATAGACAGGTTGCAAGACCATCGCCGAGGAGAGTTCTGTGAAGCCCAGGCTTTGCAATATAATTCTCTCCAGTGGTTGCACCTATTGCCGAAATATCACCTATATGCTCCATCATCGTCGCAAGTGAGATAGGCATAACAGTAATGATTGCAGAGAAATCAAATTTCATGATTGTTATAGGTGGTGTGTCGACAATGGATTTACTTGTTATATCTGCCAGATTAACATCATTTAAAATAATCGCGAGCACATATGAGGCAATCACGCCTAAAACAATGGGAATTATTTTGAACATTCCTCGTCCCCATATATTGAAAAATATTTTTTTGCCCATTGCAACAACGGCGAGCAGCCAATTTGTTTCACAGTTTTTGATGGCGGTCGGTGCAAGAATGAGCCCGATTGAAATAATGATAGGCCCCGTAACAACAGGCGGGAAGAATGTCATGACTTTTTTGACACCATAAAACTTAATAAGTGCAGCCAAGACAACATATACTAGCCCCGCACAAAATACTGCGCCTCCAGCATAGGGTAGCATTTCTGTATTTGGCTTGCCGTCAATCATGGGTGCAACTGCAGCATACCCTCCTAGAAATGCGAATGATGAACCTAGGAATGCCGGAACTCTTCCCTTTGTAAGAAGGTGAAAAAGAAGTGTGCCAAGACCTGCCATGAGAAGTGTTGTAGAAACGTCAAGACCCGTTAAAATCGGCACAAGCACGGTTGCTCCAAACATGGCGAATGTGTGCTGAATCCCTAGGAGTATCATCTTAGGATATCCGAGAGAACGGGCGTCTAAAATGGGATTTTCGTTTTGCATATTTTTCTCCTTATCTAATTTCTGAAATTAGTATACCAAGGAAATGCATTGTCTTCAATGCTTATACAAAATAAAAAGTTTGATTTGGAGCATGAAAAAATGACGACCCCCACGGACCGTCTTACGACGGCTTCAAATTGTGGCAAGTCGTCATTCGAGGCAACCCCCACGGACCGTCTTGCGACGGCATTAATTTGTGGTAGGTTGCCATTCGAGACAACCCCCACGGGTGATCTTGTGACCACCTCAAAGTATGGCGGGTTGCCTTTTGATGTATCTGATGATAACACAAAAGAGGCAGTAAATCAAGAGGTAAAACTGGATTTTTTAAATGTGCTGAAATTTTCGAAGTGAAATTTGGGGAATTTCTTAAAGGAAAATTTTGAATATGAATGAAATCTAGACTTTGGATATAATAGAATATATAATTGACTGAGAATAGTTAGAAAATTGAGATAATTGAGAAGATTGAAAAGATTGGAAAGCTTTCTTGTAGGAAAGGATGAGTGTAGAGAGTTGGCAGATTTAGCACTTTATTTGGGGCATGCAGTACTGGGGTATATAGTTGGATATTTTGTCAGAGAGAAAAAAGATAAACTCGAGTGGAGGGGCAAGGTATCGACGGTTGCAATTATAGTAATGGGTTTTTCTATGGGAATGAGAATGGGGGCAAACGATGAGGTTATCGAAAATCTCAGCTCAATTGGACTTTATTCGCTTCTCATTACGGTTATTATTTTCATATTTTCTATTTCTGCGACATCCTTGACGAGGAGGGCGATTGGGCTTGATTCACTTGGATATTTGAAAAGTCAAGGGAAAGGTCAAGAGAAGGTTAAAGAACAAAATAATCGCATGTCCTCTTTAACGTCTGATGAGAAGCAGATTATTACAGATTCAGAAATCGATAATGCAGAGGAAAAAGAGAAGAAACTGGATAGCATGACGATAATGGTAATAATGGCAGTTCTCATAGGTGGACTGATTGCGTATTTCTTGTCGCAGGGAACGATTTCTGATTTTGAGAAGTTTGACCAGATAATGGGGCTTATGATAACAATAGGGCTCTGTATTTTGTTGTTCTTTGTAGGTCTTGATATGGGACTTGAGGGAACGGTTGTTGCTCAGATAAAGACTGTCGGTTTTAGAGTGCTTGTGATACCCGTGGCGGTTATACTTGGCTCGCTATTAGGTGCTGTTGTGTGTGGAATCATTTTGCCGCTTTCGATGAAAGAAGCTCTTGCGATAGGCTCAGGACTTGGATGGTACAGCTTGGCTCCCGGAATAATTATAGATCATGGCTTTGTGGTCGCCAGCGCAATTTCTTTTCTTCACAACATAATGAGGGAAGTCCTGTCTTTTGTGCTGATTCCAGTTGTCGCCAAGAAAATTGGATATATAGAAACGGTTGCTCTGCCTGGAGCAGCCGCCA
>USBT01000064.1 GCA_900553025.1 uncultured Eubacteriales bacterium | reverse complement strand
CCCGCACAAAAAATGGGACAATTCCAGTCAGCATCTCATGCTAGCGTTCCTTCCCGCGATTGGGATGGTCGCTGGTGGATTATGGTGTCTGTGGTCGTGGTTCCTGAGATTTTTCAGCATTCCTATAGAGATAGAAAGCCTAGCAACAATGTCATTTATATTCTTTATTAGCGGTTTTTTTCATCTGGATGGCTTCATGGACACCTGCGATGCACTGCTTTCAAGGCGTGATATGCTTGAACGCCAGAGAATTCTCAAAGACTCAACTGTTGGGGCTTTTTCGGTAATATCGGTGATACTGCTAATTTCATGGTGGGTCGTTACATTTGTTTTTGTTATTGACAGACCTGATTACTGGATGTTGTTTCTAATACCTGTAATAAGCAGGACCATGTCAGCAATTCACGTGCTGACTCGCAAACCCATAGGCCATAGCCAATACAAGGACGGCTTTTCAACTACAGAGAGAAAAACAGCTGTAAGCATCACTGTTTTGCTTGCGATGATTGGGGTAATTATAAGTGCAATCCTTTTGAAACTGACAGGTGGCGAGCCGCAAACTCTTATTCTTACAGTTGTTTTAATGATTTCTATATCCTTTGCATTTACGGCAAATGCAACAAAACAGCTTGGTGGCATGAGCGGCGATATATCTGGCTATGGTCTTTGTTTAACAGAACTCTTCGGTGTTATAACAGTAGCTATTTCGATGAGTTAGGAATTGTGAAAAACCGTTGTGTGTTAATAATAGCTTTAGTTTTATATATAAGGAGAAGAAATTTGAAACTGATTTTTGGAGGTGCATATCAGGGCAAGCTTGAATATGCATTAAAGGAATATAAAGCTAGTGAGGATGAGATTTTCTACTGTTCAGATGAGGCGGCAGAAATTGATCTGTCTAAACGTATAATATATGGACTTGAGAATTTTTCATGGGCTTGTGAAGCTGGTGGAAGCATCCCAAGAGAGATATTGCTTGAAATCCTAGAGAGCCAAAAGAATGATTTGAATGAAACAATTTTTATTTCTAAAGACATATCCAGCGGGCTTGTGCCAATGGATAAAATGGAGCGTTCTTGGCGAGAAAATCACGGCAGAATGATGATTGCACTGGCAAATAGATGTACTTCTGTTGAGCGAATATTTTGTGGCATACCGATGAAAATTAAGTAATTGATGTATATTAATTTCTGATTAGTCGATTAAACGTTTTTAGAATCTATAGAAAGGTAATGTAAATGAAGTCAACCATTTGTTTGATAAGACATGGTGTTACAAAGGGAAATCAGATGCGCTGGTATTATGGGGCGTCTGACCTTGGATTGTCACCAAGTGGCCGAAAGGAGCTTGAAGATATTGCAAGGAATAATCCATATCCACATGATGAAAATACAAAGTTTTTCAGATCAGAGCTTTCGAGAACTGCGGAAACTCTTGAAATTTTATTTGGTGAGCAGCAAAGTGTTGCTATTTCAAATCTAAATGAAATGAATTTTGGTGTATTTGAAAAGCATACCTACGAAGAATTGGAAGATGATAGGGCTTTTAAGGAGTGGGTTTTTGATGAAACAGGTGAAATAAATCCTCCTGAAGGTGAATCCAGGAACGAATTTAAGAATCGTGTGATGCTAGGAATCGAGGAGGTTCTTGCTGAGCATGGGACAAGAATGAATTGCTCGACTGGCGAGGCAAGCAGTATTTGTGTGCTCCACGGCGGAGTGATTGGAACGATTATGTGGAATTTTTTTGGAGATGATTCTCATACAATGTGGGACTTTATACCGCCACCAGGCAGCGGATATAAGCTTGCTTTGGAAACCGATGAAAATGGAACAAGACCAATTTCTTACGAGGTAATCGACCACCGTGCTGACACGGGTCACGATAAGGGTAGTCCAAGCGATAAGCCGCTCATAATTAAACTGGAGGATGTAGTTAAAACCTTTAAAACCAAGACTAATACTGTTCAAGCCCTGAAAGGCATAAATCTTAGTATTGCAAAGGGTGAGATTTTTGGGATTATTGGTCTTTCAGGAGCTGGTAAGAGCACCATCGTCAGATGCATGAATCTGCTTGAGCGGCCGACGTCTGGCAGAGTGCTTGTTGATGGCATCGATATGATGAGCTTAAGTAAGAACGAACTCAACAAGCAGCGCCGAGATATAGCGATGATATTCCAGCAGTTTAATCTTCTGATGCAGAGAAATTGTCTTGAAAATATCTGTTTTCCGCTTGAAATTGCAGGATGTTCAAAGGATAAGGCTGTTGAAAGAGCAAAAGAGCTGCTTGAGGTTGTGGAACTCTCCGATAAAGCAAAAGCCTATCCGTCACAGCTTTCGGGAGGACAAAAGCAGAGGATTGCGATAGCGAGGGCACTTGCTACGAATCCAAAGGTGCTTTTATGCGATGAGGCAACCAGCGCACTTGATCCAAAGACTACGAGAGCTATTTTGTCGCTACTCAAAAAAATTAACGAGGAGTATGGTATTACAATTGTAATCATTACTCACGAGATGAGTGTGATACAGCAGATATGCAACACGGTTGCAATCATAGAAAATGGTGTGATTGCAGAGTCTGGAAGTGTTAAGGATATTTTTGCAAATCCGAGAACTGAAGCGGCGAGAAAGCTTGTGTTTCCAGCGAGCAGCATGACAACACCTATTGTTGGCAAGCGTCTTGTAAGAATGGTATTTGACGGCATGTCTACCTTTGAGCCTGTTATCAGCAATATGATTATGCAGTGTGGAGAGCCAGTAAATATAATGTATGCGAATGTACAAAATATTGACGGCATTTCGGTGGGTCAAATGGTTATTCAGATTTCGGAGAATCGGGAATCGGCTGAAAAGCAACTAAAATATTTGAAATCTCAAGGTATAAAATTCGAAGAAATTGAGGAGGTGGGAAGCGATGCTTAGTATGTTAGCAGTTCAGAGTTTAAATACTGTGTATATGACACTAGTTTCTACGGCGTTTTCCTATGTCTTCGGATTACCTCTTGGGATAGCACTTGTCGTTACTGGTAAAAATGGTATTAGACCTAGGCCTGTTTTAAACCTTGTGCTGGGAACAATTATAAATATTTTTAGAGCTGTACCGTTTCTGATTTTGTTAATTGCAATAAGCCCGGTTACACAGCTTATAACTGGAACTACCATAGGAATTGCAGCCACAATTGTGCCACTAGTCGTTTCAGCCACACCATTTATCGCTAGACTTGTAGAGGGGTCAGTACTTGAAATAGATCAAGGTGTAATAGAAGCGGCTCAATCAATGGGAGCCAGCGATTGGCAAATTGTTTCGAAGGTCATGCTGACGGAGGCGAAGCCAGCTATTCTCGTTGGAAGCGTTGTGGCAGTCGTAACCATACTTGGCTATTCAGCTATGGCAGGTATAGTCGGTGGGGCTGGACTTGGTGCAGTTGCAATCAACTACGGTCTATATAAATTCAACGCAGAAGTCCAATGGATTACTATCGCGGTTATTGTAATCTTAGTTCAAATATTACAAGAACTCGGTATGTGGATTTCTAGGCGCACAGATAATAGGATATAATTTTTTAATTTGGGAGGAAGAAAAATGAAATTAAAACGAAGGAACATAGTGTCGATTGCAATTATTTTGTCGCTTGTCATTGGAAGTGCTGCGCTTACTGGTTGTGGGGGCAAGGATGGCGATGACAAAACTATAAAAGTTGGTGCAAGCCCTGCACCACACGCAGAAATTTTAAAAGAGGTTGAATCTGAGCTTGAAAAAGACGGGTACAAGCTTGAAGTTGTGGAATTCCAGGATTATGTTCAGCCCAATAAAGCACTTGACGCAGGGGATATTGATGCCAACTATTTTCAGCATAAGCCGTACATGGATGAGTTTAATGCCAAACAGGAAACTGAGCTGGTGAGCATCGGCGCAATACATTACGAGCCGCTTGGATTATATCAGGGTGAGAAAAAGAGCATAGATGAGCTTGCTGAAGGAGACAAAATAGCTGTACCTAACGACACGACGAACGAGGCAAGAGCATTGCTGTTACTTGAGTCTGAGGGATTGATTAAACTGAAAAAAGATGCTGGTCTAACTGCAACAAAACAGGATGTTGTTGAGAATCCTAAAAAGCTCGAGATTGTGGAACTTGAAGCGGCTATTATTCCAAGAAGCATGTCTTCTGTCGCAATGGGTGTGATAAATGGGAATTATGCACTTAGCGCCGGAATTAAGGAAGAAACCGCAATTACATTTGAGTCATCCGACAGTGCAGCTGCTAAGACCTATGCAAATATTATAGCGGTCAAGAAGGGCAATGAGGACAGTGAAAAGTCCAAAGCACTTTTGAAAGCAATGACATCAGATAAAATCAAGAAATTCATTGAGAAAAAATACGGTAAGGCTGTTGTTCCTGTGTTTTAGGAGAAATTTAGGGAGGATTCTACGGGAATTTTAGGGAACAGGGCAGACAAGGTCATACACCTCAGAAGGTTGAAATTCATAAGATTTTTAGGGGAGACTCGGAAGGCTGAATTTTACGGTACAATTTCCATTTTTTAACATATGACCCGTAAAGTCGCTCCGAAATTTACGGTAAGATTTTCAGTTTTGCCAATATGACCCGTAACCGCCTCGCTATGATTATGCTAGGTTTACGCTAGGGTTTTCAATTTTGCCAAAAAGGATGTGTATTCCAAAATGTGGAGTCAAAAACGCCTGTAAATTCCATACATTTACTCCTATAACCTT
>USBT01000063.1 GCA_900553025.1 uncultured Eubacteriales bacterium | reverse complement strand
TACCAACTCTTTTTGTCCACCCTATATCTTCTTAAAAACAACTTAAAATCGCCATAAAGCTGAAATTTCAATCTTCACACCGACTTTTACCAACTCTTTTTGTCCTATAAGCCGAAATATGCTAAGAAGTCACAACTAGAGTTAAACAAATGAAAGGTGGGTCATAGCAATTACGCCTGACCCACAAAAAAGAAGATTAAAGAAACTAACCCATTGGTTAATTGAAAATTTCAAATTCGTAAATATCTGATTACTAGACGCTGTCGAGCAGTCAAATTCGTAAATGTCTGATTGGTAAATGCTGTCGAGCATTCAGAATTTAATTAAAATAAAAAAGTTGCGACCAGAGCGCAACCAAAATTCTAATTCAATATACCAGACAACATAAATATATTGCCTAATATAGTCGAGTCCGTCGCTCTAGTCCGATTTGCCGAGGTAGCCTGGCTCGTTGCATCGATTAACCTTCAATGGTATCAAATGGCATCAATTGAACTCCAATGGTATTAAATGGCACCAAATTATATCAAATGGCATTTAGTTTGATTAAGTGCAACTTACAGTGGCGGGACCGCACAGGATTCTAACCTGTTTCCCCTCATATTCCGGTTCTAATCTCCAGAAAGCAAATGTATTTTTTACTATACAATAATTATACCCCCTCGACAAATATGTTGTCAAGGGGGCATTGGATATTTTGTATTAATTTTTGTACAAAATATTTCTGTTAGCTAACTAGTGCAACTGCGTAAGAAATTAAGTAGCTCTCATTCTTGCGAAAGAACTTCAGTAGCTTTAAGCTCTGCATAAGAAGTTAAATAGTTTTAAGTTCTACATAAGAGGTTAAGTCACTTTAAATTCTGCTTTGAGTTACAAAATGTTATTCAAAATAATACTGTTGATAATCTCGCGGTATAACTCTTTGTTACTCATTTGCAGTGCTTTTAAAGGGTTTTCTTTCTTCTTTTTGCAAGATACAAGGTTCCTATAGCTGTAATTGTAAGTCCTGCATATCCTAGAGGATTTGCATTATCTCCGGTCTTAGCCGTATCCTTAGCCTTAATGTTGTCTTTATCTACAGTCGTCTTTCCGCCCTTGCTAGCGTCATCTTGCTTGCCCGGTTTCTGTGGGTCAGGCTTCTGAGGATTTGGTTTATCAGGGTCAGGCTTAGGGTCTGGTTTCTCTGGATCAGGCTTAGGTTTTTCTTCCTTAACTTCACCCTTTACAACTAGCTTATCCTGCGATTTGTCCTTATATGTGATAGTAACATTTAGTTCAAATGCTCCTGCTGTCTTGCCGTCAGGTAAAGTATCCTCATCGATATCAATAGTTGCATCACTAGGAATATCCTTGATAGCTTTCTTTATAAGCTCTTTTGTTACAGCCTGTCCGAAATCAACTTCGACTTTCTCCGCACTAGGAGTATACTTGTCAGCATCACTCTCATCCTTTACGATGAACTCTGTTTCAACAGTGCCGTCTTTTGTTTCGACGGTAAGTTTGTGATTTCCCACTGCTAGATTATCCAAGTAAGTTTTCTTTAACGTAAGGATAATGCTTCCTCTTCCAGCCGTGTAATCACTTTCAGATAATTCTTTAGCATCAACGCTTACCTTTGTGAGATTCTCTGGATTGCTGTTTAGTATCGTAAATACTGCCTTGGTCGATTTTTGCTTGTTGTATACTAGCTTTCCGTCTACTATCTCTATATTGCTGTCGCTGTTTTTCTGCTCATCAATTTTGATAACAGGTTTTTCAGTTTTTACGACATCTATTTTAATATCTCCTGTTATTGATGTTCCGTCTAAGGTGTAAGCCTTGCTCGCCTCATCAATTTTCGGACTAACTAGTTTGTCATTAACCTTAACAGTTACAATGTATTCAAAGTTTGCTTCTTGATTGAGTGTAAATACATAATCTGAGCCATACTTAGCATTTTCTGGTGCGGTAATATCATCTTTTCCAGAGCCACTAATAATAACCTTGTACGATTTTGGTGTCTTTGAAGCGCTAATTACAAGATTGCCTTTGACATTCTTAATCGTATATGTTCCATCGCGATTGTCGATTACCTCAGCCGTCTTATCCCCCATGCTTGCAGTTATTTTGTACTCGTAGTTCGGATTCTTGGCTTTGAATGTATAATCGCCTCCTGGGCTTACGGTCTTGTCGCCTTCAAAGTCCTCACTAATGCTTACAGTGTAGTCTTCGATTGTAATCTTGCAATTTGTGTTTGGAACGATTGCCTCAGGTGTCGCATCCTTATCTTTGCTATTCTTTCCTACCTTGCATTCTTTAAGGGTTATAACGGTATCTCCGGTCGATTTAGCCTTGAACGACAAAATAATTTTGTCCGAATCCGTTGATTTATCCGTGCCTTTGCCGCTTATTGTTAGAACTCCATTTTTGTCTTCCACAGTAGCATTTGTATTGATGCCTTTATATTCAAGCTTATCTTTGTCATATTCTACTGTCATATAGTAGGAGTTATATGTTGTTTCCTCAGGATTTGCTACACCTATGACAATATCGCCCGTTTCGCCTTTAATTATTTTGTTTGTCTCTGCAAGAGAAATAGTATACTTTTCGGTGATTGTATCAAGGAAGTCAAGCAATGCTTCCATCTTCTCTTTTTCGGCAGTGTTCAAATATGCTTTCTGGTTTGGCGTTAGAGCCTTATATTTTTCTGCGGCTTTTTGAATTGCCGATTTGTGGCTCTTGTCTGCATGGTTTGCCTTTGGAAGCTCCTTAATCAGGGCCTTGCACTTATCAACGGACTCGTAGTCATTGATTTCAGCTTCAAGCTTTTTGAGCTTTTCTAAGTTCTTTACTTTAGCCTTAGCAGATTCTGATAGACCGTCATACGCGATTCTAGTGTTTTTGACTTCATCGGCATAATCCTTGTAGTCCACATATCTTATGCTTTGAGGTAATTCCTTGATTGACTTTGATACGGCATCGTAGCCGTTATCGCTTGTCACGATATGGAATGCGTACCAGGTTCCTTCGTTAGTCTGTGAGCCTCCTGCCTGATTATTCATGGATGGCCAAGCTCGCATTCCGCATCCGATGTAGATAGTGTCGCCACTCTTTACGCCTATGCTCTGAGTCTGTTTGAAAAATTCTGAGCCTTCATCGTTGCTATTTACTCTCTTGTTTAAGAAAATTTTGGTCAAGAAGTTTGAGTTTGTCGCAGTCGGTGTAAACTTGAGGTCGGCTTTTTCTCCATCGATTGATATATAATAATCATAATGGTTTCCCGGCTTTCCAGGATTGAAATTACCAAGGAGTTTTCCGCCTTCTATTCCGAGTTCTTTGATTGTCGTATCATGGTTATCCCAGCTACCGCCTAGGTCATTGCCTAAGTCTGTCGTGTACATAACACTTATGATGTCCCCGTCGCTTAGCTTTCCGTTCTTGACAGTAAATTCTGCGAATCCTAAATTCGTGAACCAGCCATTTAATGTGCCCATCCAACCAGAACGTGCGCCTCCATCGAATTCAGCTAGGTCATCTATAGAGCTTATGTAGTTATTTTCTGCTCCTTTTTGGACGTGACCATTCTTTTCGAGTGCCTTTACGATACAGCCCATCATGGTGCTGTCTTTATCGATTTCGACCCACTCGTCTACGAGCTTGCCATCCCAAGGTGCACCGTCAGATTTCGGATAGGTTGTATTTTCTACAGTTACCTTAACTTTGCCGTACTTATCTGCCGCCTTTCTCATAGCGACTACTGCATTGTTATAGGCTTTGTTTATCTCACCGACAGTCGCTGCCTTGTTTATTGATTCTATGCCCGTATTGTAGGCTTCTTTGGCTTTATCTCCGAGGGAGCTATTAAGCATTGCAAGCCTGTTAAGTGAGTGTTGTCTTACTTCGTCTATGTTCTTATCTACCGGACTAAATTTCACTGTAAATGTGACATCATTGTATGGCATTTCGAACGTTTTAAAGCTATCTCTGATATGTACAAAGAATTGATTCCCGTCATTTTTTCCCATGTAATCTGAGAAGTCGAAGAATCCGAAGTACGTGTCTTTTGCGTCATTTTTACCAAGACCGTCAATCTTCATGTCATTTACTACATATGAGTTACCATTGACTCTGTACATGTGTCCGTCATTGCCGTCAGCGACCTTGCCTTGAGCTTGATAATCCTCTATTTCCCAGTTGCCATGAGATAATTTGTAATCATATTTCTTATCTTCATATTTTTTATCATTGACAGAGATATTACGGTCAGCTCTAATGTGCATTCGCACAGCATATGCAAGGCTCTGGCAGAATACAACCCTGGTTTCTCCTTCTGCCTTGTCAATTGGAGTAAATATCGAGCCTCCGTGAATATTTGGTCTTTCCTTATTGAAGGAGAAAACGCTCGCCATTCTCTCACACTTTAATTCACCGGTGCTCTTACCCTCCATCGGAGTATTGTCCTGGAGCCACTTAATCATGTCCTTGATGCCCTGCTTATCTGCCTCGGGCACTTCAGAAAGGTCATACTTCACAGACATACTGTACTGCTTAGTATCAGGTAAGCCCTTTTCATATGCGTCCTTAATTGCCTTGTATGCTTGCTCCTCAGAGTCTGTAAGCTGCTTTTTCTGATAACCTGTCATATCGTCATGGTTCTTGATAAGCTGGCGTACTTTGCCTTCCGTGCTCTTATCCAAATTTTCAGGGCTAGGGAGCTTATTCAGCAAGGTTCTAAAGGACTCAAGATTTGACTTGTTATACTTGGTTGCCTCTTTTTGTTTTTTCTTGATTAGGG
>USBT01000062.1 GCA_900553025.1 uncultured Eubacteriales bacterium | reverse complement strand
GCGGAAGACGAGATTCGAACTCGCGACCCTCGCCTTGGCAAGGCGATGCTCTACCCCTGAGCCACTTCCGCAAATTTTATTAAATTGGTCGAGGGAGATGGATTCGAACCATCGAAAGCTCAGCTAACGGATTTACAGTCCGCCCCCTTTGGCCACTCGGGAATCCCTCGAGAAGATTCAAAATTAGTTAATACATACTATCATATTGGAGTTATGGAGCTGGCGGAGGGAATCGAACCCCCAACCTGCTGATTACAAATCAGCTGCTCTACCGTTGAGCCACGCCAGCATATTATATCATATTTTAAAAATGGCGACCTGGAACGGGCTCGAACCGTCGACCTCCAGCGTGACAGGCTGGCATTCTAACCAACTGAACTACCAGGCCATCCTGATTTATGGTGGGCGCAATAGGGCTCGAACCTATGACCCCCTGCTTGTAAGGCAGGTGCTCTCCCAGCTGAGCTATGCGCCCTTATATGGTAGCGGCGAGTGGACTCGAACCACCGACCTTCCGGGTATGAACCGGACGCTCTAGCCAACTAAGCTACACCGCCACATCCCATCTATATTTTAGCACATCCCATTGAATTTTCAACAGAAAATTTAAATAGGAAACAAGTCTTTAGAAAATCATTGCGTCTAATATACTATCAAAATATGGAATCTCTGTCAACTGGTTTTTGGGTCGAAAATAAAATAAAATTATCAGGGTAAGAAATTAATATAATTTAAATTCACTTACCCTGACAAATTCTAAATATTTTAATATCTTTTTTTGATTCTAAATGCTACCATAAGACTTCCTGCTAGTACTATTCCGAAAATACTATGTAGTATATTCTCATCGTCCCCTGTTTTAACCTTTTCTTTTTCCAATATTTTTATACTCTGATTAATGTCATCTATATTGCTATGTGTACCAACTAACTTTCCATTTTGATATACATCTTCAAATACTACAACAGTTTTACCTGCAAAAGGTATTGTATTGAACGTAAACTCTAAGTCTACAAAGCCGTTACTTGTTTCGACGGTAAATTCTTTTTCTGCTGTTACTTCTTTACCATTATCAAGGATTGGCTTTCCAGTTTCCCTATCCATAAGCTTCCCCCTAACCTTATATTTTCTTCCAATAATTAGATTAGTATAAGCGACCCTATCTACTATTGTCTGTTTTTCTGCTGCAAGTATCTCTTTATCATCGTCTTTTTTATCTGTCGCAGTTGTCTTAATCTTAGGAATTACTACAGTTTCATCAATATTGTTTATATCTTTGTGTACTGCAACGAGCGTGTTACCCTTTCTGTCAAGCCTATGAAGCTCTGTCAAAACTACAAGTCTTTTGCCTTCTAGCTCTCTTGCGTTAAATGTAAATTTAAGTGTTTCTTCACCTTTATAATCTTCTGGTGTAAACTCCTTATTATCTTCTGCGATAACGTTTGATACATTATTCTTTTCGACAAGCTTAGCTCTTATCTCATAAGGGCGGTCTTTTAGCACCTTTTTATATTCAAACTTGTCAAGAACTGTTACTTCTTCCTTAGGTAGGGATTCTTTAACTCCTGTATCAAATTTAGCTACTGTATTTACTTCAGGAATTGCCTCGTTAAATACATCTTGCTCTTGAACTTCTTCTACCTCTTTTACAGTAAACTTATAATCTTCTTCAAGTGGCAAATATCCCTTTGGTGCTTTAACTTCCTTGATTACATAATCACCCTTTGCAAGTCCTTTAAATGTGTGAACCTTGCCATCACTTGTCCACTCTTCGACCTTTTCATCATTAGAATTATATAGGGCTAGGACTGCTCCTTTAACAGATACTTTCGCTCCTACCTCATCAATTGATGTTTTGTCTACTGTTACTGTTATAGGCTTTTCTGCTATGGTTGCAAAATAATCAAAGTATGCGGTGTTAAGCTCTTTTACTCTTGCTTCAATCTTTACCTTGTTAGGATTTTTGTTATATCCCGCTGGTGCTTCGATTTCTTCGATTGTGTATAGACCAGGGGCAAGTTTTACAAGCTCGCCTGTGCCGTTTTTATTTGTTACAATTGTTCCAACAAGAACGTCCATAAGCTGTAGTGGATCATACATCCATACATTAAATTTTGCGCCTGCAAAGCTTCCGTAACCCTGTGGCTTTGTTTCGCCTGTTTCAGCGTCTTTTTTCTGTATTTTGATGTTTACCTTTTGAGTCTTCTCTATATCTATTACGTCTTTCATCACTGTTACGCCAGTCGCACTTTGATTTGGTTTAACTTGCTGTAACGATATGATTCCTTCTGTTCTAGCTAGACCCTTAGGTGCTTTGGTTTCTTCTATTGTGTATGTTCCTAACAAGCCAACTGGTATACATTTATCATTTTTAAAT
Organism: uncultured Eubacteriales bacterium; assembly: GCA_900553025.1. Lineage (GTDB taxonomy): Bacteria > Bacillota > Clostridia > Peptostreptococcales > Anaerovoracaceae > S5-A14a. The sequence continues at coordinate 2,443 of USBT01000062.1, read as the reverse complement.
AGTTCATCTCCCTTTATCTTATCTTTTTCGTTCAATCCAAATGCGCCTTTTTCATTAGTTTTAAATACCCATGCTCTAAATGGAGTAGCAGTTTTTACCTGTTCCTCATTTAGGAAATCCTTATAATATTTTACTGTATATTCTGCTCCTTCAAGGCTAAGGTTCTTATCTGCTCCTTCTTCTATTTTCTTTTGGATCTTAAATGATAAAGGGGCAAATAACGGCTCGTCTGTTACATTAAGTACTGTTGTTTCACCTGCTTTGACATCAAGTGTATATACGGTCGAGTCAAGCTTATATCCCTTTGGTGCTTTCGATTCTTTTACATAGAATATGCCTTGATCTAGTTCAAGTGTGTTACTATCTCCATTCGCATTTGTTTTAAGCGTTCCAATATATTTTGTTAAACCGCTATCTGCGTACACGCCATATTCAGCGCCCGCAAGTGTATATTGTTCAGGGCAAAGTTTAGTTAGGTGTTTATTGCTTTTAGTTGCTTTCTTTAATTTTGCGTACCCTGCATAACTTACTGAAAACTGTGCACTTGGTTGAGAATGCCCTGTCGTATATAAAATTCCTGTTCCTTTTGCACTATCCGCTTTAGATGCTGCAAAATTTTTAGCTCCAGCCATACCAATACTATATGTACTTGATGATATTCCTGTTGGAGTAACGGTTGCCGTATATGTTGTTCTTCCATTTAGGTACTCCCATACGAAAAACTGTGCTAGTGCTTCAGCATCATCTGCTCCGTAGTTTTTATTAAGATAGTCAACACCACAAGCCATATAGTTAACATCATACTGCGTTAATCCGTAATATCCTACTAAAGTCGAAGTTTGATGCGCCCCTGCAACAGCCTCCGTCAACGGATCTATACAGTATAGTGTCTTACCACTAGAGTTTCTAAATTTTGCGCCTTTTTCAGTGAAAAGCCTCTGATTATTACTCAGACTAGACTTACCACTTGCTCTAAATCCTCCTGACGGATTGCTCCGAATATTTAGTGTTACACTATCCGTTCCAGCATTGACCTCTTGGGGCATTAGCATACTTGGTAAAATCAAACTTAAAGTTACGATAAGCGCAACAAGCATACTACAACATTTGTTTAAAACTTTGTTTTTAATCATATTCCTCTCCTCCTTACCACGCTACAAAATAGTTAAAGTAAATACTTTAAAAATCATAAATACTACTAGCAACGCATTTTACATTTGACAATTCAATCGTATTTCTGCCAAATTAAAAGACCACCTTGATTGGTGGTCATCTATTAATCACAATTTACATTTTTTCCCATATGGTGTAAAGAGTATTACTTTATTTTGTTTATATTTGAACTAACAATGTCGATTAATGCTTCTTTCATTTCTTGAAGCCTAGGACAGACAGTTCCGCATAAATGGCAACTATTTTGTTCCTAATTGCTATCGATTATCAAACTACACGTTAAACAGGAAATTCATTATATCACCATCTTTAACTACATAGTCCTTACCTTCCGACCTTATCCATCCCTTTTCCCTTGCCAAAGAAAGCTTACCATCACATTCCATTAGTTTGTCATAAGCGATTGTTTCTGCACGTATGAACCCCTTCTCAAAATCTGTGTGTATTTTGCCAGCAGCCTGTGGTGCCTTGGTTCCATCTTTGATAGTCCATGCTCGCACCTCGTCCTCACCAGCTGTTAAAAATGAAATTAAATCCAACAATTTATATGATGCTTTGATTAACTGATCAAGTCCAGAATTTTGAATACCAAGTTCCTGCAAAAACATAGACTTTTCTTCATCGTCAAGTTCGGCAATCTCAGATTCTATTGCAGCCGATATGACAACAACTTCCGCATCTTCTGACTTCGCGAATGTGTTCAATTTCTTTATCATTTCATTATTCGCTATTTCCTTATCAGAAATTTGGTTTTCTGATACATTAGCCACGTAAATTATCGGCTTATATGAGAGTAAATTTAACGAATCCACAAACTCGGACTCTTCATCTGATAGTTCCATAGCTCTTGCGGATTGTCCTCCTGCAATAAAATCATATACCGTTTTTAGAAGATCTAGCTCCGACTGCAAGGACTTATCTCCTTTTAAATTCTTTTGAGTTTTAGTAATTCTTCTATCTAGCATCTCCATGTCAGAAAGTATTAGCTCCATATTTATTGTATCTATGTCTGAGATTGGATCAATTTTGCCGTCAACATGTACAATATTTTCATCCTCAAAACATCTTACAACATGTACTATAGCCGCTACCTCCCTAATATGGCTTAGGAATTTATTTCCAAGTCCTTCTCCCTTTGAAGCCCCTTTCACCAAGCCTGCAATATCTGAAAATTCAATTGTCGTATATATTGTTTTTCTCGAGTTATATATTTCATGAAGTCTTTTGATTCTTTCGTCAGGAACGGTTACAACTCCTACATTAGGTTCTA
>USBT01000061.1 GCA_900553025.1 uncultured Eubacteriales bacterium | reverse complement strand
GCCCCGCTGCCACACTCGAATCAACGCCACCTGATAAGGCACAAAGTGCCTTGCCATCGCCTACAGTCGCCTTTATTTTTTCAATTGTATTTGTAGCAAAAGATGACATCTGCCAATCTCCCTTGCACTCGCAAATCTCATATAAGAAGTTCCTTAGGACCTTATCTCCGTCAACCGAATGGGTAACTTCTGGGTGACATTGCACGGCATAAAGCCTGCGCCTGCTATCTTCCATGGCAGCCACTGGACAAACCTCGGTTGAGGCTGTTTTGTAAAATGCAGGTGGGAGTTTACTAATATAGTCTGTATGGCTCATCCACACAACAGTTTCTTCGGGAACGTCCTTCATAAGTTTTGATTTATCAAATGTTACTTGCATCCGCGTTTTCCCGTATTCGCTTGTTGGTGCAGTTTCAACATTTCCACCGAGCATATGCGCCATGAGCTGCGCGCCATAACAAATCCCAAGAATCGGAATCCCGAGTTCAAACAATTTAGGGTCAGCCAAAATAGCATCGTCCCCATACACGCTATTAGGTCCACCTGTCAAAATAATACCGCTCGGAGCAGCAGCCTTTATTTCTTCAATCGGCATTTTGTAAGAGTGAATTTCACAGTATACGCCATTATCTCTCACTCGCCTTGCTATCAACTGGTTGTACTGTCCTCCAAAATCAAGCACAAAAATTTTCTCTTTACTCATACATCCTACCTCATACTATTTTGTGAAGAATCTTTGAGAATAACATCATGCGCACCGCCCTCAACGATAGATGTCGCAGAAACGAGTGTGATTTTTGCCCCTTCGCGTAGACCAGCAAGATCCAAAAATCCACAGTTACACATGGTTGCCTTTACTTTGTTGAGTGAAAGCTGAACATTTTCTCTCAGCGGACCCGCATAAGGCACATATGAGTCAACTCCTTCCTCAAACTTCATCTTTGAATCGCCGCCCATATCATACCTCTGCCAGTTTCTTGCTCTGTTTGAACCCTCACCCCAGTATTCCTTAACATAGTTGCCGTTCACAACTAGCCTTGCTGTAGGGGACTCGTCGAATCGCGCAAAATATCTGCCCAGCATTATGAAGTCTGCTCCCATAGCAAGTGCAAGCGTCATGTGATAGTCATAAACGATGCCACCGTCAGAGCATATAGGAACATAAACTCCTGTTTTCTTAAAATACTCATCACGAGCAGCAGCGACCTCAATCACAGCAGAAGCCTGTCCTCGCCCGATACCTTTCTGTTCTCTTGTTATACAGATTGAACCTCCACCGATTCCAACCTTCACAAAGTCAGCACCTGCCTCAGCGAGGAACATAAATCCATCTCTATCGACAACATTACCAGCACCGATTTTAAGATTATCTCCATACTTTTTGCGAACCCATGCGATAGTTTCAGACTGCCACTCTGTAAATCCCTCAGAGGAATCTATGCAGATAACGTCAACGCCCGCATCAACAAGAGCAGGTACTCTCTCCTCATAGTCCCTTGAATTTATCCCAGCGCCTACCACATATCTTTTGTGCTGGTCAAGCAATTCATTAGGATTGGATTTGTGATTATCATAATCCTTTCTAAATACGAAGTGCGTTAATCGCTGATTTTTGTCTATTATAGGAAGCGCATTGAGCTTATGTGCCCACAAAATATCATTGGCCTCGCTTAGTGTAACGCCTTCTTCAGCATAAACCAGTTCCTCAAACGGCGTCATAAACTCAGAAATCGGTGTTTCTGGAGCCATCCTGCTCGGCCTATAATCTCTTCCTGTAACAATACCGAGAATTTTTCCATCCGACGTACCGTCATCTGTGATTGCAACAGTTGAATGGCCCTTTCTTTTTTTTAGCTCTATCACATCCGCCATCGTCTGGTCTGGTCTTAAATTGCTATCACTTGTAACGAAGCCCGCCTTATATGACTTCACCCTTCTGACCATCTCAGCCTGACTTTCGATAGACTGTGATCCATATATAAACGAAATACCACCTTCTTTTGCGAGTGCAACAGCCATTTTATCATCTGATACTGCCTGCATTACAGCTGATACCAGAGGAATCCTAGCCTTTATCGCAGGCTCCTCTCCTTTTTTGAATTTAACGATTGGCGTGGTCAGATTGACATTTTCCAGTCTGCAATCCTTTGAAGAGTACCCTGGTACCAAAAGATATTCATTAAAAGTTCTCGATGGTTCGTTAAAAAAATGTGCCATTCAAATGCCTCCTTTTGTTATTCTCTTTAAATTAAAAGCCCAAGCCACAGCATTGCCCTGACCCGGACCATTTTATTTCCTAAATACCAAAACCTTTTAGATTTAGAGTTTTTTTAACTCATTAACGCAGCTCTCGCATATATTTTTGCCACGAATTTCTTTGATATTTTCTTTACTGCCACAAAATACACATGATGCGTCAAATTTCTTTAGCATAATATATTCCCCGTCGACGAATATTTCAAGATAATCGTCTGTCTTAATATTGAGAACCCTTCTCAGTTCAACCGGGATTACAACCCTTCCAAGAGCATCAACCGGCCTTGTTATACCTGTTGTTTTCATTTCCTATCCTCCCCATCAAAACAATTGGACTCCCTAACTGCTCTTCTCTCAGCAGTTTTTTCATTTATTTGCTTTCTTCTTGATGGTGCAAATCTTGAGCCTCTGGCTCTTCTCTCTTCTCTTACCTGTTCGCTCTTCATAGTTCTCTTAGCGCGGCCTGATCCGCCATCTCGAGCGCTACCTGCAAGACCTGAGAAGTTAAGAACAATATCCTTGACCGTGCTCCCTGCATTCCTGATGTCAGAAAAATTAGAAATCAATGTCTTAGGAGATGTCGCACTCAATTTGTCCTTAAATCCATCTTTGAAATTTGAAACAGATTCAACAACACCATCAACACCTTCATCAAGTTGATCTGCCCTATTTGCAACAATCGCACTTACCGCTTGTGCATCCTCGAGTATAAGCAATACCCTCTTTAGTGCCTTCAAAGCATTGGCAATTAGCACGATAATAAAGACAACCAAAACGATTAAAGCTATAATTAAAATTCCCAAAAGCACAGTTTTCACATCCAGTGTTAACATATTCAATCCTCCCTTTATAAGTTAAATTATACAAGTTTTTCCAAAATTTAGCAATAATAATCACTATACTCTTTCATAAATTTTTAAGATTTCCTGAGTATAGTTACCATCATTTTCATAAATAACCATAGGCCTCATGAATCTAAGATTTTCTCCTCCATTCTTAATGCTGCGAACGAGAACAAATTTTGGTTCTCCACTAATGTTCGATGAAACCATTCTGATATCTCTAGGCTCAAGACAAGCATCTCTTAGGGAAGCGAACACATCTATAAGCCTCTCTGGTTTATGTATAAGGTAAAACTCTGCGCCTCTTTTCAGAATATTTGAAGCGAAAAAGCAAAAATCGCTCAAACTACCCTTTATTTCACGTCTTGCAGCGTCCTTAATCGAATTCATACTTGGAATGCTAGCATTAGATTTGAAATACGGAGGATTACACAAAACAAAATCACATTCAAGGCTATGACGATTTAGCATTTCACTATCTCTGAATTCTGGAGCATTTGTAAAATCAAGGCCTTTGTTCTCCCTGACATCACAAACCTCATAAAATACTCTTTTATCCAATCCGTTTTTAACCGCAGACTTCTTTGCTAGCTTCACAAAATATTTTTCAATATCCAGTCCTATAATTTTATCAAGACTTGTCTTATGTGCTAGGATGAGCGGAATTACTCCCGTGCCAGTACCTAGGTCAACCGCTATTCCTTCAGTAGATTTCTTCTTTTCATTAATAAAATTTGCGGCAAAATCTGCAAGCAGGACCGCATCAATACCGTATGAAAATTGCTCTCTATCCTGTAAAATACTATAATCTCCGAACCCTATTTTGTCCCAGCAGACTCGCACATCATTATCATTCATCTATGCCTTCCTCTGGAGAACTTTGACAAGCGTTGCATGATTCACATCCGTCTTTAAATTTTTTATTTGTCGTCTTAGACTTCTTTGTTCTTTGAATCTCCTGCTTTGGATAAACCCTTAAATCAGCTTCTAGTTTTTCGTTACCATTCTCATCAAGTTCCCCTGTAAACAGCCTCACCCTCACCGTTTCTTCGAGTATATTCGTATCAAAAACCTTACCCATACCATCAGGTGTTTTAACCTTCTCACCGTTATCAGGAATACCATCTCTAAGTTTAATATAAAGATCATTCTCATATTTAAGACAGCACATAAGACGCCCACATACGCCCGATATCTTTGTTGGATTCAAAGAAAGATTCTGGTTCTTTGCCATCTTAATTGAGACTGGCTGGAAGTCAGAAAGCCAAGTAGTACAGCATAAGCTTTTTCCACAGTTCCCGATTCCACCAAGCATCTTAGCTTCATCTCTTGAACCTACCTGCCTGAGTTCAATCCTCATATGAAAGACACTAGCTAAATCTTTAACCAATTCTCTAAAGTCGATTCTACCATCTGCGGTAAAATAAAAAATTACCTTGTTTCCGCTAATAGTAAATTCCACATCAACAAGCTTCATATCAAGATTTCTTTTCAGAATCAGCTCCTGACAAATCGCCATAGTTTCTTCTCTTTTCGATTCATTCTCCATATGCTGCTTATGGTCTTCCTCATTAGCGATTCTAATCACAGGCTTAAGAGGCCTTGATATATCTTCGTTCTTCATTTCCGTTATCCCAAGATATACCTTGCCGAATTCAATTCCTCGAGCAGTTTCAACGATAACATAATCTCCCTGCACAATGCTTAAGTCCTGCGGATCAAAAAAGTATGTTTTGCCAGTATTTCTAAATTTTACTCCGACAACTTTAGTCATCAAATCCTCCAAATTTCAATATCATAACACCAAACACGTTTCCAATACTTATATTTCTGCTAAGCGATTTACGTGCTTTTATTACAGCATCAATTTCGTACAAAAGCTGGTTTGGATCTTCCCCATCGTATAATCTCATTCTTAAATTATCTTCGATACTTTGTAATAGTCCATAAGCATCCTCATAATTTTTAAGTTGAGTCAAAAGCATGTTTTTTGACTTATAAAAAAATTTGCTCTCCCTAAGATTATCAACGAGTTCATCAATTTCTTCGTTTCGATCTAACAAAATAGCTTCGCCAAGATACATATTGCTACATCTTGACCTAATAGTCTGCCTAAGTAGTTCTATTCTATCAGTTAATAGAAAAATTATTGTTTTCCCATGCGGTTCCTCAAGTGTCTTTAGCAATCTG
>USBT01000060.1 GCA_900553025.1 uncultured Eubacteriales bacterium | reverse complement strand
CCATTTATCTGATAATCGCAGTTATCAATCATCATATTGTTTGCATATCCTGCGAATCCGCCCGCGTATTTTGTTCCTGCCGTATCGAGTTTAAAATCCTTGTCGATAAATACTGCGGAACCCTCAATTTTGCTATTTTTTGAGAAAGCAGTTCCAAGCCCCATGTACAAAGCCTTTTGCGTTCGATTTTTGATATCAACATCTCCCACATAAACTCTACATCCCTTTATAGGAGATTGCTGATATGTTGCAATTCCTGCAATTGATGTGCTATATTTATTTTCATTTTCATCTGTGAGATTTACACTTAGAGCCTTTGCCTTAACTGAGCAGTCCTCAATAGGCTGATTTTCGCCTTGAGATCCTGCCATTAGTGAAATTGTATTTCCTGTCTTGCCTTCAAGATTAATCGTACCGAATTCGAGTGTATTCCCCTTAGTAAGGCAAGGATGCGGAGTATTTATAGGTTGTTTTGCTTCTACATTGCCCATTCCAGTGAAGTTAATTACATCGGTCTTGCAATTTATATCCCCATAGCTTACGGTATTATCCTTTGAATTTGTAGCTTGCATCATGAAAGGATATATCATGCCATACGCCTTAGGTGTATCTATGTCGACTTTTCCAACTTTAAGGCTGTTATTCTTTAAGCTTGCCTCAGGAAGTTCAGGTCTTCCCAGAGCAGATTGCTTTCCTGCATATACTTTCTGTGCCAATCCTACAAATGCAGTCTGCGGGCTTTCAGCATTTTTGATTTCCACTGCACCAACCTGCATCTCGTTATTTTCAAATATCTGCAAGAAATCTACACCATATTTGCCAGAGCTGTTCCAACCATTTCCGAATCCAAGACCCATAGTATTTTTAAATGGTGCATTATTGCTCATCTTGCCACGAACATTAAACTTATTATTTGATAGATTTTCAGCCCATCCCTTGCTATTTATCGCTGCGACGAGGTACATCTGAGTAAAGGAATTGCTCTTTGCCATTCCATCCTCAGCATTTATGACAATATTATTTACATCTAGGCTAGAATTGATAAATGTTCCAATTTCATCGCTTATGCCATGAGCATAGGTGGATTCTCCTCCTGGCTGATTGATTCCGCCATTATGTAACTTTGTTAATATATCTCCTTTGATATTTACATGAAGATTGTCAACCCATGCTGTCCCAAGATCGTTTGAAACACCTGCTGAATACCCCTGTGAATAAGCATACGCCTGAACATTTCCACCGATATTTATATTTACATTTACAATCTGCCCCGCTTTCTTTAGCATAGCAGTATTGTGCTTCATATATATTTCATCGCCTGACGGTGTATCTTTTGTAGGCATCTTTTTGTCCCAATGGAAGATGAGTCCAGTAGCTCCAGATCTGAAATTTTTATCAGCAGGAGCTTTATCAGAGCCTATATTACCAGTTACTTCTAGGTCTATATCTTCAAGAGAGGTTTTGCTCAAAAACCATGATAGTCCACTTGCGATCTCTCCCTTTCTAAATTGGTCTGCGAAATGGTTGTCTATTATAACATTTCCCCAAACTTCTTTGGATTCAATATTTCCATTTACCTTTACCTTAATATTTTTAATAATTGAGTTATTAATATCAAAGCCGTTCGCATCAACGGGCTCGCCAAAAGAAATTAGCTCCCCGATAAAACCATATCCGCTCACGCTAGCCTGATATTCAACGCTCATATTCGAAATGTTTGCATTTTTAGCCCTAATTCCAGCGAACAAAGGAGCTACTTTCTTACCCTTGAATGTTATCTTGTGATTGCCACCATCAATACTTAACATTCCATCTTTGTTGTCATGAGAAATAATACCTCTCTCAATTTCCACCCTCTTATCGTCAAAATACGGGTCGTTTAAGTCGATTTCTATGTCATTGGTAAATACATAGTTGCCCGATTTAAGCAAAAGAGCAGAGTAGTCATTATTTGTCAAAAATGTGTATTTGCCCTTTTCAAGATAAGGCTTTAAGTCATCAAATGAGCCTATCTCAACTATCCCATTTTCAGGAGGTGCTTTTCGCGGAGCTTTCCTTACTTGAGCTTCATTTTGCTCTATATCTTGGGAGTTTAAGCCATTTTCGCTCAGGATGTTAGTTCTGTTATTTTCTTTCTGAGCGTTTATGCCATCCTGCTCCTTTTCCGTTCCGATTTTGGCTGGTTCTGGAGCATGGTTTTCGTTTAGATGATTTAAATTTGTATCATTTTGCATACTGCTGGATTCATTTGCTAAAGAATGAATAGGTAGCATTGTGAAAACGAATACCATAGATATTGCTAAAATTAAAATTTTAGTGCTGATTCTCTTGCTTTTACGCAGCGTCCATTTTTTTCTCATTGTCGACACCTCTTATAACCATTATTTTGTTGATACTTACTTGGCATTACCTGACACATTTTAGATAGGAATGCTGAGATTGAATCTCCAAAATTTATCATAATAAAATAGTCAGATTGCACCTTTATTCTACCCCCCCCGATGGGCTTTGTCGATATTTACCAATAGTATATTCTGTATTTAAGAAAAAACTTTTGAATTGAAAAATAAAACATTGATTTTTATAAAATGCCTTGATAAAATATAGATAAGAAAATGGAGAGAATGTACTGGCAAAGCTTGACAGAGGAAAGAACTTATGAATATGCTTAGACAGACAGACAGACAGACAGACAGACAGACAGACACCATAATAGACATATTATCTGATACATAACAAAAGACTGATTGAAATAAAACCTTACAAAGGCTTACTATTTCGGTTGGTCTTTTTTGCATTTTATAAATATTATTAATATTTTTGAAAATGGAAATTATATTTTATTATTTTTTATGATTCTGAAAGGAGAAGAGAGTTGAAGAGTGTAAAGAAAATTTTGGCATTAGTTTTAAATTTAGCACTTGTGTTGAGTAGTGTAGTTTTTTCTATGCCATTGGCGGCAAACGCTGCGCCCGTCACACCAACAGAGAAGGCTTTGAAGGATGGCGAGGCCCAAATTATCAAAACGGCAGAGCCTGTAAAGGGCGAGGTCAATAAATGGAAGGTTACCGTAAGGGCTGAGTATAACCCGGTTCGAAAACCTACGGATGTGCTTGTTGTGCTTGATAGATCTGGCTCCATGGCGGACGGAGAAAGAGAAGCTGATGGAACAGTCAGAGAAAATGTTCCCGTTGACGAGCAAAGAATGACCAATGCCAAGATAGGAATACAGGAGCTTACCAATAGAGTTTTGAAGCAAAATAAAGAAAATAAAGTAGCTCTTTATTCATACTCATATGGATTTGCTAATAACCGTTTTTATGAATCACTAACTAAGCATACAGGCTTCACACAAAATCCTGAAGATATAAAAAATGCTTTAAACCCAATACAGCCACAAGGAGGGACATTCACTCAAATGGCTCTTCATGAAGCGGACAAGGCAATGAGTGAGTTAAAGAAGCAAGATACTGATGGAAAGAGAAATAGAGTCGTGGTATTGGTAACTGATGGAAAGCCAACCGTTGGATATAAAGTAGATATTACAAAGTTATCTAATGAGCAGGGAGGCCTTGGAAATTTCTTTGAATGGAGAACCAATATAAAGTCAACAAGCGATTACCCACAATATTATAATGATGCTGTACAAAATGCCTCTGATGGAAGCACTACAGTAGCCACAAATCGTGTGCAGAATGGGAAATATTACAAAGTTGGTTATGGAGTTAGTCAATTTGGCTCCGCCTTTGCATCAAGGGACGCATATGTATCTAATGGCAAAATACCGGCATCTACTTTTATTTATTCTGACGGAAATCCTAATACTCAAGCGGGACGAAGCAATATTTTAAATAGAATTGGTTGGGGCTGTGATATTCAATATGCTATGTATGGCATAGACAACCAAGGAAGATATATGTATTGGGACATTCCAGAGAATACAGTAATAGAAGCCAATGCCATAAAAGAAGCAGGGAATATTAACGACTTATATGTAGTTGGATTAGTTACTAATGACGAAACAAATGGCTATCTTAAGAGAATGGCAAGTCCTAACAAATTCTATCCAAGCTCATCGAAAAATTTCAGAAATACCATAGACAGTATTTTAAAACAGATAGAGGGTGAAGAAATTATAGATGAGAGCCTTAAGGATGTTATAGGTGATGAATTCTCTGAGCCTACTGAAATAAAGACTACAAAAGGCGAAGCTAAGTATGTAAAATCTGCTGATGGAACGGGTAATGGGCATATCGAGTGGAATGTCGGCAGACCAACTCTTGTAAAGGACGAGAATGCTCCCGAGGCTGACAAGGTCTATTATGAAGAATTAAGCTATGTTCTGACCATGAAGGACGGCTGGGAGAAAACTGGAAATAAAACCTTTAAGACAAATGGAAAAACAGAGGTTACAGTAGTAGAAAAGTTCAAGGAAGAAGAAATAAATAATACAACTGCGGAAGCTGTTTCTCCTGAGGTTGACCCTGTTAAATTAACTGTAGCAAAAGAACTCAAAGGAGTTGACGGAGCAAATCCTGCTTTTCCTGATGAAAATTTTGAAATAACTATATCTGGACCTGACGGTTCTAATTATGCGAAAACAGTAAATTTAAAAAAGGACGGAAATGTTGCGATCGGCGACCTTAAATTGCCAGGCACATACAAAATAACTGAAGCCGGAAATTACGACAAAAAGTTTAAGATTACGGCTGTTGACACTGCTACCGGCAATGAAACAACTGTTGAAGCAGATTCGTTCGTTGTAAATGGTGACGGAAGTGTTAAAATTTCTGGTGGTAAAGATATTGCTTCTTATGTGGAAAACGACATCAAAATTGTCATTGTAAATACTGAGAAAAAAGTCAAAATTGGGGATTATGTGTGGAATGATGCTAATAATGATGGCATTCAAGATAACACCGAGAAACCTTTAAAGGACGTAACAGTAAAACTTCTTGATAAAGAAGGAAAGCCTGCAAAAGACAAAGACGGCAAAGAGATTAAAGCCACTACCGATGAGAGTGGAAAGTACTTGTTTGAAGTAGCCCCAGGGGAGTACAAGGTTGAAATTGTGGCTCCTGACGGATATGCAATGAGTAACAATCAATCTAAAACAACTGATAATTTTGTAATGAAATCAGGAGATTCAGATTTAACAAAAGACTTTGGGCTTGTTAAAGCAAAGACCTACAAGGTAACGCATGAGTTTAAGGTAGCGAAAGATTCAAGCATCAAGGAATTCCCTGAGGCAATAAAGAATGAAGTAGCAAAACAGCTACCAGACGAGCAGACAGGAAAGAAAAACGGTGAAGTAG
>USBT01000059.1 GCA_900553025.1 uncultured Eubacteriales bacterium | reverse complement strand
TATTATGGACCACGTAAAAATTCACTTGAGTGTCCTTGACATAGGTAGTAGTTTAAGACTGTCGTTACGGTAAGATTTCCATTATTTGCGTTTTGGCCCGTAATTTTTTGCGTATATTACGGTATAATTTCCATTTTTTGTAATATGGTCCGTAAATCTCTTGTCACAATTACGGTATAATTCCCATTTTCTGTAAAATGACCCGTAAACACCTCTCAAAAATTACGGTAGAATTTTCGATTTTGGCGATTTGACCCGTAAATTTCTTCAGAAAACTAGTTGAAATTACGGTAAGATTTTCGACTTTGGCAAAAGGACCTGTAAACCTAATTACAAACTCTTTTTGTCCGCTTAGCCGCATAAAACAACCTCGCCTGCAAACTGTCAACTCACCAGCAAATGGCACAATTCATGGCAAGTCGATGCGTCCGCATAAAACAACTATTTTGTTGTTAAATATACTGGGGGGGGGGTAGAGAATATCATGAATTTTTATGAATTTTCTTGAATTTGCAATATTTTTGGATAAAAAGTGATATAATTTAAAAAAATAACAGGTTTGGATTTTTGTATAATTGTGTACAATATATTCGTATTACATTTACAAAAAATAGCAAGTAATCTATGGGAGGATTTTGCAATGGATCAATTGGAATTGATGAAAAAGGCTATAGATGCTAAGAAAGCGAAGAATGCGGAGAGGCAGCCTCGCTATGGCATGAGAAAGCTTTCGGTGGGATTGGTTTCGTGTTTGATAGGAACTTTAATTTTTACACCGGGAATGGGAGTTGTGCCTTCTCAGTCTTTTGCCGCTACGACCGTTAATAAGACCGTATCGGAGCAGAGGGTGCAAGCTGAAGCAGATGGCTTAGCTACAAAAGAGAAGACTAAGGCAGCTACACCAAGCAAAAGTGACAAGAATGCTACGGGGACAAATCGGCAAGTTAGTGTTTTGGAGGCGGTAAATAAGTCACAGTCAAGCGCTGGAGAGCAGGAAAGCAATCAGAGTAAAGCCGGAACAGAAGCGGCAATCGGAAGTGGAGAGGTGTCGGAGCTTCTTGCTAAAGCAAGGAAAGCGATAGGCACTAGGAATGTGCTCCGCGGTCCACAGGCGCCTGCATCAAATGGCAATTTGCCGGCAAATATCGTTGACAAAAATAACTGGGATAAGAATATGAATGTGGCAGATTCTTATTTCCCATTCAATCAGGAGGTCGGAATTACTCCTAATCAAAGACCCGTAAGAGTTACGACATCAGACCCTATAAATATTTGGGATGTCAACTACATGGGCTGGTTTGTTGATGCTGAGGGCAGAACTAATTTAAGGCTTACATACAACGAGAACTCGGTAGTTATATCTGCGGTGTGGAAGACTGCTTTGTTTAAGCTTGATCCGGAGCTTTTCAATGCAGTTGACTGGGATAAGTCATATGCGACCATTACTGATAATGGGGAAGTAAAGGTTAAGTTTACGGATTCAAATCAGGCAAATGCCAAGAGACTTGATATAAAGGACGCAATTCCAAATAGAACTAACAGAAAGACTAATGTGCCTATCAATTTGGTTTTGAAGGACGGCGTTACTCTTGATAGTCTGCCAAAAAAGAATCTGATGATACAGATGCGTCTACTTGATAAAAATTTTGAGAGATTATACGCATTTGCACCTAAGGGAACTTCCGTAGACTATTCCACATATACAAAGTCAACTATAATTCCTATGAAGTCAGATATCGATAGCTACTTTATGAGGGGAAATAGACCGAATGGCAATTTGTTCGTTGAACAGAGGGCGTTCATGTCTGAGTTTATCGCTAACCCAGCTAGATATGATGATTCATCCGATATAGGTGTTATAAGAACTGAGTATCAGAGAGCACACGAAAACAAGGCAAAGGCAAATACATATGAGGGCAAGCCTATCGGTTTTGTACAAGTCTTCGACGCTGAGCTTGTGCAGTTCCTAAAGGAGGATTCACAAGGAAATATCGCGTTCACAAGCCTTTTGAACAGAGATAGGACAGAGCGCAAAGGAAACGCTAGCTACCCATACAAGCAATATGGGATTAAGAAAAGTCAGATTAATTACACACCGGACGGCAAATTAGCATATATTGTTTTGGCTGAAAATAATTTTGAAGCCAACGGTGTTAATGTTGTCAGAGTAGAAAAGCTGGACGGCTCGGTTTACGAGGGTGTGGGTGGATTTACATGTATTGACTATAATGTGGATAAGACAAAACTGAGAGAAGCCTTCGAAACGCCAGGAACAGAGACAAATCAGGTCAGGTTTGGAACCATGAGCGGCTGGATAGATGCAAATCCTAAGGGCTGGTCTACATTTAAAATTAACTTTGACAAAGAGTTGAAAATTCATGAGGGAGAGAGCTTTATCATCGATACCGGAGCTAAGCCTGAGGGCGGAACTATTGCATTTCAGGTTGGTGCAGAGAACTCACTGCTTAGAAAGATGGTAGGAAACTACATGGCAGCAAGAAGCGTAGGCGCAAAGGACGGTATTGGCAAAATTGAAGAACTCGGAGACGGTCTCTACAAAATACATCTCAGAGAGGGTGCTACGATAAAGAAGGGCGATGCTGTAAGACTGTTCATGCCAGATACTGAAAATCACGACAAAAAAGTTTTCTTTATGGGGATAGCCAATGCGACCAAGATAAATGAGGGTGGCGCTACTCTTAGCGTAAATAAAGACAGAAATATTGACCTTCACCTGGCATACAAGGCAGACAAGTGCGAGTTTATCTATACTCCTGCTGGAAGTACAGAGACTAAGACGGTTACATTTACAAAAGGAGTAGCTTGGAAAAATGATGCACCAAGGGGACTGATTAAAGGAATACCAAATACGGCTATACTTGCAACTGGAGGCAACTATGTAATAGACGCCACTAAGCTTGAACCGGGACAACCTGTTATTGCCAAGGCATATGCAGGAGATAAGGTTTACGAATCTCAGATTAGCTATGTGCCTCTGGAAAAGGGCGAGAAATATACTAGAATGGCAATAGCAGATAATACTGATACCCTGTCTTCTATAGTTGTCGGCAAGTCGATGTATGTACCTTATCAGGACATATTCACTAATGATTATGCTGACGGTCGAGGTGAAATATATGAGGACAGCAAGCTTCTTCCTGAGAGTGAAGAAAAGTTCATGACCGATACTACAAGCCTTGAAGGATATTCAAAGTATGATTCAGGAATTATTAGGGCAAGGTATATAACGGAAAAAGGAACTACACTCGTTGGAAAGACAACTGCTGAGGGAAATGAATATAATGATGATGGTGATCTTGTCAAGTCTGCCGAGAAGGAAGTTTCAGTTGACGGCAAGAAGTATACTGCATTTGAATATAACCTCAGCTTAAAAGACTTCAGCGAGCTTAAGTCCGGCGAGGGAACCCCAATCAAGCTGCTCAAGGATATGAGATTTATTTTCAATTCGTCAGACGGGTCATCACTACCTTCAGACTGGATTTCTCAAAGAGTAAAGACGAGAGTGCTTTTCAATGCAACTCTTGGTACCTTAGATAACGGCAAAGACAAGTCCGTAAAAGTTGTTCCTGACAATGTTAAGTACTACGGCGAAGAGGGATATACTCCTAACGGATTTGCCGGTGCTACTGCAAATGTGAACACAGGCGATAAGTTTGAAAAGAATCCTACAGCACCAGCAGGAAAGACCTTCCTTGGCTGGGTGACTGAAAGTGGGCTTGATAAGCTCAAAGCTAAAACTACTCGCTCAGTGCCTACCGGATATACAGAAGATGACTTCGTAACGACATCTGAGAAATTTAATGCCTTGACTAAGGACACGGATGTTTTCACCGAGAATACGCCAGTTACATCGCATCAGGTTGTATATGCGGTTTACACGGCAGAAAAGATTATAACCTTTGATGCTAATGGCGGAAAGTTTGAGGGCGACAAAACTCAAATAACCGACGATATTACTGACGGAGTTAATGAGCCGAAAGCTCCAACAAAAGAGGGCAAGGTCTTCAAGGGTTGGGCAACAAAGGCTGATGCTACAGCGTCGGATGTTGCGGACTTGAGCAAGGTTGCTGAGGGAACAACTCTTTATGCTGTTTGGGCAGATGCACCAGCAGAATCAAACGCTGATAAGTACCAGCCTGAATACAGCGACATGACTGTAAAGCAAGGTGAGACAGCAACAGTTGAACCTACTTTTAAGGACAAAGCAGGACAGCCTGTTGATAAGACGACTGTTCCTGTAGCTAAGTATGAACTTGGAGCAAAGGCGCCACAGGGAGCAAGTATAGACGATAAGACTGGACAGGTAACCTATACAGCACCAGCAGACCAGCCGGCAGGTGATGTAGAAATTCCAGTAGTAGTAACATATGAAGACGGATCAACAGATAATGCAACAGCCAAAGCTACTGTAAGCACTGCGACACCAGCAGAATCAAGTGCCGAAAAATATCAGCCTGAATACAGCAATATGGCAGTAAAGCAGGGTGAGACAGCAACGGCAAATCCTACATTTAAGGCAAACAAAAAACCTGTCATAACATTCCTGCTTTCAGCATTGATTCCTTTTGTACTGATAGGTTCTGTACAGATGATATATAATTATCTCAGATTTGGTTCAATACTTGATTTTGGTATTTCTTATACCCTTACCATTTATGATTATCAGCATATACAGTTCCATTTGCCGTTGGTATTTATAGCAATAATAAATTATTTGTTTACAGTACCAAAGGTTTCGTCAGTATTTCCGTTCGTGACAAGCAATTATGATTCGCTTTCGGTCAACGGATATTATTTCCTTGCAGGATTTAGTTCAGCGGGTATTATATTCCGTGCCGTACCTGTTTTGGGATATATATTCGGCGGTAAAGCTTATAAAAGATCAAATAATCCTAACAGACGTCTGGCGGCAGTCATAATAGTTTCAGGGTGTATTTTAGTACCTCTTATACAGATGGCAATGATCTGGGAATACGGTTATACTCCGAGGTATGCTGTTGACTTTGCATGGCAGATGATATTCGGCGCATTTGCAGTACTTTTCTCGCTTTACGGTAAAATTAATTCAACAAATAAGCGGATTATTGATAAAATATTTTTGATTTCGGCAATTGCGTCAGTAATAATTAATTTTGCCCTGATTTATGAATTTGTGCTTGACTATGGAAACAGTCTGGGTGGAATTCCTATGGATATCAGGAGTGATATGGTTTCATTCGGAAGATTATTTGAATTCTGGAATATAATGTAAAATTAAAACCGACGGTAGATCCGTCGGTTTTTTAGTTTATTCTCTTATAAATTTCATTTACGGCAATTTGTATAAAATCCTCAATCATTTCCATAGTCAGAAAAGCCGGTTCTTCAAAATTGTTT
>USBT01000058.1 GCA_900553025.1 uncultured Eubacteriales bacterium | reverse complement strand
TTGAACTGCCGAACCTCTTCCTTACCAAGGAAGTGCTCTACCTACTGAGCTACAACAGCCTGTACTCACTTGCTTTAAAAGCAATGTGTAATCGTAGTTATAGTACAATAAAAACAAAAAATTGTCAATAGATTTTTAGCAAGTTTCTCGCTGTTTCAAGGTTTCATATACAGCAACTGCAACGGCATTTGAAGCATTCAGAGAAGAAACCTTTCCCTTTAACGGAATGGAAATCATATAGTCGCATTTTTCTTTGATCAATCGGCTGATTCCTTTCCCCTCATTTCCAACAACAAGAGCTATAGGACCCTTCAGATTTTGTTCATAGTAGCGTTCCCCGTACATATCAAGTCCAACAATCCACACTCCCTTATTTTTCAATTCATCCAAGGTTCTAGACAGATTTTTAACTCTAGCAACCTTAACATATTCAGCCGCACCCGCTGCGACCTTCATTGCAACCGAATCAACGCTAGCGGCACGCCTTTCAGGGATTATTATACCATGCACACCTGCGCATTCTCCCGTTCTTAAAATTGCACCTAAATTATGCGGATCCTCTATGCCATCCAAAATCAAAATAAATGGGTCCTCGCCATTTGTTGCAGCCGCCTCGCAGATACTATCCACATTTGAATATTCAAACACCTGTCCCTTGGCAACAACACCTTGATGATTTGCTCCTCCGGAAAGTCTGTCAAGAGTTTTTCTGTCAACAAACTCAACACGCACCTTAGAAGCTTTAGCCAGACCAATAATTTTTCTAAGAGATCCTGTTCCTCCATCCAACACAAGAACTTTTTCAAGTTTTCGGGAAGCCTCAAGTGCCTCAATCACAGAATTTCTACCAAAAATTAAATTATCATTAGCAACATCTAAAGACTTCTCTTTCTGCAGATATTCTTTTTTCTGAGTTTTCTTTGTTTTCTGCGTCATCTTTGTTCGCTGTTGTTTATGCTGTTTCTGCCCATCTTGTGTTCTCATGTTATATCGTCCTTCTTTCGTAGAGAACATGTTGATATTTTGTCCCTTTGTATTCTTCTATGGGACCCGACCACGTGATTTCTAGCCCATCGACTTGATCAAGGTCAACAAAATAGCGATCAGCTGGAAGCTCTGCGTCGATTTTCGTTATATAAAACTTGTCACAATGCGGCATCATCTGTTTGTATATATCTGCGCCTCCTATGACAAAAGCTTCATCACTTTTTAGATCTCCAGATTTGATAAGATACAAAACGTCTTCGATTGAATTTAAAACCTCTGCACCAGAAACTTGAAAATCATCTGCTCTTGTCAATATTATATTTCTGCGATTTGGGAGAGGTTTGCCACCTGGAAGTGATTCAAGTGTTTTGCGTCCCATTATAACCGTCTTACCAGTCGTCATCTTCTTGAAATATTTAAGATCGCCTGGAAGATGGATTAAAAGGTCGTTATCTTTACCAATTGCCCAATTCCTATCGGCTGCCAAAATTATATTCATCGTAATTATCTCATTTCCTATATCACGCTATATTGCTATTGGAATATTCGTAATTTGTGATCCTTTTTGGTAGTTTTCAATAACAACATCATCAACAGTGAAAGCATAAAAATCTTTAACTTCAGGGTTCAATTTAAACTTAGGTGCTGGATAAGCTTCTCTCTTAATTAGTTCCTTGATCAGTGGCACATGTCTATCATAGATGTGTGCGTCTGAAATTACATGCACAAGCTCACCTGCTTTTAAACCCGACACCTGCGCAAGCATGTGTAGAAGTACAGAGTACTGCACTACATTCCAGTTATTTGCCGCCAAAATATCCTGAGAACGTTGGTTTAAAATTCCGTTTAACGTGTCCCCCGTAACATTAAATGTCATAGAATATGCACACGGCTCAAGGCCCATCTCTGAAAGGTCTTGAAAGTTGTAGATATTCGTCATTATTCGCCTTGAATACGGTGTGTTTTTTAGCTGCCACAAAACATTATCCACCTGATCCATTTCTCCTTGAGAGAATTTATATTTTTTTGCCATCTGATAGCCGTATGCCTTGCCTATTGAACCATCTTTATCAGCCCACTGGTCCCATATTTTGCTACCTAAATCTTTAACATTATTGGATTTTTTCTGCCAAATCCACAACATCTCATCTACGCATAGCTTGATTGCTGTCGGTCTTAAGGTAAGCGCCGGAAACTCTTCGCTTAGATCATATCTATTGACTACGCCAAAGGTTTTGATTGTATGGGCTGGGGTTCCGTCCTCCCACCTTGCTCTAACTGTCTGACCTTCGGACGAAAAACCTTCATCCAATATTTTTTGGCACATATTTATAAAAAGATTATCAGCTTTACTCATGTTTAAATTCTCCTAACCAGCAATTATCCGACAATTTCTATAGCTTTGTTTACTATTTCGATAATTCTATCATTTTTCCCCAAGATATAAAGATATCCTATAAGGGCTTCGAATCCCGTAGCTTCTTTATAAGTCAAAGGCGACGTGTTCTTGGGCAATGTGTTAGTATGACGATTTTTCCCTCTTTTGAATACTCCCTCTTCCTCATCTGTCAAAAGTTTTTCTTCTCTAAGCTTTGTTATTATCATTGACTGTGCCTTTGCAGATACGTATTTTGTCGCAGCCTTATGTAGCCTGTCAACCTTAAAAATGCCAGAACGCACTAGGTGTTCCCTTATGTATACTTCATAAACGCTATCTCCAAGGTATGCCAAGGTTGTGGCGTTTATTTGCTCAACTCGAATCGCTTCTTGCTTATACTTATTATCACTTAGAGAAAGTGCGGTTTTCTGTGATTCCGATGAGGGGTCATGGTTTTGCATTAGTTTGTTTCCCTTATTATCTGCACACCTTGAGGTGTATCCTTGAGACTTATTCCGCGTGCCGCAAGCTCGTCACGAATTTCGTCAGCCCTCTTGAAATTCTTCGACTTTCTAGCTTCTTGACGTTCATTTACAAGCTTCATTATATCTTCTCCAAAGTCTTCTTCCTCGTCGTCTTGAAGAAGTCCGAGGACAGAGCAAAGCGTCATCATTTTTTTAAGTGCTTTTTCCGCAAACGCCTTGCTCGACCCATTGGCTATTTCTTTATTGATTGCCGTAACCATTTGGAAGATTGCGGATATTCCGTCTGCAGTATTTAGGTCATCGTCCATTGACGATATGAACTCGTTTTCATAGGCTTCAAGCTCTTTCAAGGTATCTTTCTCAGACTCTGTGCAATCGCTATCATTGCCCTCTTTGATCTGAAAGCTTAGATTCTCTTTGCATGTATGAAGCCTCTCAAGTCCTGACTTCGCCTGCTCCATAAGTGTATCGCTGAAGTTTATAGGGCTTCTGTAATGACCAGAAAGTAGGAAAAATCTGATAACTTCGCCCGTGTAGTCCTTGAGTATATCCCTAACCGTAAAGAAATTGCCCTTTGACTTTGACATCTTTTCATTATCGATTGTAATATAACCGTTATGCATCCAATAGTGAGCGAACGGAACTCCATTACAGCACTCTGACTGAGCGATTTCGTTTTCGTGATGTGGGAACTGCAAATCCTGTCCGCCAGCATGAATGTCAATGGTGTCACCGAGATGCGTTTTTGACATTACAGAACATTCGATATGCCATCCTGGTCTTCCCATTCCCCACGGAGATTCCCAAGCAATTTCATCCTCTGTTTTTCTAGCCTTCCAAAGAGCAAAATCAAGAGGATCCTCCTTAACCTCGCCTATTGCAATACGAGCACCCGACTCCAAATCATCGATATTCTGACCCGAAAGCTTGCCGTATTCAGGGAACTTTCTTGTAGAAAAATAGACATCGCCATCTCTCTCGTAGGCATATCCCTTGTCGATAAGCGTCTTTATAAAGTCAATTATTTTGTCGATGTGGCTTGACACCTGAGGGTGAACGTCAGCCTTTCTGACATTTAGCGCCCGCGCATCCTTAAAATACTCAGCGATATACTTCTTGCTTATCTCCGGTGCAGAAGTGTCCTCCTCACGGGCACGGTTAATTATTTTGTCGTCAACATCCGTAAAGTTTTGGACAAATTTAACCTTATACCCCCTGTATTCAAGATAATTCCTTAGTGTATCGAATACGACAAAGGGTCTCGCATTTCCTATGTGAAAGAAATTATATACCGTAGGTCCGCAAACATATATGCTCGCTTCGCCTTCTTTGATTGGCACAAACTCTTCCTTCTGCCTTGTAAGTGTGTTATATATCTTCAATTTGCTCCTCCTTAGCTTCTTTTACAGCATCTGCCGCCATACATTCAAGCTCACCAAGCTGTGATTCCAAAGATTTAATTCTTCTTCTTAACGCCTTCATTTCAATCGCTATAGGGTCTGGTAGATTTATCTGATTCATATCGGCAGTACTTGTTCCATATCGTTTCACAATTTGCCCTGGTATTCCGACCACTGTGCAACCAGGTGGAATTTCCTTAAGTACGACTGAGCCTGAACCAATTCTGACATCATCCCCTACTGTAAATGGCCCTAGTACCTTTGCGCCAGAGCTGACTATGACCCTGTTTCCAATCGTTGGATGTCGCTTGCCCTTTTCTTTGCCCGTTCCGCCAAGCGTGACGCCCTGGTAGAGCACGCAGTTGTCGCCCACGATGGTGGTCTCGCCGATGACGACGCCCATGGCATGGTCGATAAAGAAATGCTTGCCGATCTGTGCCGCGGGATGAATCTCGACGCCGGTGATGTGGCGGGTGATTTGCGAGAGCACGCGGGCGAGCGAGCGATGACCGTGCTCCCAGAGCCAGTGCTCGGGCACGTGGTTCCACTTGGCGTGCAGGCCAGGATAGGAAAGGAAGATGACCAGACCGTTTTGCGCGGCGGGATCCTGCGCTTGGACGGTCTTGATGTCCTCGCGAATGGTATTGATGAAGCTCACCGGCCGCCCTCCCTTAGCGCCATGGCAATGCGATTCAATAAAGTATAGCGATTCGCTAGGGATTAGGAAGGACAATCTTGGCGGCATTGCGCAACAGGTGTCAGTTATGCAAACTTGCTGGTAATGGAGTCATGCTTTTGTGGGGTTGCGCACGAGGGGGCGCCGCAACCGTATACTGGTCAACTTGGACGTATCCGCGCCCACAACTGAGAGGTTTTACTTCATGGGTTTCATCAATTTTATCGCCGAGCTGCTTAAGGATCCGCGCACCGCGATCGCCAGTTGGATCGCCACCGGCCCGCTTATGGCCTACGGCTGCGTGTTCCTGATCATCTTTATCGAGACGGGCGTGGTGTTCTTCCCATTCCTTCCCGGCGATTCGTTGCTGTTTGCTTCGGGCTTCTTTGCCCACAACGGCGGCTTTAACATCGTGGCGCTTCTGGCCACCGCATGGGCCGCTGCCATCTTGGGCGATCAGTGCAACTTTATGATCGGTCATTTCTTTGGCAAAAAGATCATTGCTTCGGGCAAGGTCAAGGCCATGACGCCAGAGCGCATCAAAAAGTCCGAGGATTTCTTGGACAAGTGGGGTCACCTGGCTATTTTCCTGGGCCGCTTCTTCCCGTTTATCTACTCGAGTTGAATCCATTGCATTTCATTCCATTCCATTCCATTCCATTCCATTC
>USBT01000057.1 GCA_900553025.1 uncultured Eubacteriales bacterium | reverse complement strand
CAGACTGCTATAGAAATGACGGAAATTGCTGAACCATATGCAAGACGAAGAGCGATAAGTGAACTAGAACATAAGGATATAGTCATTTTCGGTGGAGGAACTGGTAGCCCGTTTTTCTCTACAGATACAGCGGCAGCACTCAGAGCAGCTGAAATAGGGGCAGACATTATTTTGTTAGCTAAGAATATAGATGCTGTTTATTCTGCCGACCCTAAGAGTAATCCTGATGCCGTGAAGTACGACATGTTGTCTCACCGTGATTTGGTCGAAAAAGACCTTAAGGTAATGGATCAGACAGCAGCGACATTATGCAGAGATAATAAAATAGCTATACATGTATTTGCAATTTCTGAGGATGGAAACGTGCTAAAGGCTGTGCAAGGTGAACGCATAGGCACATTCATTTCTTAGATATTCGTTGAAAAATATTAAAATGTAGGAGGAAGAAAGATGAGTCATTCGCATAAGACAATGGAAGAAAGAATATCTAAAACTATAGATGTTTTAAAGTCGGATTTAAAGACAGTAAGGGCAGGAAGAGCAAATCCCGCTCTACTTGATAAGGTGATGGTTGACTACTATGGCTCACCAAATCCTTTGAAAAATTTATCTAATATTTCCGTTCCTGATCCGAGGACGATTATGATAACACCGTTTGATCCAAAATCAATTGGAGATATCGAAAAAGCTATTAATCTTGCTGACCTTGGCATAGCCCCTGTTAACGACGGAAAGGTTGTAAGACTTTCAATTCCACCTTTGACTGAGGAACGCAGGAAAGAACTTGTAAAAACAGTTAAAAAGATGGGTGAAGATTCAAAGATTGCAATTCGTAATTTGAGAAGAGAGGCAAATGATGCTTTAAAGAAGAGCGAAAAAAATGGAGAAATCTCAGAGGATGAATTTAAGTCAGATCTTGATAAGGTTCAGAAGAGTATAGATAAAGCAGTTAAGGACATAGATGATGTCGTAGCTGAAAAAGAAAAAGATATTATGGAAGTTTAAAAATATGGCTGCTTGCCAGCCATATTCGTTTAAGAGGCTAAGTTTGACAATATAACATTTAAGGAAATATTATTTATATGGAAAATTTAACTGAAGTAAATATGCCTACACACGTTGCAATCATTATGGATGGCAACGGAAGGTGGGCTAAGAAAAAAGGTCTTCCACGCTTGGCAGGACATAATGCTGGAATGAAGTCTATGATTACAGCTACAAGGGCAGCGTCCGATTGGGGAATCAAATACATGACAGTATATGCATTCTCAACAGAAAATTGGAAGAGAAGCAATGAAGAGGTTAGTGGAATTTTTAAACTTCTTGTTAAGTATGTTGAGAGTGAGCTTAAAGAACTTCACAGAAACAATGTTAAGGTAAATACAATCGGTGAATTTGAACGGATTCCAAAGCCGGCACTTGATAAGCTTCTTGAAACTATTGAAACTACCAAGAATAATACAGGTTTGACTTTGAATATTGCGATTAACTACGGTAGCAGAGCTGAGATGATTAGAGCAACTCAAAATATTTTTAAAGAAGCACTTAAGATGACAGGTGATTTTTGTGATTCTGAAAATATTACCATGAGAGAATTATCAGATAAAAATTTAAATTATGTGTTGGAAAACTTAATAACGGAGGATAATTTCTCTAAATATCTATATACAGGAGAGGAGAACGGAAATATACCTGATCCTGATTTAATTATAAGAACTAGCGGAGAAGAAAGACTTTCAAATTTCTTGCTATGGCAGGCTGCATATAGTGAGTTTGCATTTACACCTGTTTTGTGGCCCGACTTTACGCGTGAGGAATTTTGGAGAATACTTGAGGAGTATGCTCGTAGGGATAGACGATTTGGAGGAAGATAGGTTTGAAAACTAGAGTTATTTCGGGATTGATAATGGTTCCATTGCTGATATTAGTTTATTTGGGAGGCTATTTTATTTTGGCTGCGTCTATTTTGGTTGGCATGCTTGGCGTTAAGGAATTTTACAATGGGTTTGAAAATGTGGGCATCAAACCTTGTCACTTTATCGGCAGAATTGCAGCTATCTCACTTGCAGCAATTGGCTGCGTTGCACCAGAAAGAGCTGGTTTTATTATGTTGTGGCTGGCTTTCTTTGTTATAATTTCGCTCATATACATGTTTAAGATTGAAGAACGAGAAATGGCTGACTCTATGGCTACGATTACAGGCATTATGTACGTAGTGTTTTTTGCATATCATGTATTTTTAGTCGATATTACAATGCACAATATAGTTTGGATTATTTTCATCACTGCATTTGGTTCGGATATTTTCGCGTATTTTACCGGATACTTTTTCGGGAAACACAAGCTAGCACCCGTGCTCAGCCCTAAGAAAACAATTGAGGGGGCAGTTGGTGGTGTAGTAGGAAGTGCATTTTGCTCAACGATTTTTGGATTATTGGTTATGCCCGATATGTTGATTCATTGTATAATTCTGGGGATAATATGCAGCCCGATATCTATGGCAGGCGATTTGACAGCATCTGCATTCAAGCGGAAGATGGGTATCAAAGATTATGGAAATCTAATCCCTGGACACGGCGGCATAATGGATAGATTTGATAGTGTGCTTTTCGTTGCACCTGCTGTTTTCTACTATGTGCACTTTTATGTACACTTTATAATGTAATATAGCGAAATAAAATAAGTATAATTTTACAATACTAAGGACGTAGGTGGTTATAAGTGAAAAAAATTTCAATTCTCGGGTCAACAGGTTCCATAGGTCGTCAAGCTCTTGACATTATCAATAGTGATGAAATAGATGTTGTTGCAATTGCGTGCGGCAGAAATATTGAACTTCTATCTGAGCAGATTGAGCGTTTTAAGCCAAATATAGTTTCTGTGGAGAGAGAGGAAGATGCTAAGGCATTATCAACAAAATATTCAAGCCTCGAAGTGTTATGGGGAAAAGAAGGGCTTAATGCCGTAGCCGAGTGTGATGCTGACCTATTGCTCAATGGAATAATGGGAATGGTCGGTCTTGAACCAACATATAAGGCGATTTTATCTGGAAAAGACATTGCTCTTGCAAACAAGGAAACGTTAGTAGCTGGCGGTAAAATTATTATGGAAGCCGCACGCGATAAGGGTATTGAGATTCTTCCTGTAGACAGTGAGCACAGCGCGATATATCAATGTCTTAATACATATAGGAATCCAAACACCTCAGAGAATGTGATAAGAAGGATAATTTTGACAGCCTCAGGTGGACCATTTAGAGGCTATAGTATCGAGGAACTGCGAAATGTGACGCTCCAAGATGCCCTGAACCATCCAAATTGGTCAATGGGCAAAAAGATAACAGTAGACTCTGCAACCATGATGAATAAAGGCCTTGAAGTCATAGAAGCCAAGTGGCTCTTTGACGTTGATTTTAATAAGATAGATGTGCACGTACATCCTCAAAGCATTATTCATTCTGCGGTTGAATTTATAGATGGGTCTATAATTGCTCAAATGGGAATGCCTGATATGAGAGTGCCAATCTCATATGCAATTAACTATGGCGAGCGAAAGAACATCATATCTGCAAGCAGCAATGGCTCAGAGGACAAACTCGATAATAATATGAAATTCACAGACCTATTTGAAATTGGAAATTTAACATTTGAAAAGCCAGATATGTCAACCTTCAAGTGCTTGGCATTTGCTTACGCAGCTCTAGAAGAAGGCAAGAGTTATCCTGCAGTTTTAAACTCTGCAAACGAAGCACTTGTTGATCTATTCTTAAATGAAAAGATTCAATTTATAGATATACAGAATAATCTCGAATCATTTTTAGAAAAACATCAACCTGTGGAGCTGCAGTCAATTGATGAAATTAAAGAAATGGACAGAGAAGTAAAGGAAAAAATTAGGAGAGGACTATGGTAGCAATCTATGCTATATTACTTTTTTTAATGATGATAATACCTCATGAATTTGGACATTTTGCCGTTGCAAAAGCTGTCGGAGTCCAAGTTAATGAGTTTTCTATAGGTATGGGACCTAAGCTTTGGAATAAACAAAAAGGCGAAACGCTGTACTCTGTTAGACTTCTGCCAATTGGGGGCTTTTGTGCTATGGAGGGTGAGAATGAAGAAAGCGATAACCCTAGGGCTTTCAATAATAAATCTCCTCTTTCAAAAATAGCCGTACTCATAGCAGGTGCAATGATGAATATAATCACTGCATGGCTGATACTCGTTATATTAGCATTTTCATATGGCACAGCTTCTACTACAATAGATAACGTCAAAGTTGATAGTCCAGCCGCAAAAGCAGGTATTTTGTCTGGGGATCAAATCGTATCAATCAATGGAGAGAAGACCGATGATTGGAATAAGGTAGTCGAGGAAATAAAGTCTTCAGATGACAAGTTGTCCGTCGAAGTTTTGCGTGAAAACAAAAAGCATCAATTTGAAATTCAACCGGAGAAACTTGAGGGGCAAAACATAATAGGCATATCGAGCCGGCTCACAAGAGATCCTGGTAAAGCAATCGAAGGCGGAACCTTTGCAACATACGATATGGGAAAGTCTATGTTGGTTGCCTTTAAGGGGCTGATTACCGGAGGTATTTCAACAAAGGATATTGCAGGACCTGTGGGCATGGTGTCTATGGTTGGTCAAACAAGCAAACTGGGAATACAGTATGTAGCTGCCTTTGTCGCGCTTGTGAGTCTTAACCTCGCCATTATTAATCTTTTGCCGCTACCAGCACTTGATGGCGGAAGAATTATTTTTGTGTTTATCAGATCAATTACAGGCAAGATGATAAGCGATAGAACAGAGGGCATAATCCATGCGGTCGGTATGGGACTTTTGCTAATTCTAGCAGTAATTGTAACAATAAATGATGTAGGTAAACTGATATGAACAGTAAGAAAGTCGTAAAAATAGGAGATGTCTTAATCGGTGGTGAAAATCCGATTGCTATACAGTCGATGACAAATGTGAACCCGTTGGATGAAGTGGCGTTGACAAAGCAGATTGAAGAGCTAAGCCATGAGGGTTGTCAGATAATACGACTTGCCGTGCCGAGCATGGAGGCGGCTGAGATATTTGGAAGAGTCAAAAGAAAAATTGATATTCCAATGGTTGCCGATATACATTTTGATTACAGACTGGCGATTGAAGCCATTAGACAGGGAGCAGATAAGATACGAATTAATCCTGGGAATATTGGTTCAAAAGAAAATTTGGAAAAAGTCGTAAAGGCGGCTCGAAAAAGACAAATCCCTATTAGGGTTGGAGTAAATTCCGGATCTCTAGAAAAAGATATAATAGCAAAGAGAGGCTGTGTAGATGCAGAAGGACTTGCAGACAGTGCTCTTCGTAACCTACATCTTATAGAGGACATGGGCTATGATAACTTGGTTGTATCTCTTAAATCATCTGATGTCAGGATGAATTATGAGGCACATAAGCTAGTAGCTGCAATGACAGATCATCCCATACATATAGGCATTACGGAGTCTGGAACAGTCGAATCAGGCAAACTCAAATCTGCAGTAGGACTCGGGTCCCTTATTTTGTCAGGCGTTGGTGACACCATGAGGGTGTCGCTTACGGCAGATCCAATAGAAGAAGTCCGTTTTGCGAAAGATATTTTGTACTCGATAGGACTAAGGAAGGATAGAGTGAATCTAGTTTCCTGTCCGACCTGCGGTAGAACCAAAATAAATCTTGAGAAACTTGCAAATGATGTCGAATATGCTCTTGAGAAAGAAGGCATAAATGATCCGATAACTGTTGCTGTAATGGGCTGTGTGGTGAATGGCCCGGGAGAAGCAAAGGAGGCAGATTACGGTCTTGCAGGCGGTGATGGCAAGGGGATAATTTTTTCCAAGGGAGAAGTAATCAAAATCGTTGAGGAAGAATCTCTGCTTGAGGAGCTTCTAAAAGTAATTAAAAAAGATAGAGAA
>USBT01000056.1 GCA_900553025.1 uncultured Eubacteriales bacterium | reverse complement strand
TCATAGCAATTATATTATTTATACTATGGAATTCGAATGTTTTGTTGCATAATTAAAAGCCATTTAAGAGAGAAGCATAAACAGGAAGGAGTTGTTTATACATGGCAAGAATAGAAGATTATAGGTCATTTAAGACCGCAGTTGGCGGAAGGCTAATGGAACTTGAAATTGGCAAGGTTGCAAGACAGGCAAACGGTCAGTGCTGGGTAAAATACGGAGAGTCAGTTGTAAGTGTTACAGCGACAGCTTCAAAGGAACCTAGACCTGACATTGATTTTTTCCCGCTAAGCTGTGATTACGAAGAGAAGATGTATTCAGCCGGCAAGATTCCGGGTGGATTTTTAAAGAGAGAGGGTAGACCGAGCGAACACGCGATTTTGAGCTCAAGACTTATGGACAGACCGCTCAGACCGCTTTTTCCAAAAGGCTATAGAAATGATGTCGTTGTGGTTGCAACAGTAATGTCAGTAGACCCTGATTGCCCTACAGAAATTATGGCGATGATTGGTTCGTCAGTTGCGCTTGCAACCTCGGATATCCCATGGGACGGTCCGACAGCATCCGTACAGGTTGGACTTGTCGACGACAGATTTGTGATAAATCCAACACTCGCGCAGAGAGAAGCTTCAAAGATGAATCTCACTGTTTCTGGAACAAAAGAAGCAATCATGATGGTTGAGGCTGGAGCAGATGAAGTTTCTGAAAAGACAATGCTCGATGCGATTATGTTCGCCCATGAGGAAATAAAGAAAATAGTAGAATTTATAGATGCGATAGTCGCTGAGGTCGGTGTAACAAAACAGCCGTTTGAGCCGCCAGTTGTACCAGTGGAAATTGAGGAAGATGTCAAGGCGTTCGCAGAAGAAAAATTCGACGCAGCTATCAGAATCAAGGACAAAAAGGACAGAGAAAATGCCCTAGACGAAGTGGAATCTCTGACACATGAATATTTTGTTGAGAAAATGACAGAGGAAGAGTATGAGGAAAATGCTAAATTAATTTCCGATGCACTCTACACAGTTAAAAAGACAAAAGTTAGAAATATGATCTTGGATGAGGGTGTTAGACCGGACCACAGGGCACTCAAAGAAATCAGACCGATCTGGTGCGAGACTGGACTTTTGCCTAGGGCACACGGAAGCGGACTTTTCACAAGAGGACAGACACAGGTTTTATCAGCATGCGCGCTTGCACCTGTAAGTGAAGCACAGATTATAGATGGCATTACAGAGCAGACTGAAAAAAGATATATGCACCACTATAATTTCCCTGCTTATTCAGTAGGTGAGGCTAGACCTTCAAGAAGCCCAGGTAGACGTGAAATCGGACACGGTGCACTTGCAGAGAGAGCTCTTTTGCCTGTTCTTCCGAGTGTAGAAGAATTCCCATATGCTATCAGAGTTGTTTCAGATGTTTTGGAATCAAATGGTTCATCCTCGATGGCTTCGACCTGCGGTTCGACTATGGCACTTATGGATGCTGGTGTTCCAATCAAGAAGCCTGTTTCAGGCATTGCGATGGGTCTGATTGAGCGTGTTGAAGAAGACGGAACGAGCAAGATGGCAATCTTAAGCGACATACAGGGAATGGAAGACTTCCTCGGCGACATGGACTTTAAGGTTACTGGCACAAAGGACGGCATCACGGCTATCCAGATGGACATCAAGGTGCATGGGCTTTCAAGAGAAATCCTTGAAGAAGCGCTTGAACAGGCAAGGGAAGGCAGAATGTATATTATGGACAAAATCTTTGAGGAAATTTCAGAGCCACGTCCAGAGCTGTCAAAATATGCTCCTAGATATGTCAGCATGAGAATCGACCCTGACAAGATTAGGCTTGTAATAGGACCAGGCGGAAAGACCATCAACAAAATAGTTGAGGAAACCGGCGCGAAGATCGATATTTCTGAGGAAGATCCAGGGCTAATCATGATTTACTCCGCTTCACAGGAAGGTGCTGACGCTGCTAAGGCTCAGATTGAGTTCTTAACAAAGGACGTAGAGGTTGGCGAGATATACATGGGCAAGGTTATGAGGATAATGAGCTTTGGTGCTTTTATTGAAATTTTGCCTGGGAAAGAGGGACTCTTGCACATTTCTAAGATGGCTAAGAGGAGAATCGACAAGGTTGAGGATGTAATGAACATTGGCGATGAGGTTGAGGTTAAGGTTACCGAAATTGACAGTCAGAACAGGATTAATCTTGTAAGGACGAAATTGGATTAGTATTTCTATTAATATCTACCACCTTTGATGACATTAGTATTAAAATATAAGAAAAAACTGGGCTTTTATAAGTTTGGTAATTATTCCGAAGGAGGGTAATTTTATGAAAAGTAAATTTCTACCAATTGTTTTGGCTCTCACAATGATTATATGTGGAATGATGTCAGACTCGGTAACAATGTCTGTAAAAGCTGATGATAATTCTAACGCATCATCTTCTGAACTTTCAGAAAGTGAAAAGGTGGATACGGAATCTACAATCGAGGCAGAATCGCAAAGCGAAGATTCTTCTCAAACTAAAATTGATGAAGAAAATAACGGCAACGATGAAGGCGATAAGGTTGAGAATGAAGATTTATCGACCAAACCTGTAATGGGTATGAGCAGACAACCTGCAAATACGGATATCACTGTTATTTATCTCGATGGGCAAAAGGGAGATGATAGCAAAGATGGTACAAGCAAGGAAAACGCAGTCAAAAGTTTTTCAAAAGCAAAGGAAATTGCATCACAAAATCAAAAGATTACTACAATCTATGTGACGGGAAAAGTTAATGTTACTGGTGAGATTTCTCTTGCTGGTACCAAGGCTATTATAAAGAGAGCACCTGAGTTCGGAGGATATCTTTTTGTTGCGAAAGATGCAACTTTTAAAGATGTCATAATTGATGGTAATCAGGAGAATGTGACAGCAAATTCAGTATACTCTCTAATTTATGCCAAAGGTAATGTTACAATAGAAAATGGAACTCTAATTCAAAACAATTATTCTAAATCTCCAAACTTCTCAATTGGACAAGGCGGAGGAATTGAGGCTACAGGAAGCTTTAAAATGAATGGAGGCGTTATACAAAATAATAAGGCAAGATCAGGTGGAGGAATTTATTTTACTTCAGCACAAGCTACTATTTCCTCAGGAGAAATCAAAAATAACATTGCTTTCTATTCCGTTGATTCGGATGGTCAACCAAGTGGATGTGGTGGCGGAATTTGCATATATGAACAATCTAGTGTTGGCAGCAATGTTACTATTGAAAAGGATGCTGCTATAACTAATAATAAAGCTGGTTATGCAGGTGGAGGGATTGCTGTAGGAACATTTAATGCAGGAAATTCACCAAGCAAACTCATTATGACAGGTGGAATAGTTAATGAAAATTCTGCTGACTGTGGCGGTGGTGGAATATTCATTCAAGCTGGATTAATTGGCAATGTTGGATCAGCAGATATTTCAGGTGGACAAATCATCAACAACCAAATGACAGGAAAAGGTAAAGGACCTATGGCATTTGGAGGAGGAGGAATCTACGTAAACGGTTATAGCAAAAAATACGAAGGTCTTCAAAATGGTCAACTGAATTTGACGAATGCTATTATTAGAAACAATAAAGCAGCTTTAAATGGTGGTGGACTTGCAGCTTGCCCTACAACGAATACACATATTTATTTAACGGACGGAGCAGCTATTTGTGAAAATGAAGGCAATGGAGGAAGAGATCTGTATTTCCTAGCAAAAAGTAAATACGGAATTCATAGCGGGAGACCAGAATATACTATCTCAAATTCAATGTTAGGCGGGAAACCATATCACTGGAGATATGCTAATGATGGAAAAGAAGTTCCGCTGAATGTGCTTAAAGGTTTATTAGCAGAGGATGCTGAGCTAGCACTTAATACGGATGAAATAGCTGACAATACTGCATTCGAATTAGGTAAGGTAATTATTAGTGGCAATACATCCGCAACAAGAGGTGGCGGAATAGGTTCTAATGGTGATATTAATATAGGGACGCCAGACACGACTGAAATATCGGTAACTAAGAAATGGAAGGATGTAGATATGAAGTCTATTCCGAAGTCCATTACCATTGAGTTATACCGTAGTAAGCATGTAGATTCTCTGGATAAGGAATATATCGGAATGGAAACAATTAGTCCAGATAAAGACGGAAATTGGAAACTGACTTTTTCGAATATACCTAAGTTTGATAAAAACGGTGAATATTATATATATGATATTAAAGAAAAAGAAGTTAAAGGTTATACTGCTGAGATAACAGGCGATCAGAATGAAGGCTTTACTGTTACAAATAAGTATGCACCACCAGAAAAACCGCCTGTACCATCTGTACCTTCTAAACCATCTAAACCAAACACATCAGATCAAAACAGCATGGGTATCCCGTTGATTATGCTAATCACAGCTTCAATTTTGACAGCATATACCTTGCGCAAGAAACAAAAACTATAAATTAATTAGTATATTTTTAAGTAACCACTCGATGTGGAGAGCCCCAAAAGTTGAGCTAATAAACCAACTTTTGGGACTCAGTTCACGAAAGGGTGGTTATTTTTTATATACAAATCCATATAGATGTATATATTTAGATTATTTCATGATATAATGAAAATATATAAAAGAGTTATATGTGCAAAGTAATTAAGGATTTTTAACTTATTAATTTATCTTTAAAGAATTATGCACGAACTATTAATTAAGGAGTAGAATTAAAGATGAAGAAGCTAAAAGTAATCATTCTATCCATTACAATTATTGGAATGTTTACATTTCCTATTAATGTTATGGCAGATGAGCTGCTAAATTCTAACGAGGCAGCAGACAGTATGACGAGTTTACAAGAAAATGTAAACGATGAGAATATCGATGAGAATTTAAAAACGACTTCAGAATTTAAAGAAGAAAGTAAGGAATTACCAACAGGTGATAGTCAGATAAATTCTGTTAGTAAGACAGATATAGCAAAACCAACTTCAGGTCTAAAAAATACACCACCTGAATTAACTCAAAATCCTGCTAACAAGAATTTCACTTTAACAAAGACCTCAGGAGGAGTAGAAACAAAGATAAATGACTATGATAAGTTTAGTGAAACTGTAAGCGCCATGGATATAAACGATGTGGACAGTCTTTATACAATATATGTTAATAGAGATGTAATAATTCCAAAAACAGATCACTCTACATATAGAAGCAATAATAAGATAAGACTTACATCGAAAAATGGTGGACATTTCAAGTTAACAAGGGAGGGCGAAGAAGACTACATTGCAATTCAGACGAATGCGGAATTAACTGTAGATAATATTACGCTAGATGGAAATAATGATGGTCAATGTTTTTTCATCTCAAATAATGGCAAGATTACAATAGGAAAGGATACAGTAGTTCAAAACTTCATAGATTCTCCTAAATTTGATGGTCCCCCAATCTATATGACAGGAGGCACATTAAATATTCTAGCTGGTGCTGTTATACAAAATAATACTTCAAACCAACAGGGGGGGGTTATTCAAGCTTATCATGGAACTAATCTTAATATTAGTGGTGGAAGCTTTATTAACAACAAATCAAATAAAAGTGATGGTGGAGCAATAGCTACGTACGGAAAACTAAATATTACAGGTGGTGTTTTCGAGAATAATGTTGCGAAGAAAACGGGCGGAGCTATTATAGCGGGTTCAAGAGCAGATGCAACTATAAAAAATGCAACCTTTAAAAATAATCAAGCAAGCACAGGGGGTGCAATATATTCTGGAAACAAAATTACAATTTCAGATACTAACTTTGAGAATAACCAATCAAACTGGGCTGGAGCGGTTTTTGCAGGAAAAGATATTGATTTATCTAATGTAAAATTCATTAAAAATAAAGTAGCTAATCAAGGTGGTGCACTATATTTGAATAGTGGAAATGCTAACC
>USBT01000055.1 GCA_900553025.1 uncultured Eubacteriales bacterium | reverse complement strand
TCTTGCATATCTAAGGCCCGACGGCAAAACTCAGGTAACAATTGAATACGATGACGACAAAGTAGTTAGAGTTGACGCAATTGTAGTTAGCGCTCAGCACAATCCAGATGTAACGCAGGAGCAAATCCGAAAGGATATAATTGAGCATGTAATAAGGCCGATAATTCCAGCGGAGCTACTTGATGATGCAACAAAATATTTTGTTAATCCAACGGGACGCTTCGTAATAGGTGGACCGCATGGCGATTCGGGTTTGACTGGTAGAAAGATAATAGTTGATACATACGGCGGATGTGCAAGGCATGGAGGCGGTGCATTTTCGGGCAAGGACCCAACAAAGGTTGATAGGTCAGCAAGCTATGCAGCAAGATATGTAGCGAAAAACATCGTAGCAGCTGGTCTTGCAGATAAGTGCGAAATTCAGCTTGCTTATGCGATAGGGGTAGCAAGACCTGTAAGCGTTTCAGTTGAATGCTTTGGGACTGAGAAGGTTGCTGAGGATAAGATAGTTGAAATAATAAATGAGGTGTTTGACTTAAGGCCTGCTTCGATAATAAGAGATTTAGATTTAAGAAAGCCTATTTACAGGCAGGTTGCAGGCAGTGGACATTTTGGTAGAACGGATATAGATTTAAGCTGGGAGAGAACTGATAAAGTAGACACTATCAGGGAAAAAGCAGGCTTATAGTGGAGGTAGATATTTGGAAACAAATCAGATTTTGACAATTATTGTATTTTTTCTTGTAATGATAGCTATCATGTCGGAGAAAATTCACAGAACCGCGGCGGCACTTGCAGGGGCTATGGCGTTGTTTTTCTTGCATATTCTTGACGTAGAAAAAGCAATTGAATATGTTGACTTTAACACAATCGGGGTGCTTATCGGAATGATGATATTTGTATCTGGTGTAAAAAGATCTGGATTGTTTGAATATATTGCAATCAAAGCAGCGAAGCTTGCAAAGGGCGATCCTTGGAAAATCATGGTCAGCTTCATGGTTTTAACAGCTGTTTTGTCCGCATTCTTAGATAACGTTACAACTGTTTTGCTTGTTGGTCCTATGACAATTGCCATTTGTCAGGTGCTTGAGCTTGACCCAGTTCCATTTTTGCTGACACAGATAATGAGTTCAAATATCGGTGGTACGGGTACGCTAATAGGTGACCCTCCAAATATTATGATAGGTAGCGCAGCGCATTTGAATTTTATAGATTTTCTGACAAATACAGGCGTAGTTGCAGTGGCAATAATGGCTGTTATCATCCTATTGTTCAGATTTTTTTACGGTCGAAATCTCGGGGCAAGCGATGAGGCTATTCAAAAAGTCATGAATATGGATGAAGAAAAAGCAATTGAGGACATGGGTCTTCTAAGGAAAAGCCTTATTATCATTGCTCTTGTCCTATTTGGATTTATGTTTCACGGGCTCCTTGGTATAGAATCATCTGTAGTTGCTCTTACCGCTGCTACTGCTATGATGATTTTCGGGAAAGTCAATGTTGAGCATATAATAGTTGACGCTGAGTGGGGAACAATTCTTTTCTTTGTAGGGCTTTTCATCGTTGTCGGCGGCTTGGTTGAAACAGGCGTAATAGACAGCTTAGCGAAAGAACTAATTGCCTTTACAGACGGTAATATTATGCTCACAATGATCGTACTGCTTTGGGGTTCGGCTATTTTGTCGTCATTCCTTGATAATATCCCCTTTGTTGCAACGATGATACCTATGATTATCGCTATGGGAAACGATGGGATCGATACTGTGCCGCTGTGGTGGGCAATTTCTCTTGGCGCTTGTCTTGGTGGCAATGGAACGCTGGTTGGAGCATCGGCTAATGTGGTGCTCGTAGGAATCAGCAATAAACAAGGTTATCCCATTACATTTAAGAGTTTTATTAAGATTGGAATGCCTGTAATGATACTTTCTATTGTCGTTGCTTCGGCATTTATGTTACTGAGATATTAATGCTTAGAATACATTATAATTATTTAAAGCATTGGTATATGATTTAAGATTTAGAAGCTTAAAAAAATTGTCTTAAAAGAGATTTACAGAGGTTTAAAGAGGTTTAAAAATGTTCAACGATACTTTTAACGATGATATGATAAATATCGTCCTAAGACAAGCAGGGGCAGATTCAATCAAGACGCACCTAGCACACATCAATATTGTTACCTTTCAAATAGCACCTGATGTTAAGGTTACCTATGTTTACGAAATCAAGGAAAATGGCGAAATTTATGTTGAGAGAATGAGCCCATATCCAATGCTTCTTGGCAGAATGTTCGATGAATCGGCACTTATTGATATAGTAAAAGACGATGTGGCTAGCTTCCGCAATGCTTATCATAGTAAAAATTATGATACATATCTACAGCTTGTAAAAAGTCATATTAGATTCCAGCTTGCCGCTGAGGATTTGTTCCTTAAGCATAATGTTGATGCAGATGACCTTGACGAGCTTCACAGCGCGTATGAGAGGCTTCACCAGCAGCTTGAGGAAGTGAAGTCGAGATCGAAGAAGATAGAGCTTTAAATAGGGCTACCGCAAACCCATTGGTAATCCCATTGGTTTTAGCTTATGGATAGTTCACAAGCAGTGTATATAAAGTTGGTTTAAGGAGAATCAGTATAAATGGATATTAAGGTCGCAAAATTCGGCGGTTCATCGGTTGCAGACAGCATACAGATAATCAAAACGAGGGATATAATTCTACAGGATGAGGGACGAAATTACATAATTGTGTCAGCACCCGGCAAGAGATACGAGGGAGATAACAAAATAACGGACCTTCTTTACCTTTGCAAGACGCATATAGATCACAATCTGCCATGGGAACAACTCTTTGAAGTAATTGTCGACCGCTACGTTGCAGTCGCTCATAAGCTTGGCGTTGACGGCGTGCTTGACAAACACTTCGATATAATCAGGCAAAAGATAAACGAGGGTTCATCGACTGAATACATCGTGAGCCGTGGAGAATACCTAAATGCCGTTATGATTGCAGCCTACCTTGGATACGATTTTGTTGACTCTGCTGGACTTATTTTGTTTGACGAGAAAGGCAAATTACTGCACGATGCGACGGATGCCGCATTATCGGAAGAATTATCCAAGCACAAAACAGCTGTCATACCTGGATTTTACGGCTCCGAGAAGGGGAGCACGAGAATTAGAACATTTTCGCGTGGAGGGTCTGATATCACAGGAGCGCTCGTTGCCAAGGCAATAGAGGCATCGGTTTACGAGAACTGGACAGATGTATCAGGATTCTTGATGGCTGATCCTAGAATTGTGGATAATCCAAAACCGATAGATTCAATATCTTATAAGGAGCTTAGGGAGCTGTCATATATGGGAGCATCTGTTTTGCACGAGGATGCTATTTATCCTGCTCGTATTGCCAATATTCCTATAAACATCAGAAATACAAATGTTCCTAAGGATAAGGGAACGTTTATTACAGCGCACCACGATCCAAGCTCAAACAGAATAATCACGGGAATAGCAGGATCTAAGGATTTCACAGTTATAGCTCTATATAAGAATATGATGAGCACTGGCCGTGGATTTGTTCGTAGGCTGCTTAGCATACTCGAGGACCTTGATGTCAATTTTGAGCACCTTCCTAGTGGAATCGACACTATGTCAGTCGTGCTTTCAAATGATTCGCTTGGGGATAAGCTTGATGAGGTGATTAGTCAAATCAAGATTCAGCTTGAGCCTGATAATATAGAGGTATTCCAAAATATTGCCTTGATTGCGACGGTTGGACAGGGCATGACATCGAACATAGGTGTTTCTGCAAGGCTTTTCACTGCACTTGCAGAGGCGGATATAAACGTCAGGATGATAGACCAAGGCTCATCGGAGATGAATATTATAATAGGTGTTGAAAACAACCAGATGGGAGATGCCATTAGAGCCATTTACGGGGCGTTTGAGGACGAGGAAATCTGAGTATTTAGGGTAGTTTTGCATGAAAATACTTATAATTGAGGATGATAGAACAATTAGAGAGTACCTTGGCAAGGAGCTTGTAAATTGGGGTTATGACGTTTTTTTGCAAGAAAACTTTCAAAATCCAATAAAAGATTTTGATAATATTAAGCCAGACTTGGTTTTGATTGATGTGATACTTCCAAGCAGGAATGGATATTTTTGGTGTCAAGAAATAAGGAAGCTATCGAATGTGCCTATAGTTTTTATTTCATCAAAGAATGAAGCTCTGGATATTGTAACCGGCATGCAGGCTGGTGGAGATAATTATATTACCAAGCCGTTTGATTTATATGTCGTTAGAGCAAAAATTGAAGCAATTTTGCGGAGAGCTTATGATTTTTCTGATACAAAAAAATATGAGTTCGTATCACAGGATTATGGTCGTATAGAACTAGATTCTAGCAGGGGTCTGCTTGTATGCTCACAAGAAGCTTCAGATAGAGATTCATTAGGAGAACTAGCAAGAGCTTCAGCGGAAGCTTCGGCAGGAGATCCAGCAGGACATGCAGCAAGAGATTTAGCAGGAGATTCAGCAGGACAGATAGATCTCACCAAAACCGAAATGATGATTTTACAAGAGCTTATAAATGCACAAGGTGGATTCGTTTCGCGCCAAGCGATTATTGAAGTGTGCTGGCAGGGCGAAGATTTTATCGATGATAACACACTTGCGGTCAATGTTGCAAGGCTGAGAAAGAAGCTTAAAAATATGGGTCTTGAAAATCTTATTATTACCAAAAAAGGTGTTGGGTATGGACTCAGGAAGTAAAAATATAAGAGATTACATATATATTTTTATTAAATCTGTATTGCCTTTCGGCATGGGTGGAGGCATATTTTTAATGATTCTCCTATTCCTAATGAAGTTCACATCAAATAAATCAGATTTAATAATTTTAGCTTCTGAGATTTTCTTGATAACATTTCTCTTCTATTGCATATACATGCTAATAAAGCTTAAACGTAGGAAGAAGCTTGAGAAGCAATATGCTGAGCTTAGCCAGAAATATAAGCAAAAGGTAAATGATATGGCAGAACTGAAAACTGATATTCTTGACTTCTTTCTGGTATGGGTACATCAAATTAAAACGCCGATTGCAGCTTCGAAGCTTCTTTTGTCATCATCAAAACTGGTAGACGGGCATAATAGTGTATCAAATTTGAACACAGCTGAAAGACAGCAGCTGAGAGCAGAAGTGCTACAAATTGAAAAGTATTCAGATATGGCTCTTGGGTATCTTAAGCTTTCAAATGATGATACGGAGATTTTTGTTGATTATGTAGATTTAAATAAAATTATTAAGAGCTTACTTAAAAAATACGCTGTTTTGTTTATAAACGAAGATATTAATGTGCAATATACAGAAATAGAAAGAAATGTAATAAGTGATTCTAATTGGCTCACGCTTGCAATTGAGCAGTTGATATCGAATGAAGCGAAGTATGCGACAGGGGAATCGGTAAAAATCTATTTTTCTAATGAGGAGAATTCTCTTGTTATTAAGGATACAGGCATCGGCATTCCAGAATCTGATTTGCCTAAAATCTTTGACAGGGGATATTCGGGCTTCAATGGCAAGGGGTATAGAAATTCTACTGGAGTAGGCCTATATCTTGCCAAGAAAATATTTGATAGACTTGGATGTTGTATTTACGTAGAATCAAGGCAGGGTGTTGGAAGCGAATTTCGTATATTCTTCCCCCGTGACTTAATATAAATCAAATGAGGATGGATTGACCCCATAC
Organism: uncultured Eubacteriales bacterium; assembly: GCA_900553025.1. Lineage (GTDB taxonomy): Bacteria > Bacillota > Clostridia > Peptostreptococcales > Anaerovoracaceae > S5-A14a. The sequence continues at coordinate 255 of USBT01000055.1, read as the reverse complement.
TTACAAAAATGTAAGATATGGGGTGTTTTTGTAAGATTAAATAAATGCAAGGCTTTTAAGGAGATATTATAATTTAGATATAGTTTGATTGAGGAGGAAAATTTATAATGGCAATGTTAGAAGTAAAGAATCTTACAAAGATATATTCAAAGGGAACAGGGAGCCAGACTGTAGCTCTGAATGGAATAAATTTCTCGCTTGAAGAGGGAGAGTTTGTTGCAATAATGGGAGAGTCAGGGTCAGGAAAAACTACAC
>USBT01000054.1 GCA_900553025.1 uncultured Eubacteriales bacterium | reverse complement strand
TGCCAGTTGAAATAGATGCAAGCAGGAGAGCTCTTAAGCAGTTAGAGTTTAGCGGTATACTGCAAGCTGAAGAACTTGCGGGGGCAAAAAGAGTTTTATCTGCGGCCGCATTGACATATATCGCAGCGTTAGCAGTTTCCGTTGCAAATCTAATTAGAATTTTGGCATTGAGAGATAATAGATAATTGAATAGGGCAGGGACTGTCCGAATTAACGCCTGTGGAGATAGTAGGTTGCGAGGTCGATAAAGCATGAAGCCCATTGGCTTTAGACAATGGCTAGTTCACAGTAATATATAATTGGAGTTTAACACGTCTTAGATGAAAAATGATTTTAAGAATAATGCCAAATCAAAGGACCTTGATGTAGATAAAGGGTTCAAGCGTAAATTTAAAAATGCGACTAGAAAGTCAGGAAAAATTTCCAGAGATCGTGAAAAGGCATTGGATATTTTCACTAAAATAGAAAAGGATAAAGCCTATAGCAATATTATTTTTGAGAAGGAACTGAACAAAATATCATTAAACAGAACTGACAACGATATCGATGGACATTTTAATGAAATATCTGATGTGGAGCGGGTTAACTATTCATTTGTTAGGAATTTAGTTTTGGGAACTCTTGAAAATAAGCTTCTTTTGGATTACTATATTGATAGATTCTTGAAGCACAAGCTGAAAAGGAAATCTGATGATGTTAGAAATATTTTAAGACTTGGAATTTACCAGATTATTTTTATGAATTCTGGTAAAGATTACGCAGTATGCAATGATATGGTTGCAATTACAAAAAAAAGGCTAAGAGGATATGAAGGACTTGTCAATGGGGTTTTGCGCAATGCAATCAGATCGAAAGATACTCTTGCACCACCAGAAGGTAATGATGTAAAATCAATGAGTACAAAGTATTCTATTGATGAATCGATAATCAATTTATGGTTAGATGGTTATGGACTTGATAAAACAATAGAAATTTGTGAAAACTCATGCCAGAGAGCGCCGCTTTTTGCAAGAGTTAATATAGGACGTATAAATCGAGATGAAGCTATTGATTTACTTAAATCTCAGGGCATAACTGCTGTTAAGACCACTGAAAGTGATAGAGGAATTGTAATCGACCAAAGGAGTCAGGCTGCAGCAGTAACAGGAAAAGCTTTTAAAGATGGCATCATATCTTTTCAAGATATTTCATCAATTATTGCGGTGGATAAACTAGGTATTAATGACAATGATTACATACTCGACATGTGTGCAGCACCTGGAGGAAAATCAACTTCTGCAGCAGAGCTTGCAAAGAATGGAAAAGTTGTTGCTTGGGATGTTTATCAACACAAAATAGATTTAATCAAGAGGTATGCGAATAGATGTAGTCTGTCTAATATTGAGGCGTGCGAATATTCCGCACTTGAATTTCAACCGGATTATGCAGAATGCTTTGATAAAGTGATACTGGATCCACCGTGCTCAGGTCTTGGAGTTATCAGAAGACGTCCTGAAATAAGATATAAGTCTATGAAGGACTTTAATCTGCCTAATCAGCAGTTATTTATGTTAAAGTTAGCAGCTCGTTATGTGAAGCCGCAGGGAAGTATTTTGTACTCAACATGTACTGTTAACAAAGAAGAAAATGATAATCTCATCAACAGCTTCATGAGTTTAGGCTATACTGACGATTTTGATATACTGTATAATCAGCAAATTTTTACTGGAGAATACGGTGCTGACGGTTTTTATATTTGTATTTTGAAGAAGAGAGGTTAAAACCATATGGATGTTGGTTTCAAAACTGACAAGGGAATATCAAGGTTTAACAACGAAGACGCGTGTTATGTGATGGTCGATAAGGGGGTCTTTGTTGTAGCTGATGGTGTTGGAGGCAGCAGTTCAGGAGAAATTGCAAGCCGTACAGCAACTAGATTTATTACCCAATACGTCGAGGACAATCCCATTGATTTAAAGTGGGATGAAGATAAAATTAGGATCTATTTTATCAAATGTCTTAATCAAACTAATGAGATGATCCTAGATATGGCTAACCAGTTTGAAGAAAATAATGGTATGGCGACAACTGTTGTTGTTTCTTATATATCAGGTTCAAAAATGTATGTCTTCAATTTGGGAGATAGCAGGGCTTACCTTATTAGGGATAATGAAATTGAGCAGATAACAGAGGATCACACATATGTTAACAATCTTGTTCAAAGAGGAAAAATAACACCAGAAGAGGCTCTTGTTCATCCCGATAGGAATCAGATTACGAAAGCTCTCGGTGCCGAGCCGCAAATATATCCAGATATGTTTGTTGTTTCTCTTAAAGCAGGGGATGTCGTAATCATGTGTACGGATGGACTTTATGTTGAAGTTCCGCATGTCGATATCAAGAGAATTATATCAAGTGCAAACACAATGTCTGATGCGTGTTCGGGAATGGTTGATTTAGCAAATTTAAACGGGGGTAGCGATAATATTACAGTAATTTCCCTGAAAATTGATGAGGAGGATATCAATGAGTAATAACAAATTATTAGCTGGTCGATATGAGCTAATCGAAAAAATAGGTGATGGGGGAATGGCTGTTGTCTATAAGGCAAAGGATAGACTTCTGAACAGATATGTTGCCGTAAAAATTTTGCGTCCTGAATTTACAAGGGATGCACAGTTTATTGAAAGTTTCAGAAAAGAATCGCAGGCGGCTGCGGGGCTTCAGCATCCGAATATTGTAAATGTATATGATGTCGGTAAGGAAGGTAATATTTATTTTATCGTTATGGAGCTTATAGACGGTAGACCTTTGTCAGATATTATTGAGGAAAATGGTCCACTTGACTATAGGAATGTTATCGAAATTGGGAAGCAGGTTGCAGCAGCTTTAAGCCTTGCTCATAAGAATCATATTATTCATAGAGATGTAAAACCACATAACATCATGATTACTAAAGATGGTGTAGCTAAGCTTGCTGACTTTGGTATTGCCAAAGCAATCTCTTCATCTACTATTGTCAACAAGGATGAAGGTGGTCAGGTTATGGGATCTGTACATTATTTCTCACCTGAGCAGGCGAGAGGAAAATATGTAGATGAAAAATCAGATGTATATTCTCTTGGGATTGTTTTGTACGAAATGCTTACAGGGGAGGTTCCTTTTGACGGAGATAATCCAGTAGAAATTGCACTAATGCATATTAATGAGGATATTAAGCCACCTTCACAAATTATAGATAATGTTCCTCCTGCTCTTGAAAAAATTATTTTAAAAGCAACTGACAAGTATCAGACTAACAGATATGAAAATGCAGAAGTTATGTTTGAAGATTTAAACAATGTGGATTTTCTATCGAAAAAAATAGGTGATAATATTTTGATGGAGGGTGCAGCTCGAAAGAAAAAACCTGTAAAAATTAATGATGAAAATGAAGAAAAATTAAATGCTATAATTTCAGATAAAGGGGGTAAGAAGTCTTCTAAAAATAAGTCTAAATCATCAGATGAAAAATCAAAATTTAAGAAGGCATTGCCTTGGATTATTGCTCTTATTGCACTAATAATTGTGGGGGCAGTGGGTGGATATTTCCTTTCATCTAAGTTTTTAGATGATGATAACAAAAAAATTGAAGTTCCTTCGCTCAAAGGCATGACATATGATGGGGCATCAGATGAACTGGATAGCTTAAATCTAAAAATTGAAAAAGGCGATGATGTTTACAGTGCAGAAATTGAAAAAGGAAAGATAGTATCTCAATCACCAATAGCTAAAACCAAGGTGAAAAAGGGCAGCAAGATTAAAGTTAATATCAGCAAGGGAAAGAAAGCTGGACTTGTACCTGTTCTTATTGGAAAAACATATAATGATGCAGACATTTCAGCTACATTAAGTCAGTATGGATTTGTCCTAGGTAATGTTACATATGATGAAAGCGAAAAATATGATGAAGGTATCATAATAAACCAAACTCCATCGGCTGGATCCACGTCAAGAGCTGGTTCAGCAATCAATATTGTAGTTAGCAAGGGTAAAAAAGAGAAATCTAAAGTACCTACACTAACTGGTTTAACTGCCGATCAAGCTGTACAAGCATTAAATAAAGAAGGACTTCAGGTAGGGGATATATCTTACGAGGAAAGTAATGTGTACGGCAAAGATTTTGTTATGTGGCAGCAATATAGTGCAGGAACGGAATTGAAGAAGGGCACATCTGTTTCTATTAAGATAAGCAAGGGAATACCTAAAGTTCCTGAACCTCAAAATCCTGATAATAATGAAAATCCTCCACAAGAATAAAGGGTGTCAATACGTATTTTATGAATCTAAATGAATTTAAAAATAGATCTGAAACTTTTGATGATAATTCTATTATTACTGAAGTAGAAGGTAGAATAGTTAAGGGGATAGCCGGCTTTTACTATGTGGACACACCTTTTGGAGTAGTCACAACGCAGGGTCGAGGTAATCTGAAACGAGACGGAGCGACTTTATATGTTGGTGATAAGGTAAAACTTACAATATTAAATTACGATAAATCAGATTACGACGGAGAACTTAAGGGTGTAATCGAAGACGTTTTGCCAAGACGCAACTCTTTTGTTAGACCTCAGATTGCAAATGTTGACTTAATTGCAATAGTTGTGAGTGCAAAAAAACCAAAAGTTAATTTAAATTTATTAGATAAATTTTTATGCGTATGTGAATGCAAAAATGTGGATTGCATTATATGTGTAAACAAAACAGAGGATGAGCAGGGCAGTTCAGTATATGAGCAGATAAAAGACATTTATAAAGATATGTATGAGACGGTGGCTATCAGTGCTAAAAAATCAATAGGCATTGATGACTTGAGGAGTAGATTTGATGGTATCACTGTTGCGCTCGCTGGTCCCTCCGGTGTAGGTAAATCCACAGTTTTAAATGCTTTAATTGGCAGAGGACATATGCAGGTTGGAGACATAAGTCGAAAAACAGAAAGAGGAAGGCACACGACAAGACACGTTGAACTCATTCCATTGGATACAGAGGTAAATAGCTTTATATTTGATACACCTGGCTTTTCATCCCTTGACTTGCCGGACATTGATAAATTTGACCTAAGATATTGCTTTCCAGAGCTCGAAAGAATAGGAATGCAATGTGACTTTAAAGATTGCTTGCACATTAAGGAACCAAGCTGTGCTGTTTTAGAGGCTTTATCAAAAGGAGAAATTTCAGGTAGTAGGTACGATTCATATAAATTGTTTTTAAATGATATAAGTAATAAAAAGAAATATTAATATTATTGTGCAGAACATTAATTGATATTTTTAAGGAGGATTCGATTGAAACTTTTGTCACCGTCGCTGTTAGCGGCTGATTTTTCAAAACTTGGAGATGAGTCGGAATTGATTTCTGGTGTAGGAGCGGATTTTCTGCATATTGATGTAATGGATGGACATTTCGTGCCGAACATTACGTTTGGCTCATGTGTACTAAGAAGTCTTAATAATCGGAATACTGTGCCGTATGATGTTCACTTGATGATTGAAAATCCAGATTCATACATTGAGGATTTTGTTTCTGATAAGACAGAGTATATCGTAGTTCATCAGGAAGCTTGTAGACATCTTCATCGTACGATTTCTCATATCAAATCTTTTGGAATCAAGGCGGGTGTATCGATTAATCCTGGAACTACAGTTGAAACTATATATGACATATTGCCATTTGTAGATATTGTGCTTATTATGTCTGTTAACCCAGGCTTTGGGGGACAAAAATTTATTCCTCATTCATTAAAAAAAATTCAACGTCTGAAGGCTCTTAGAGAAGAAATGAATTTAAATTTCTTAATAGAAATTGATGGTGGGGTGAATGAAAATAATATTAGTGAGGTCATATCATCTGGTGTTGACATAGTAGTTGCAGGTTCTGCAATATTTAAAAGAGAACCTAGAGATACAATCCTTCAGGTTAAAAAGATTAAAAGCATTATGAATAAATGATTAAATAGTGGTTATCTAATGTATCGTAACACCCTTGCTTTAGCTGTGAGTAGCATCAAGTGATAAATGCAATCACAAACTAAAGCTATGCATTAGAGGCTTATAGGACAAAAAGAGTTGGTAAAAATCGCTGTGGAGATTGAAATTTCAG
>USBT01000053.1 GCA_900553025.1 uncultured Eubacteriales bacterium | reverse complement strand
TAGCGAGTTCAAATTTCATCTCACAATTATATTCACTGCTATTGCTTTAATTACCTTAAATTTAGCCTTTAGCAGTAATATTTTTGGATTAGATAAAAGTGCCAAGCTCGGAACGTTTTTCGCTAGCAACGGAGAAGGCCTTTTGCATTGGAGCAGTTTTTTCAAGCTTTTCACAGATTCTACCTTTCAGTCTGTCGCTATAATGTCAACAACTGGTTATATGACTAGCGATTTTCAGCTTTGGCCTACTTTCTCAAAGATGATTTTGCTTTTACTCATGTTTGTCGGCGGCAGCTCGTCATCCACAGGAGGTGGAATGAAGGTTGGAAGAATCCTCGTCATGGGCAAGCTTGCTAGAAGAGGACTTCACAGACAGCTTCATCCAAATCAGGTATACCTTGTGAAATTGAATGGACAGAGGCTCAGAGAAGAAACTGCAATCAGTATCACAAATTTTATGTTTTTATATTTGCTTACACTTGCAGTCGGCACCTTAATTATTTCAATCAACGGATTCGACGTGATAACATCATTTTCGGCGGTTCTGACATGCCTATCCAACGTAGGCCCAGGATTCAATCTTGTTGGTCCTACGATGAACTTCCATATTTTTAACAATTTTTCAAAGATAGTATTATCTATATTTATGATTGGCGGCAGACTCGAGCTTTACACATTGTTTATCTTACTTTCCTCTCGATATTGGAATTCAAACAAAGTATGATTTGTATTAGTTATATAAAAATAAAGGTGTATGAATGTTAGAAAGAATTTCTAAAACAAGATTTGGTAGAATAATAATCGTCAAAATAGTTTCAATGGTACTCGCTGTGGAAGGCATAGCGATGATACCTTCGATTTGTGCTGGATTATATTACAGTGAACATCATGCAATTAATGGACTAGCTATAACATCCATTATCACCGTTTTATTTGCTATTTTTGTCATTAGAAGATATAGAAATTATAGTGTCAAGCTCAATATCAGAGATGGCTTTTTGGTTGCATTCCTGAGCTGGGCACTCGTTTGTTTGCTCGGCGCTCTACCGTACTTTTTAGCAGGCCTTAGCTTTTCTTTTATCGATTCATTATTTGAGTCAACTGCAGGCTGGACCACATCTGGAGCATTCATTATACCAATTCACAGGATGCCTAATGCATTGCTCTTGTGGAAGGCTACGAGCAACTGGCTCGGTGGTATGGGAATACTTGTATTTACCATTTCTCTACTGCCAACCCTAGGTAAGGGCGCACAAAATCTCGCTGCTTCTGAGACCACTGGGCCTAAGCTGACAAAATTCGCTTCAAGGCTGAGTGATTCATCAAAGATTTCATATATAATATACTGTGGTCTTACGCTACTTGAGCTCGTTCTTCTTTTGTGTGACAAGAGTATGAGTAGCTTTCACGCTGTGATTAATACACTAAGTACGGTGAGTACCGCTGGAATCTTTGATGTCGGTGGTGAAATTGCGTGGTCTTTTAGCCCATATGCCAAGCTTGTCATTGCCATTTTCTCGGTAATAGGTGCAATGAACTTTATAATATTCTTCCTCATAGTTACAGGCAATATCAGGCGTGCATTTTCGAATATAGAGGCCAAGTCATATCTTATTATTTTGTCAATCGCATCAGTTTTAATATTCGTTAATCTTATTATTGCTGACCAATACCCAGTTTTGAAGTCTTTAGGATATGCAATAACACAAAGCATTAGCTTCGGCTCTACAAGTGGTTTCTCCGTTACTGATGTTTCTCATTGGCCTGCATTTTCTCAATCTATTCTAGTGATTCTTATGTTAATAGGAGGATGTGCCGCATCAACTGCTGGCTCGCTAAAGGTTATTCGTGTACTCATATTCTTTAAGCTTATAAGAAGAGGCTTCTACAAAAGAATTCACCCGAATGCAGTTAAGCCTGTTATGCTAGGAAAAACTGTTGTAAGTGCTGATATCGCTAGCAGAATTACAGTTTACATAACTCTTTATATTGGAATTCTTCTTTTTGGCGCGTTGCTTATTTCTTTTGACAACAAAGACATGATCACTACTCTTACAGCTTCACTTGGTTCGCTATCAAATAACGGCTCTGGGCTCGGAGATGTCTCCTCTGGCGATTTTTCAACATTCTCTCCGTTGAGTAAATTTGTTTCTCTTTCTCTGATGCTCATAGGCAGGACGGAAATTTATGCCACACTCATTGTTTTCACAAAAGATTTTTGGTCACGAGATTAGGCTTTCGTAGCACGATATCGGCTTAAGATATTGTCCGAGCGTTTACCTAAGCCATTTCATCGTTTTTATGGACGAGTTTAAAGTCGATGAGTCCGCTGATCTTATCTGCCCTCGCTACCTCTACCTTCACCGAGTCTCCCAAGCTGAAGCTTTGACTGTCATATCTGCTGATGAGTTTAAAATTGTTCTCCAAAAAGTCAAATGTTCCGCCAAGTGTTGAGATATGCACCAAACCTTCGATTGTATTTTCAAGCTGTACATAAAATCCAAATGGCGTTACCCCGCTTATTACGCCTCCGAACTCCTCACCCAAATGATTCTCCATATATTGAGCTTTTTTGATTTTTTCTATCTTTCTCTCCATTTTCTGTGCTCTTATTTCTGTAAATGACGACTGTTCTGCCGCTTTATTAGATATGCTTGAAAAATTAGAGAGTGTTTCGGAGCTAAGTGTTTTGTTGATATGAGCCTTGATTATCCTATGAATCAGCAAATCAGGATATCGCCTTATCGGTGAGGTGAAGTGGCAATAATACTTGAATGCCAGGCCATAGTGTCCAGTACATTCTGTGGAATATCTAGCCTTTTGCATGGATCTCAGCATCACAGCGGTCACCACCTTAAGACTACTATCCCCCTGCATTTTATCCAGGATTTTTGATAAAGCCTTAGGATGCACGTTGTCTGGATTTACTGATAGCTTGATTCCAAGTCCAGCCATGAATGATTTGAGTTTCATGATGCTTTCAGGAGCTGGTTTTTCGTGGATTCGATATACAAACGGATAGTTCATCCAAAAATACTCCTCCGCCACTGTTTTGTTTGCCAAAAGCATAAACTCTTCAATCATTCTATTTGCTATTCTGCGATCGACGCTCACTATGTCACGAGGTATACCCTCCTCATCGATTTCTATCTCTGCCTCATCAAGGTCGAAATCTAGGCTACCGTCTTGATGCCTTTTCTCCTGCAACAAAACAGCAAGCTCTTGCATTAGCATAAGTGTATTTTCATGCTTTTCGAGATTTTGATATTTATTAAAATATAAGTCTTCTGATGTGATTTTGTTAGCATCAACTAATTTATTTTGCTCACTATTATTTTGTTCATTAATGTATTCAAGATAATCCGAAACCTCATCGTACACCAATCGGCCTTTCGACCTGATAACTGTTTCAGCAATCTCGTGGTTTATAACTTCGCCAGCTTGATTGATCTCCATTATGCACGACAGGCTCAAGCGATCTCTTCCTTCGCTCAAGCTGCATATTCCGTTCGAAAGTTCTTTTGGAAGCATCGGAACAACATAGTCTAAAAGATAAATGCTGTTTCCTCTTTCAAAGCTTTCTTGGTCAAGTGATGAATCCTCCTTCACATAGTGGCTAACATCAGCAATATGCACTCCGAGTATATAATTACCTTTTGAATTTTTTTTAATAGAGATTGCATCGTCGAGGTCCTTAGAGTATGGTCCATCGATGGTAATTATATCTAGGTAACGTAAATCTTTTCTTTTCTTTAGTTCTTCTTTAAGAGCTTCATCGCTTATATATCCATCCCCATAAGCTTCTTTTGCCTCAGAAATAGCTGCCATAGAAAAATCTGTATCTAGGTTATTTTCTTTTAAAATTGCCTTTACTTCACTGTGTGAATCCATTCCGTGCGCAATAATTTTCACCACCAAGCCCTCTGGACCTTTACGACCTTTAGGATATTTGGTTATGGTCGCTTCCACCATATCACCATGCTTAGCATTTGATCTATTCTTTCTAGGTATAAAAATATCATCTGTGCTCTTTCCAAGCGGCGTAACGACACCAAACCTACCGCAGTCTGTATATACGCCAACTGCCTTCGTTACCGCTCTTTTTATCACATTTTTGACCCTTCCTTCGGAGCGCCTATCCTCACTCGGACTTGAAACAATTTCAACACTTACGATATCACCATTCATTGCAGACTTTAGATGTCTAGCCCCAACAAAAATATCATTAGATTTATCGTGTTTTTTATTTTCTATATCAGACATGTCTGGCGTTACAAAGCCTACCCCTGATTTTGTTATGGATATTTTGCCTTCAACTATGTATGGCTTCTTTTTAGATTTTTTCTTCTTCTTGGCATCGGAAGTTTTATATTTATTTGGTTTATTATTCTTATTTTTCATTATAACCTCATATTTGCATATTCTATGCAATTATTTTAACTTCGGTTTAACTATGAATTTATTTTTATTCTAGATTTTATTTTGAAATATATACAATTTACTTTGCCGCTTAATAAACTTAAAACGGGTCATAAGACCCGTTTTGTAAAAAATACTGTATTCTGTTTCGATAGTCAGAATTTCGACCATATATATTCAAATTATTATTCACACTCAGCATTCTGCAGGTAAGCGTCACAAGCCAACTTATCTGAATCAGCCTTCTCATCTCTATCAGCTGTAGCTTTACCGATTTCATCAGCAGCTTCAGCCTTCTCAGCGCCTTCCTTAGCAGTCTTATCAGCTTCATCTGCAAGAGCATGATCCTCATGTTCTCCCTCTGCATCCTCAAGATAGTAATCCTGATCACCTTCCTCAACAGGCTTCTCAGATTCTTCTACCTTTTCAGCTTCGCTATCGTAGTGCCCCTCATACGCTTCTCTAGCGCCTGCTACTCTGTCACGTTCCATTGTAGCTTCCGCAAGATCCTTGTCATCAGACTTATGGCCACCTTCTTCTAGCATTTCTTCCTTATCCTTATTAAGCTCAACATCTTGGTTAGGAGCAGATTCAGTCTGTAAATAATATTCTCCTTCAGAAGCATCTGCTGCAGCATCAGTTGTTTCAGCATCAGCATCTTCAGTATATTCCATTGTATCTCTCAGGCTCAAACTAATTCTTCTCTTTTCAGTATCTATAGCTATAACTTTAGCATATACAATTTGACCTACCTTAAGCACATCAGATGTATGCTCAATTCTTTCTCTAGAAATCTCAGAGATGTGAACGAGTCCGTCAAGACCAGCTTCAATTTCAACAAAAGCACCATAGTCCTTAATCTGAACTACCTTACCCTTTACAATATCTCCCTCTCTAATCTTGTCATCAATTACAGACCAAGGTTCAGGAGTAGTCTGCTTGAGTCCTAGAGAAATTCTTCCATTTTCTTCGTTCATAGCTAGAACCTTAACGTGAATAGTTTCTCCAAGTGTTAAAACTTCCTTAGGGTGTTTTAATTTACCCCATGAAATCTCTGATATGTGAAGAAGTCCGTCTATTCCACCGATATCAACGAATGCACCAAAGTCGGTAAATCTCATTACCTTTCCTTCAATTATATCTCCTTCGTGGATATTCTGCCATATAGCTTCAATCTGCTTCTTTCTCTCTTCTCTTAGAACACTCTTCCTTGAGAAAATAGCTCTCTGCTTCTTGATATCACATCTAATAACTCTAACCTCAAAAGTTTCTCCAACAAACTCTTCAGCATTTTCGACATATTTATTCGATAGCTGAGACATAGGAATAAAACCAGTGATGTCTTTAAATTCTGCAATCGCTCCACTTGCAATCGCCTTAGTAACTTTCACTGTGATGTTTTCCTTACTCTCATATGCTTCAGAAAGTTCTTTCCAGTGTTCAATAATGGCCAAGCTCTTCTGAGAAATCAAAATGCCGCCATCATCATCTCCAGTTTTGATAACTCTGGCTTGAATCTCATCGCCTTCTTTAAATTTATCCTTAAGAGTTTCACCTTCAGATAATGATACTTCTTCTTTCTTAAGAATACCATCCTTCTTGAAACCAAGGTTCACAATAACTTCGTCGTCCGTAACCATATGAATCTGTCCTTCGACGATGTCGCCATTCTTAGGCAATTTCAAAGAAGACTCGATTTCATCCATGAAATCTTCCATAGGGTTCTGCACATTGTTTTCTACTTGCTTATCAGTCATATTAGCA
>USBT01000052.1 GCA_900553025.1 uncultured Eubacteriales bacterium | reverse complement strand
TCCTTAAAAACAGAGGTTATAAGGTTGCACCATACAAATCTCAAAATATGGCTTTGAATTCGTTTATAACTGAAGATGGTCTTGAAATGGGGCGTGCGCAGGTAGTCCAGGCAGAAGCTGCTGGAGTAAAACCTGATGTACGCATGAATCCTATTTTGTTGAAACCTAATAGCGATACAGGCAGTCAAATCATTCTTCATGGAGAAGTGTATGGCAATTATACGGCCTCGCTTTATTACGATGAAAAAGAGTTCTTTGAGAGGGAAGCCGTTAAGGCACTAGAGGAGCTGGAAAAAGATTTTGATTATATTATCATGGAGGGCGCAGGCAGTGCTTCTGAAATTAATTTAAAGAGCAAGGATATTGTCAACATGGGTTTGGCGAGAAGAGTCGATGCACCTGTTATTATTGTTGGAGATATCGATAGAGGTGGTGTTTTCGGTGCACTTGCTGGAACCATGCTTTTGTTTGACGAGGATGAGAGAGAGCTCGTAAAAGGAGTTATTATAAATAAGTTTAGGGGTAACATTGATATTTTTAAACCCGGACTTGATATGATTGAAGATATTATCAAAAGACCTGTGATAGGCGTTGTACCATATATGGAGGTGGATATAGACGACGAAGACAGTCTTAGCATGAAGGAGAGAGGTAGTAAGGTTAAGGGACTTATCGATATCGTTGTTATAAGAACACCTCGCATATCAAACTTCACTGATTTTAATGCCTTTGAGCAATTTGAAGGTGTTGGAGTTCGCTATGTCAAGTCGCCTAAGGATGTAGGGGATCCAGATATGATTATCATTCCAGGGACCAAGAGCACTATGGGCGATCTCAAGTGGCTTCGTGAAACTGGTATGGAAACGAGGATTCAAAAACATGCATCTAAGGGAAAACCTGTGTTTGGTATATGTGGTGGCTATCAGATGCTAGGTCAGTATCTGAAGGATGAACACGGTGTTGAAGGTGGTGGAGAGATGAAGGGAATAGGACTCTTGCCGCATTCAACTGAATTCTCCGAGAGCAAGACCCGAAAATCTCAAATTGGAAAGCTTGCAAAGGTAGATGGTATTTTTAGCGGACTATCGGGTATGGAATACGAAGGTTATGAGATTCATATGGGTATTTCTCCAGGTTTTGGGAATATAATTAATGAAGGAAATATTTATGGAACCTATATACATGGAATTTTTGATAGAAGTGATATAAGTAGTGAAATAATCAACTCTTTAATGACAAGTAAGGGAGTTGAGATATCACACGAAGATATCATTGATATGGATAAGTATAAAGAAAAACAGTATGAAATACTTGCTGCAAAACTTGAAAAAGCGGTTGATGTTGATAAGCTGCTTGAAATTTTAGGAGGGAAATGATATGAGGAAAAAGAGCGATTTAGGATTGGTGCACATTTACTGTGGTGATGGGAAGGGCAAAACTACTGCCGCTGTTGGGCTAACCGTTAGAGCACATGGATTTGGATTAAAAGTGCTATTTATGCAGTTTCTCAAAGATGGCAATAGCAGTGAACTTAATGTATTGAGAACACTGGATAATATTGAAATTCTTGCAGCAAAACCGATTAAGAAATTTACATTTCAAATGACTGAGGAAGAGCTTGCAGAAACAAAGGAGATGAGTGCAAATCAGCTTAAGGAGGCTGTTGATAAGGTTATGTCTGGCAATTATGACTTGCTTGTGCTTGATGAAGCATTAGGGTCAATTGAAGCAGGTGTGCTTGATGAAAATCTTTTGTTGGATTTTCTTGAGAAGAAGCCGGAGAAGCTAGAGGTAGTGATAACAGGCAGATTCCCGTCTGAGAAGATGATTGAAGCTGCTGACTATGTTTCCAGGATTGAGAAGGTTAAACATCCTTACGATCAAGGCATTCCTGCAAGAAAGGGGATTGAAAAATAGTGAAAATAGAAAATATAGCTCCTATGGATATAGAAAAAAGAAGTATGGAGATTATATCGGAAACTCTTGGGGATAAGAAGCTCGACCCAAGATATCAGGATATAATTAAGAGATGTATACATACATCTGCCGACTTTGAGTATGCTGACAACATGTATTTTACAGACGGAGTAGAAAATATAATAAGAAAAGCTATAGCCGAAGGTGCATATATTGTTACTGACACTACTATGGCACAGTCAGGTATTAACAAGAAGCGAATACATGAATATGGCGGAGAGGTTTTGTGCTTTATAGGTGATGAGGATGTAGCAAAGGAGGCTAAGGACAGAGGTGTAACAAGATCTCTTGTTAGCATGGAAAGAGCGGCCAAGCTTGATAAGCCCGTTATCTTTGCTATAGGAAATGCTCCTACAGCTTTACTCTCAATTGAATCACTAGTAAAGTCAGGTAGACTTGATCCAGTTGCAGTAATAGCAGTTCCTGTAGGTTTTGTAAATGTGGTTGAATCTAAAGAGAGAATAATTGATTTAAATATTCCTGCCATTGTTGCAAGAGGCAGGAAGGGTGGCAGCAATATCGCCGCTGCCATTGTTAATGCATTACAATATGGTATAGAAAAATGATTCATTTTAGTTTGCCACAATGGATATGGATACTAGAAATAGCCCTATCTGTTATTAATGTAATCTTGGCTTTAGTAATAATCTTTATAGAACGTAAGAATCCAGCTAAAACCTTAGCATGGATTCTTGTGCTGTTTTTCCTTCCTATTGTGGGAGCTGTAGTTTATTTGGTTTTTGCCCAAAATATAAGCAGAAGAAAAATATATAAGCTAGATGACAAAGATAGAAAAATTATACGAGATTCACTTGAAGACCAAATAGAGGAAATGAACTCAGGTAAACTTGAATTTTCAAATGATGTTGCAAATGTTTGGCGTCAGATGATAAAACTGAATCTTGTGTACGGTGAGGCTTATCTCACTCAAAATAATTCTATAGATATGTTTAGTGACGGCAAAGATTTCTTCAGGAGTCTTATGAAAGACATCAAGGCTGCTAAGTATTCTATAGATATTGAATTTTATATTATCAAGCCTGACTTTATTGGTCAAAGGTTACTTAAGATTCTAACTGATAAGGCTAAAGAAGGCGTTCAGGTAAGACTTTTGATTGATGCACTTGGGAGTAGGCGTATAAGCGATAGAAAACTTAAAGACTTTATCGATGCTGGTGGTAAAGTTGAATATTTTTTCAAACCCAAATTTAAGTATTTGAATTTTGACCTCAATTATAGAAATCACAGAAAAGTAGTTGTAATTGATAATAAATATGGATATATTGGAGGCTTTAATATAGCCAAAGAATATCTGGGGTTCAAGAAAAAGTTTGGATATTGGAGGGATACTCATCTTAGAATAGTAGGAAACTCAGTGCAGGACCTTAAGGCTATCTTTTTGATGGACTGGAGTGTAGAACGAGGTGAAAAACCTGATTTTGATGAAATTGATTTCTACAGTGAAAACACTAAATCTGATATTGCTGTACAGATTGTTATGTCAGGACCAGATTCTGTCAAGGAACAGATAAAGCGATCAATGATGCGTATGATTACTTTTGCCGGAGAGAAGATATATTTGCAAACACCGTATTTTGTACCTGATAGAGCTATGCTTGAATCATTGAAAATGGCTGCGCAGTCAGGGGTTGATGTAAAAATCATGATTCCTTGCATGCCGGATCATCCATTCGTATATTGGGCAAATTATTCGTATTGTGGAGAATTGATAAAGTCAGGAGCCAGAGTGTTCAGATATGAAAATGGATTTCTGCATGCTAAAACTCTTGTTGTAGACGGGGAAGTTTCAACTGTCGGTTCCGCAAATTTTGATGTTAGAAGCTTCAGATTGAATTTTGAAGCTAATGCCTTTGTTTATGACAAAGAGTTGGCAAATAAGATGGAGAAGACATTTGAGGATGATATGAAGCTATCTACTGAAGTTACACTTGAAGACTATGAATCAAGAGGTCTTTGGATTAAGATTAAGGAAGCTATATCAGTCCTTCTCTCGGATATTTTGTAAAAAAACTTTGACGGATAGCTGTGTCTTAGTGTAGAATACTCTCTATTAAGGCAAAATATCAGTTTACGTTTATATGTTAAGGAGATTTTATTGAATATAAATTTTGATAAGAGAACAAAGATATTTTTTATAATAATTATAGCTGCAATCCTCTTGCTTATAACTGGAAGCTCCTCTGGTTTTATCAATAAGTTGTTGTTCCTTCCAGGGATAATAATAGGTATAACTTTTCATGAGGCTGCACACGGATATGTTTCGCATTGGCTAGGGGATCCCACCCCCAAAAATCAGGGTAGACTGAGCCTCAACCCCCTTGCACACATCGATCCCATGGGATTCATTGCTCTTTTGTTAGTGGGCTTTGGCTGGGGGAAGCCTGTTATGATTGATCCGAGATATTATAAGAATCCCAAAAGAGATGAATTACTTGTTTCTTTAGCGGGTGTTACTACTAATTTAATTATAGCCATTATATTTGCAGTAATTCAAATTTTGCTTATTGAAGCTGGCATTGCATATTCTCTGGGTTCTACATGGAATATATTAAATTTAATGATACAGTATGTTGTATTTGTCAACTTAGTGTTGATGTGTTTTAATCTTCTTCCAATACCGCCACTAGACGGCTTTTCGGTGATAACACAATTGTTTGATTTAAGAAGATATGATTGGTATTACAAACTATATAGCAACGGCTTCTTTATACTTATGGCACTTGTATTTATTGGCGCGCTTGACGGATTCCTAGACAAAAGCGTATCATTCTTTTATTATAATATTATGCGAGCGGTGCTCAATATTATCTAAAAGCCGAATGCATAAATATCTTGATATTTAGGGTCTTGACAACTTTAATAAAATTATTTAAAATATCATTTAATTGAATAGCGACGACAGTGACGGAACCAGTAGCCTGGCGTAATACCCTTACAGAGAGGATATCATTTGCTGAGAGATATCCGGTGAAGCCTACGTGAATATCACTCCTGAGTCGAACACTTTAATGAGAGGCACCTTGATAGAGGCAGCAACTAGGGTGGTACCGCGGTTATTTTGTTT
The DNA here is from genome assembly GCA_900553025.1 of uncultured Eubacteriales bacterium. Taxonomy (GTDB): domain Bacteria; phylum Bacillota; class Clostridia; order Peptostreptococcales; family Anaerovoracaceae; genus S5-A14a. The sequence goes on along the minus strand of USBT01000052.1, from coordinate 1,364 downwards.
AATCGTCCCTAACTTAATGTAGTTGGGGATTTTTTATTTCTCAGTCTGCATTTACAAATCTAGTATTATTTAGGAGGGAATTTTAATAATGAAATTTAAGAATCTGTCGGATAAGCCAGTAGCAGAGGTTCAATCAGAACAAGTTAAGGTTTGGAAGAAGGAGGATATTCTTCATAAATGTGTGACTGCAAGGGAAGGAAAGCCTGCATTTGTTTTTTATGAAGGTCCGCCTACTGCAAATGGTAAGCCTGGAATACATCATGTTATGGCTCGTACATTAAAGGATTCAGTATGCAGGTATAAGACTATGAAGGGCTTCCAGGTCAACCGTAAAGCTGGCTGGGATACCCACGGACTTCCTGTTGAGATTGAAGTTGAGAAACAGCTGAATATGAGCGGCAAACAGGATATCGAAAAATATGGCATCAAAGAATTTAACCAGAAGTGTCGTGAATCCGTATTTACATACACTGGAATGTGGGAGGATATGACAGAACGAATGGCATATATGGTTGATATGAAAAATCCATATATTACCCTTGATAATAACTATATCGAAACTGGATGGTGGATTCTTAAAGAATTTTTTAAGAAGGGTTTGATCTATGAAGGGCACAAAATACTTCCGTACTGCCCAAGATGTGGGACAGGTCTTGCATCGCATGAGGTTGCTCAAGGGTATAAGGAAGTCAAGACTAATACCATAACTGCAAAATTCAAAAGAAAAGACCGAGATAATGAGTACTTCCTCGCTTGGACAACAACTTCGTGGACCCTGGCAGCAAATACTATGCTTACAGTCGGTCCTGACTACGATTATGTCAGAGTTGAGATGACAGAGGGCGACGAGAAAGGCAATATCTTCTATGTTGCCAAGCACTTGGCAGACAAGGTTTTGGGTGAGAATACATATAAAATTCTTGAAGAAATGAAGGGCTCAGATCTCGAATATATAGAATACGAGCAATTGATGCCTTTCATCAAGCTGAAAGAGGGCGAAAAGGCATTCTTCGTGACAGTAATGGATTACGTTACCATAGAAGATGGTACAGGAATTGTACATACAGCACCGGCATTTGGTGAAGATGATGCCAATGTGGGAAGAAACTATGACCTTCCTTTTGTGCAGTTTGTAAATGAAAAAGGCGAGTTGACAGAAGAGACTCCATTTGCAGGTATTTTCGTAAAGAAAGCGGACCCTGAGGTATTAAAAGACTTAGATGCCAGAGGACAGTTGTTTGATGCACCGAAGTTTGAGCATGAATATCCACATTGCTGGCGCTGTGATACACCGTTGATCTACTATGCGCGCAGCACCTGGTTTGTAAAAATGACCGCGCTGCATGATGAATTGATGCGCAACA
>USBT01000051.1 GCA_900553025.1 uncultured Eubacteriales bacterium | reverse complement strand
TGTAAATTACATCCCGACCCTTTAGCTGATTCGGACAATGCCGACGTAGCGAGTTTGAGACAATATTTTTAAGAAACTTATGCACGTAGACCTCCTTTGATTTTTTGGGCAAACAGATATTTTGTTCACATATAATATAGGAGGTTTTTATTATGAGCAGAACAAAGCTTAACGTTTTAGTAGAGGGTGCGCTGATGATTGCGCTCGCAACTATTTTGAGTTACATCAAGATTTTTGAGATGCCCCAAGGCGGTTCGATAACAGCAGTCAGCATGCTTCCGATAATTCTTTTTGCGACGAGATGGGGCGTAAAAAATGGGCTACTCACGGCAATGGTTTACGGCGTGCTCCAATTTCTCTTGCAGGGTGGATTTTCACTCAGCCCATGGTCAATTTTGCTAGACTACATTCTTGCATTCGGAGCGCTAGGACTTTCGGGTATTTTTCATGGAACGAGAACAAAGGCAGTTTTGGGAGCACTTGTAGGCGTTTTTGCCCGCTTTGTGATACTTGTCTTTTCAGGCGTTGTACTCTGGTATATGTACGCACCAAAGGGAGTGAGCCCGCTGTGGTACTCAATAACCTATAATGCGTCCTACATGGTTCCCGAGCTGATAATTACATGCGTCGTTTTGTACCTCGTTTATCCGCAGTTCGACAAAATAGTCAAGCGCGCATAGTGTTTGGGCAATGCATCAAACTAGCATAGTTCAAGCAAATTGCAAAGCAAGTGTAAGGTCTGAGAGAATTGTCAAGCGAACGTAAGGCTTTAAAAATAATCTTTTAAAATTCTGCATTATAGGGTATAATACATTAAAGAGTAAAACAAATTGCTTGTATTACTCGAGGTATATCAAGGAGGTGCAGTATGAAGGTTAATATTTTAGGAAGAAATTACAGGACTTATGGCAAGCTTGAGGAAACCATTGAGAAGAAGCTAGACAAACTTGGAAAGTATTTCTCCGATGAGATTACTGCAAACGTTGTTTTGTCCCACGTTGCAGGTCGCGACAAAATTGAGGCAACAATCTTGGCGAAGGGTGCAATCTTCCGTGCTGAGGACATTTCAGACGATATATATGACTCTATCGATGTTGTGGTTGATAAGTTATCAAGTCAAATGTCAAAATTCAAAGGGAAACTTCAGAAGCGTTACAATGACAATAAGGCATTGAAATTTGAATTTCTACCTGAATTTGAAGAAGAGGAAGAACAGGGAGAAGTTGTTAAAAAGAAAGTTTTCGAGTTAAGACCAATGGATGAGGAAGAAGCAATCCTTCAAATGGAAATGCTCGGACATCAGTTCTTTGTATATCTTGATGCAAATACTGGAACGGTTAATGTATTATATAAGAGAAAAGATGGGGACTATGGTCTTCTTGAAACCAGAAATTGAATGAATCGTAATACTTAAGTGTTTAATATAATCAGATTGAATTTTTATACATTTTAGACAACAAAATAGAGAGCAAAATACCGCAGGAATCAATGCTTTCTGCGGTATTTTATGCTACGGTATATAGTGATGAAAAATTTACAAACCATTTTCCGTTTGCTATAAAATAGTCTGTAAATTTCTGCTTTAAAATCGAGAAACCTACCACGAAGTGAAGCACACGAAATGCCACTAGTGGTAGGTTGCCTTACTTATGCAATTAGGATTTTATTTTTTTCTAAAATAAAAAAATAAAATCAAAAGAAAGATACACAAACATATTATTATATTTTTTGATATTAAACCTTCAAATAATTTATAAAAACTTGAAAGCAATGTTAATAACAGAATAATAATTAGAAGTATGATTGACTTTGTATTTTTTTGCATTGTGTTAAACCCCTTTTTAATTTGTACGAGATATAGGCTTTAAACATCTAATTGTACATTGGACCACCCTCCTTGATAATACAAATTAATAAAATCATATAATTATTATAAAAGATGAAAAAATAAAAGACAAGTCTAGATTTTAACAACCTATCGGGGTATTCTTAAAGGTAGCGTTATCTATAGACAATAAAAATGCTACTCCTTGGTATTTGAATGTTCGTAAACCTTTGACATTTTAAGGGGAAAGGACTAAAATATAGATGTATATTTGCTAATAATTATGTGGATTTTCATTGCCTGACGAGGTGTTTCATCTGCAATCATTTTGTTAATCGACGAGGCGTTTTGTTTGCAAGCATTTTGTTAGTCGACGAGGTGTGTCGCACGAAGTCGCTTTCTTAGGCAAAAAAGATATTTTGTTGGGAGAGAGGTGTTTAAACTTTGCTTAGAAATTTTCAGGAGTTAAAAAAGCTTGTTCTAAAAAGACCGAAAAAAATTGTCGCAGTAGCTTGTGCTAATGATTGGCATACATTAGAGGCAGTTTTCAAAGCACACGAAGATGGTCTACTTGATTACATTTTAGTTGGTGATGAGAACAAAATAAGGGAAATTGCACATGAACACGGCATAGACGATTTTTCGGGTAATGTAATAAATTGTACTGACGAGAAAGAATCTGCTGAAATAACAGTTAGACTTGTTAGAGATGGAAAGGCTGATTTTTTACAAAAGGGTTTGATGCAGACCAAGACTATACTCAAGGCTGTACTGAATAAAGAATATGGCATTCCAACAGGGAATTTGATGTCAAATGTCGCACTGCTTGAAATACCAGGTTATCACAAGCTTGTGGGAGTAACCGATGGTGGCATGATTATGTATCCTACATATGAGCAGAAGGAAGGGATGATAAAGAATGCCGTTAGGATGTTCAATTACATGGGTTATGATAAGCCCAAGGTTGCTGCGATATGTGCTCTTGAGATTGTAAATCCAAAGATGCCCGAAACTGTTGATGCGGCAAATCTGAAAGCGGCCTGTGAGAGAGGTGAGCTTGGAGAATGCTATGTTGAAGGACCGATATCAACAGATATAGCATTTAAGAAGGAAGCTGCCGAGATAAAGGGATTTGAAAGTCCAGTAGCTGGTGATGTTGATATAGTTATTGTACCGAATATCAATGCAGGTAACATGATGGTCAAGGGGATGCTGCTTTTTGGAGGTGCCAAGATGGCTGGTGTTGTCATGGGGGCGAAGTGTCCGATAGCTTTAAATTCCAGAAGTGCTACCTTCGAAGAAAAATATTTTGCACTGGTGGCATGCTGTCTGATTTCGGATATAATCAAATAACTTTACAATACAACTCGGATATAATCAAATAACTTTACCACAAAATATTTATAGGTTAGGAGGTTAGACACAATGAAAAAGCTTTTGACGGGTAATGAAGCTATCGCTAGAGGAGCATACGAAGCGGGTGTACGTCATGCATCTGCTTATCCCGGAACGCCTAGCACGGAAATTCTGGAAAATATAGCTAAATATGAGGAAATATATGCTGAATGGGCACCGAATGAGAAGGTTGCTATGGAGTCAGCGATAGGTGCTTCAATGGCGGGTGTAAGGTCAATGGCGTCTATGAAGCATGTCGGAGTTAATGTCGCTGCTGATCCTATTATGACATACGCATATATGGGTGTAAACGGCGGAACGGTTTTGATAAGTGCGGACGAGCCAGGCATGTTTTCTTCGCAGAATGAGCAAGATAATAGAAATTATGCAAAACACGGCAAATTTCCTATGATGGAACCAGCTGATAGTCAGGAATGTCTTGATATGATGAAGGCTGCGTTTGATTTGAGTGAGGAATATAATGTTTTGTTCATGATAAGACTTGTGACGCGTGTATGTCACTCAAAATCAATAGTGGAGCTCGGTGAGCGTAAAGATGTTGAAGTGAAGCCTTGGGAGCCTAATCCCATGAAGTATGTTGCTCTTCCTGCTCATGCGAGAATTTTGAGGGTTGAAATAGAGAAGAGAACCGAAAAACTGAGAGAGTTTTCTGAAACTTGCCCATTCAATAGGGTTGAAATGAATGACAAAAAAATTGGAATAATATCCTCAGGTCCTTCGTATTATTATGCAAAAGAAGTATTTGGTGAGGAGGCTTCATATCTAAAACTCGGATTTACGTGGCCGCTTCCGCCTAAGAAAATAACGGAATTTTGCAATGCAGTTGACGAGGTTTATATAGTTGAAGAAGATGATCCATATATCGAAGATTTTGTTCGCAGCCTCGGATTTAAGCCTCACGGCAAGGATTTGTTCCCAGCATACGGAGAGATGCTTCCTGGCATATTGAGGAAGTGCCTTAATGGAGAAGAACTTCCAAGCGTTGAATATGCTCAGGATAAAGTAATCAAGAGGCCTCCGACACTATGCTCAGGATGTCCTCATAGAGGATTCTTCTACAGACTTGGTAAGAGGAAGGATATTATGATAAGTGGCGACATAGGCTGCTATACCCTCGCTGCTGGACCTCCATATAATGCTATGAATAGCTGCGTCTGTATGGGAGCGAGCTTCTCCGTGGGTCACGGGGCACAGCAGGCATTTGATAGGGCAGGTGTAAATAAGAGGGTTGTTGCAGTGCTCGGAGATTCAACGTTTTTCCACACCGGTATAAACTCACTTTTGAATACTGTATATAATAAATCGAGGACGATTAGCGTGATTCTGGATAATAGAATTACAGCTATGACGGGACACCAAAATAATCCCGGCTCAGGGTTTACAGCAAAGGGTGAGCCGGCAGGTGAAATTCAGATAGAACCACTTGTAAGAGCTATGGGAATAAAACATATTAGAGTGGTTGACCCTAACGACCTTGACGCTGTTGACAAAGCACTTGACGAGCTGATTGCAATCGATGAGGCTTCAGTTTTGATAACAAGATGGCCATGCGTACTCAAGAAATTCTCAGAGGAAGATATAAACGAATTTGAAGGCATGTTCTCGACAAAGAATTTTGTTAATCAGGAGGCTTGCATCGGATGCAGGAAATGTCAGAAGACAGGCTGTCCATCGCTCGAATTTCAGGACGAAAAACGAAAAATGCTTATAAATCCTGATACATGCGTGGGATGTGATGTCTGCATGCAGGTTTGTCCAGTTCAGGCAATTCAAAAGAAGAAATAAGGAGGATGGAGCAATGACTAAAAATGTTTTGTTAACAGGTGTTGGCGGTCAGGGCACGATCCTTGCTGCTAAGATGCTCACCATAGGACTTATGGAGCATGGTTTTGATGTTAAAATGAGTGAAATCCATGGGATGAGCCAGCGTGGTGGAGATGTTATTTCACAGGTACGATACGGCGAAAAGGTTTTATCTCCGATAATCGAAAAGGGCTCTGCTGATATGATAGTGGCATTTGAAAAAATGGAAGCACTTAGGGCAATGCCGTACATGAAGCCGAATGGTACGGTGATAGTGAATGACTACGAAATACCTTCGATGACGGTTTCTACAGGACTTGAGAGTTATGCGAAGGATGTAATTGACGAGATTAAGAGGTCGGCAGAGAAAACCTTTGTTGTAGACGCTACGAAACTGGCAAGAGAGCTTGGAAATTCAAAGGCAACTAACGTTATTTTGCTAGGGACAATAATTAAGATTATGTCACTTGAAGACATTGACTGGGAAACAATAATTAGAAATAATGTCAAGGAAAAATTTGTAGAATTGAACCTTAAGGCACTAAAAATAGGGATGGATTCAGTTATTTGACACTCAAAATACAATTCGCAATGCTTAAAATCCTAGAGCTTTGACACAAAATAATCTATTCAAAAAACAATTAGCAATATTTCAACTACCAAGGCTTTGACGTAAAATATACCAAGTATTCTAGTCAAAAATATTGAATTAGAAGGGGGCTAAAAATGATTTCAAATAAAATGGAACCTCTTGTTAAAAATAGTTCTGTGATAAGGGCTATGTTTGAAGAGGGGGCTAAAATGAAGGCAAAGTATGGTGAAGATAAGGTTTTTGATTTCAGCCTCGGAAACCCCAATGTGCCTGCTCCAATTGAGGTCAAAGAGGCCATAATTGATATTGTCGAAAATGAGGATCCTGTCAAGGTTCATGGATATATGAATAATGCTGGATTTGAGGGAACAAGAAGCGCAATTGCAAACCATCTGAATAGACTTCACGGAACTAAGCTTTCTGCAAAAAATATTATTATGGTGGTAGGTGCAGGATCAGCGCTAAACGTTAGCCTGAAGACAATGGTTAACCCTGGAGATGAAGTTCTTACATTTGCCCCTTATTTTGTTGAATATGGGAATTATGTAGCCAATTATGATGGCAAGCTTGTGGTAGTTCCACCTAACGAAGAAGACTTTATGCCGGATGTTGAGAAGATGAAGGAGCTTATAACATCAAAGACAAAGGCTGTTATAATCAATAATCCCCATAATCCGACAGGGGTTATCTATGGAGAAGACATCATCAAATCGATTGCAACAGCGCTAGAGGAAAAACAGCGCGAGCTAAAATCGGTCATATATCTCATTGTTGATGAGCCTTACAGAGAACTTGTTTATGTGGATAAGCCCGTTCCATATGTAACAAAGTATTATGACAATACAATAGTTGCATATTCATACAGCAAATCGCTATCTCTTCCGGGAGAACGTATAGGGTATATAGTAATTCAAGATGAATCAGATGAAAGTGATGAGTTTATTGTAGCGGCTACCATTGCCAATAGAGTCTCAGGATGTGTCAATGCACCATCGCTCATGCAGCTTGTAATTGAAAGA
>USBT01000050.1 GCA_900553025.1 uncultured Eubacteriales bacterium | reverse complement strand
AGAAATAAAGGAGTAAGTATAATGGAAAAAGTGGAATTACTAGCCCCAGCTGGCGACCTAGAAAGACTTAAAATAGCATTTGAATACGGTGCAGATGCAGTTTATTTTGGCGGAGAAATGTTCAGCCTTAGATCTGCTGCCGGAAATTTAAATATAGATGAAATCAAGGAAGGCGTTGAATTTGCACATTCTCTTGACAAGAGAGCATATTTAACGACCAATATATTTGCACATAACGAAGATGTAAAGCCATTTATGGATTATCTAGAAAAAATCAAAGATATCCCCATAGATGCTTTCATAGTTTCAGATCCGGGTGTTCTGAGCATGATTAAGTCTGTAATTCCAGATGCAGAAATTCACCTTTCAACACAGGCCAATATGACCAATTACATGACAGCAAAATTCTGGCAGTCTCAAGGAGTCAGCAGGATTGTACTTGCAAGAGAGCTTTCTTTTAATGAAATTAGAAAAATTTATGATGAAATAGGCAGCCAGATGGAGATTGAGGCATTTATTCACGGAGCAATGTGCATATCATATTCAGGACGTTGTCTACTCAGCAATTTCATGATAGAAAGAGATGCCAACCGTGGAGCATGCGCACATCCTTGTCGCTGGAAGTATCAGCTTGTAGAGGAGAAAAGACCGGGAGTATACTACCCGATAGAGGAAGATGAGCGAGGCACATACATCATGAATTCCAAGGATTTATGCATGATTGAACACATACCTCAAATAATTGAAGCTGGTATTACCTCACTTAAGATAGAGGGTCGAATGAAGAGTATGTTCTACGTTGCAACAGTTGTAAGAGCGTATAGGAAAGCAATAGATTCGTATCTAGAAGATCCAGAAAATTACAAATTCGACAAGTCATGGCTTGAAGAACTTAACAAGGCGAGCAATAGAGAATTTACTACGGGTTTTTACTTCGACAAACCGGACAACGAGGATCAGAACTATGTAACAAATGCATATTCGAGAGAGTATGATTTCCTCGGTGTGGTAAAAGAGTATGACAAGGAAACATCATTTGCACTTGTTGAGCAAAGGAACAAAATAAACGTAGGTGATGAGATTGAGGTATTTGGACCAGGAATAGAATACTACAAGATGAAGGTGGAAAATATGCTAGATGCAGAAACAGGCGAACCTATTGATTCTGCACCTCATGCACAACAGATGATAAATATAGAAATGAATTTTCCAGTAGAGAGAAATTTTCTTTTAAGGAGAAAAAGATGAAATCTGACCCCGATTTATACGGACATTTTATAATATTATTTATAAATTTAATTTTGCTTGGCTTATTTCAAAGCTTTACGACAGCACTTGACAGCACGAGCCAGAGCAGACTGAAAAAATTCACAGATGAGAATGAAAGATATTTAAAAAGACTTGATTTTACCATTAATCTGCTAGAAAGACCTCTTAAATATCAATTTTCTATCAAGTTATTTTCGCTACTGATTTTTTCTTATTCTATCTTTATTTTATGGAAAATTCCGTATGATTTTATATTGCTTGTAATTTTATGGCTGATACTTGTCGTTACATTTTCCATACTGCTATCATCAAAATTTGCACTTCTTCACAGCGAGAAAATTGCTATTAAATGCTGCTATTTTGTCTATGGCTTGCATATAATTAGTCTTCCTTTGTTTTGGATATCGAAAACAATCGTGAACATTATTCTCATATTGTTCAAAGAGGATATTGATATCGAAAATAAATTCTTTTCTGAAGATGAGGTAATGTCGATGCTTGAAGTCGGACGGGAGAGCGGTATTATCAAAGAGGAAGGTCGGAAGATGATTTCGTCTATTTTTAACTTTGACGATGAATTAGCATATGAAATTATGACGCCTAGGACTGATGTTTTTGCGATAGATATTCTGGAGCCTACATCCGAATATATTGATAAGCTAATGGAGCTGAGATACTCGAGGATTCCAGTGTATGAGGATGATTATGATAATATAATTGGAATATTAAATATAAAGGATTATCTGATAAAGGCAAGGGAAACTGGATTTGATAAGGTTGATATAAGAGGGATACTCAGAGAGCCGTATTTTGTGCCTGAAACAAAGAATATAGATTCGCTTTTCTTTGAACTTCAGAAGACTAAGAATCATATCGCTATTCTAATTGACGAATACGGTGGATTCAGCGGCATTGTAACTATGGAGGACATTGTCGAGGAGATAGTAGGCGACATAGATGACGAGTATGACGAGGATGCACATATTGTTAACAAAATAGATGAGAACACATTCCTTATTGACGGTAATGTTAGCCTTGATGACCTTGAGGAGGACTATGGAATTGTTTTAGAATCCGACAGCAGCGAAACTATAGGTGGATTCATAATTGACCATCTTGGCGAAATACCTACTGAATCAGATCTTGGCAAAGAAGTCGATTTTGGTAACTACAAAATTACGATTACTTCTGTTAAAGAGCGAAGGATTGATAAGGTTAAGCTTGTAGTAACAGAAACAAAAGAGGATGCTGAAGATGAGGAATGCGGAGAGTAATATGAGTGTCGTGAATGAACAGGATATCATTTCAAGCATTAAAGAGATCGTTCTAGGCACGCAGGGTGTTTCTAGCTTGACTGAAAATTTAACAGAGCAGCTTTCAAAAAGTATATTGGGCATAAATTCCCCAAACAAGGGTATAAAGATAAGCAAGGATAAAAGAGGATATATTATAGATATCTTTGTGACGATTAACTACGGTGAAAACATACCTGAAATATCGTGGAATATACAGGAAAACGTTGCAAAATCTTTAAAGCAAGATTTTCAGCTAAATATTGCAAAAATAGATATACATGTTCAAGGTGTAAACTTTAAGAGGAAAATTAATGAACGTAAATAGAAGAAAAATATCAAGAGAAAAAATGATGAAAATTATTTTCCAGATTGAAGCAAGAAATGATTTTGATGGCTGTGATAAGGAAATATACTTTGAGGATGATGTAAAAAATTTAGATAAAAATTATTGCGAAAAGCTTTATAACAATTTCTTAAATGCCCATGAAAAAGTTGATGAATATATCAAAAATTATTCTAAGGAATGGGATATCAAAAGAATTGCAAAAATTGATCTTTCAATATTAAGACTTGCGATTACAGAGATTTTGTTTTTCGATGATATTGACGTAGCTGTAACTATTAACGAGGCGGTGAACCTAGCCAAAATATATGGCACAGATACTTCACCTGCTTTTGTCAATGCACTTCTTGGAGCAATTGAGAAAACGATTGCTAAAGAGAGAATGGAATAAGTATTTTGTTAGGTATGAGAGAGGACGTAATGAAGCCTATAACAGTCTCACAGCTTAATAATTACATAGACATTCTTATGAGGGGAAATAGCACCTTATCAAATTTAAAAATAACTGGTGAGATTACAGGTTATAAGAACCACAGCAGTGGTCACAAATATTTTTCTATTAAAGATGACTCTGCCAAAGTAAATTGCTTTCTGTCTAAGAATAGGTCCGCATACCTAAGATTTGAGCCTGATGACGGCATGAATGTTGAAATTGCAGGATTTGTAAGTGTTTACAAACCAAATGGCACATATTCTATTTTTGTAAATTCCATGAAACCTGCTGGAGACGGTGCCATGGCTATGGCCTTTGAAGCGCTTAAGCAAAAATTGGATGCTGAAGGTCTTTTCAACACTGAATATAAAAAAGATATACCTAGATTTGCATCGCATATAGGTGTAATTACATCAGGTGACGGTGCCGCAATTGAAGATATAATCTCAACGATTTCAAATAAAAATGACAGGGTCAAAATTTCAATTTTTCCATCCCTTGTCCAAGGGCCTGAGGCTGCAAGAGATATTTCTGAAAAAATTCGCAAAGCTAACAGGATCTATCCTGATATGGATGTTCTAATAGTTGGAAGGGGCGGAGGCTCTAGGGAAGATTTATGGGCATATAACGAAGAAGCTTTGGCAAGGGCTGTTTTCGATTCTAAGATTCCAATTATATCAGGAGTTGGTCACGAGACAGACTTTACGATATGCGACATGGTAGCAGACTACAGGGCCGAGACACCGACCGCTGCAGCTGAAAAGGCAGCGTATAATTCTTTTGAGCTTATAGATTATTTAAATGACAGAGCTGCTCTACTCAGGGATTCTCTTGCTGGAAGGAGCAAAATAATGGAAAGGCAGATTGACCTTTCACTTTCCGCGCTTAGTAGAGAAATGGAAAATATATTAATCAGGCTAAAACATCAGTGCCAGAATGCAGCTCTTACACTTGAGGCTAATAACCCCGAATTAATATTGAAAAGAGGATATTCTCTTGCAGAAGATTGCGGACAAAATATTATTAAATCTGTAAATGACGTGGATGCAGGAGAACAAATTACAGTGACATTACATGACGGCAAACTATTTTGCTTGGTTGAAAATAAAGAGTAGATACTGATTATATTATAAAATATTATGAGGATGATCATGAAAAAAATGAGTTTTGAAGATAATTTGGAAATTTTAAATCAGATGAGCGAAAAAATCAGATCAGGCAACTTGACCCTTGAAGAAAGTTTAAGATGCTACAAAGAAGGCATGGAAAGTTATAAAGAATGCATGAATATGCTCGAAGAGACAAAGCTTGAAATTGAAAAAGTAATGGGAGGAGATGAACAAGATGGATGATTTGAATAAGACGTACAAAAGATATTTGGATTTGATCAATGATTATCTTCCTGACTATTTGCCTAGGATTGATGAGAAGAGCCATAGTCTTTATGAGGCAATTAGATATTCTCTTGATGCAGGTGGGAAGCGTCTCAGACCTACACTGCTTCTTGCTGCATGTGAGTTTGCAGGCGGAAAGGCTGAAGATGCTCTTGCCTATGCCTCAGCAATAGAATATATTCACACATATTCTTTAATACATGATGACCTTCCTTCCATGGATAACGATGATCTCAGAAGGGGAAAGCCAACGAACCATAAGGTATTTGGTGACGCAATTGCAACACTCGCAGGCGATGGGCTCCTAAACACAGCATTCGAGATAATGATCAAGGATTTATATCTTCATTTTGACAATATGGATAATTTGAAGAGAAGAATTAATGCAATGTATGCAATAGCAAAATATGCAGGAGTTAGAGGCATGGTTGCAGGCCAGGTTTCTGATATGGAAGCTGAAAATCAGGACAGTTCACTTGAAATGATCGAATATATACATATTAACAAAACCGGTGCATTAATTGTTGCTGCCATTCGAGCTGGGCTTTACATCGGCGGTGCTGATGAAGATATGATGAATAAGATGACAACTTATGCTGAATATTTGGGATTAGCCTATCAGATAGCTGATGATATACTTGATGAAGTTGGAAATAGTGAAGAGCTTGGTAAAAACATCGGTTCTGACAAGGATAGAAAGAAGATTACATATGTTACGAAACAGGGTCTTGAAAAATCCCAAGAAAAGCTAAACGAATATACTGAAGAGGCCGTAAAGGCTATTGAAGATTATTACGATAACGCCGCCTTCTTCAGAGATCTTGTTCTCAAGCTATCTACAAGAAAGAGGTAAAAATGTCTAAATCACTTTATGAATATGACTTCCCTAATGATTTAAAGAAAATGACTTTCGATGATTTGGATCTGCTCAGTTATCAAATAAGGGATTTTCTCATAGAGAAAGTGTCAAAAACAGGGGGACATTTGGCTCCTAACCTTGGTGTTGTTGAGTTAACTCTTGCACTACATTTTGCCTTTGACAGTCCAAAAGATAAACTAATTTGGGATGTCGGACACCAGAGCTATGTGCACAAAATATTGACCGGCAGGGCCAAGGGTTTTGATTCGCTGAGACAGTATGGAGGCATGAGTGGATTTCCTAAGGTTTGCGAAAGTCCACATGATGTATTCGACACTGGCCATAGCAGCACAGCCATTTCATTGGCCATGGGAATGGTCGTAAGTAGAGATTTGAAGCATGATGATTACAATATAGTTGCAATCATAGGTGATGGAGCAATGACAGGGGGACTCGCATTTGAAGGGCTTAACAATATTAGTGAGAGCGGACGACGTGTTATTGTTATATTAAATGATAATGAAATGAGCATATCTAAAAATGAGGATATGGAGGAGCTTCCTCCTATGTTGGAAGACAGCCTTAATTAAATCTAAAATACAGGAATAATTTTTCGCGTCATAATCTTTTTAGGCGGTTAGTTGTTGGTATGGCATTAACTAACTAAAGAATAAATTAGATTATGAGAAAGATTTTATTTTTAATGGCTATGCTGGTATGCTCTCTTCAGTTCGCCATGGCAGGCGATGTTGTGACCCGCGATGTGAATAAGCTTCCTGTTGCCGCACGTGAAATGATCGGCAAACATTTCTCTCAGACTAAAGTTGCGTATATCAAGATTGAAAAGGACTTGTTTCAGACCACTTCCTATGATGTGAAATTGGCCGATGGCATTGAATTGGAGTTCAATTCAAAGGGAGAGTGGCTTGAGATAGATTGCAAGAACAAGTCGGTTCCTTCTACTTTTATCCCTCAGGCTATTTCCAAGTATATGAAAGCTAATTATAACGGGCATAAAACGGTGAAGATAGAACGTAACCGCAAGGGATATGAACTGACATTGGAAAATGGATTGGAAGTAGACTTCGATCAGTTTGGAGGATTCTTGAAGTTGAGCGATTAAAAAAGATTTTTTCTGTAATAGGGGAACTATCTCTCCTTATAGTAATGATGCCATAAGAGGGTGTATCAGAAATAAATTGAACTATCTTTTTAGGGATATTCAGTAAATGTCTCTAAAAAATAAGATGGCATATGAAGATGATA
>USBT01000049.1 GCA_900553025.1 uncultured Eubacteriales bacterium | reverse complement strand
GAGTTTGAGACCAACCTGGCCAACATGGTGAAACCCCATCTCTGCTAAAAATACAAAAATTAGTCCAAGAGGCTTACCCCACTTCTCTGGAGACGTCTCAAGTTTCTCAAAATACTCCTGGAACGAAAGATATACATTATCAAAATTTGCTCCGGAAGCAATCAATTTTGATACTGATTCAATTACCGCAAGGTATGCACCATCGAAAGGAGAGCGCTCTGTAATATATGGATTAAAGCCCCATGACATTATAGAGCAGGTCTCTGCAGTGCCCTCTTCCATTGAGATGAGGTTTACCATTGCTTGATTAGGAGTACGTTGATGTTTACCTCCAAATGGCATTATTACTGTTCCTGCTCCAATCGTAGAGTCAAACATTTCTGATAAACCACGCTTTGAGCAAACATTGAGATCACCAACAAGAGATTTCATATCCTTTGAAAATTCACCACTTGACGATTTTCCATATGATTTTCCGGAAATAATCCTAGCTTCTATGTGCTTTTCTGTGCCATTTGTATCAAGAAATTCTCTTGAAATGTCGACTATTTTGTTGTTACGCCACTTCATCACTAGTCTTTTTGTATCGCTAACTGTTGCAACGTGTGTGCATTCAAGATTTTCCTGTTTTGCAAGTTCCATGAAACGATTTTTTGCTGAAGCCTCTATAACAACAGCCATACGTTCTTGAGATTCACTTATTGCAAGCTCAGTACCGTCGAGACCCTCGTATTTCTTTGGAACCTTATCAAGATTTATATCAAGACCATCGGCAAGTTCTCCAATAGCAACAGATACTCCACCTGCACCAAAGTCGTTACATCTTTTGATGAGCTTACTTGCTTCAGGATTTCTGAATAATCTTTGGAGTTTTCTCTCCTCAGGAGCATTACCCTTCTGTACTTCTGCACCTGCAGTTTCTATTGAAGAAGTTGTATGTGATTTTGATGAACCTGTTGCTCCACCACAGCCGTCTCTACCAGTTTTTCCGCCAAGAAGTAGAACTATATCACCGCTTACAGGCGTTTCTCTAATAACATTTTCAGCTGGTGCAGCTGCTACAACAGCTCCAACCTCCATTCTCTTAGCTACATATCCCTCATGGTATATCTCGTCAACCTGACCTGTTGCAAGACCAATCTGGTTGCCATATGATGAGTATCCCTTTGCTGCTGTAGTTACAATCTTACGTTGAGGTAGCTTGCCTTCAAGTGTCTTATCATCATCAACAAGAGGATTTCCTGCACCTGTAACCCTCATTGCTGAGTACACATATGATCTACCTGAAAGAGGATCGCGTATTGCACCGCCTATGCAGGTTGCTGCGCCACCAAAAGGTTCAATTTCTGTAGGATGATTATGAGTTTCGTTTTTGAAAAGCAGAAGCCAGTCTTCGATGCCTTCGGATGTTTTCACCTTGATTTTTACTGTACATGCATTGATTTCCTCTGATTCATCAAGATTTTCAAGCTCACCTTTGGAACGCAAATATTTTGCGGCAATGGTTCCGATGTCCATGAGAGAAATTGGCTTAGTTCTGCCTAGTTCTTCACGCGTTTTGAGATATAGCTGGTAAGCTTTTTCAGCGGATTCATCCTCAAATTCTATTGAATCGATAATAGTATTGAAGGTAGTATGCCTACAATGATCTGACCAATATGTATCTATCACACGGATCTCCGTTATGGTTGGCGCCCTTCCCTCTTTTTTGAAATAATCCTGAGTAAATGCAAGATCTGATTTATCCATGGCTAGCCCCATGTCATCAATCATTTTTTCAAGATCAGCGTCACTATAATTATTAAAATCAGTTAGAATTTCAACTTCATCAGGCGATTCAACACTGAAATTAAGGTCAGTATATTTATCTAGAGTCGCTTCTCTAGCCTCTACAGGATTAATTACTAATTTCTTTATCTTAGATTTATCAGCGTCAGAAATTGTCCCAGGCAAAATATAGAGCTTCGCTGATTTTACGATTGGCTTTATACCTTGGGAGATCATTTGAATGCACTCAGAAGCAGATTCTGCACGCTGATCGAACTGTCCTGGAAGCAATTCCACAGCAAATACAAAATCTTCATCGTTAATATTCAAGTCTTTTACATTAAGATATACATCGTCGACCTGAGGCTCTGAAAAAACAGTGTTTATAGATTTATCGAACAAAATATCATCGATGCCGTCAACGTCATACCTGTTGATTACTCTTACATTATCAATGATGTCAAGCTTAATAAAATTCTTAATCTCGGCAAGAAGCTCCCCTGCTTCGTGTGCAAATTCTTTTCTTTTTTCGACAAAAACTCTTCTGACCATTACTTCACCTCTTCTAATATTTCAAGTGCTCTGTGTCCAATATCGTTTCTGTAATATTTATTATCAAAGCTAACATCATCAGCTGCTTTATAAGCTAGATCAATGGCTTCCTTTAGACTTTTT
Source organism: uncultured Eubacteriales bacterium (assembly GCA_900553025.1). Lineage (GTDB taxonomy): Bacteria > Bacillota > Clostridia > Peptostreptococcales > Anaerovoracaceae > S5-A14a. Next base: position 4,703 of record USBT01000049.1, on the reverse strand, counting down.
GCTCGCTTTGTTATACCTAGGACTCTACCACCGCTAGTAACAAGCTTGTCATTGACAATCTTGGCTCCAGCAATAAAAATATCATTGGTATCACAGTTAAAAGTGATAGGAAATCCTTTATCGTAGGTCTGCGGATAACCTTTGGAAGCCAGTATTAGACAGCAGGTAGAATCTTCAGAAAATTTAACCTTATCAGCTGTAAGTTTCTCATTTCTCACATCCATCATAATCTCGAGTAAATCTGTCTCAAGGAGTGGCAAAACAGCCTGGGCTTCAGGATCCCCGAACCTGCAGTTATATTCGATAACCTTTGGTCCATCTTTTGTTATCATGAGCCCAAAATATAGGCACCCCTTAAATGTGCGATCTAAACTATTCATAGCCTCAATAGTAGGCTTAAATATCCTCTCCATCGATTCTTTTGCGATTTCAGGGGTGTAATATGGGTTTGGAGCAATTACGCCCATACCGCCAGTATTGAGACCCTTGTCGCCATCAAGAGCTCTTTTGTGGTCCATAGAAGAAATCATTGGAACAATTATCTTGCCATCAGTGAAAGCGAGAACTGAAACCTCAGGTCCCTCTAAGAATTCCTCGATTACAACCTTATTACCGCTTTCTCCAAAGGCTTTTTCAGTCATTATCTTGTCAATAGCATCCTTCGCCTCGACGTCAGTTTCAGCGATTATTACACCCTTACCAAGTGCAAGACCGTCAGCCTTAATAACTATAGGTGCATGGTGCTCATCAATATATGCTTTGGCTTTTGCCGCATCATCAAAAACCTCATATTTTGCTGTAGGAATGTTGAAGTTCCTCATAAGATCCTTTGAGAATGCCTTGCTTCCCTCAATTATTGCAGCCCTCTTGCTTGGACCAAAGCATGGGATTCCGTTCCCTTCAAGTTCATCGACCATGCCGAGCACAAGTGGATCATCCGGTGCAACAATTGCAAAATCAATTTTCTCCTTAATGGCAAAATCTCTCACAGCCTCAATATCGGTCGCCTTGATGTCAACACATACAGCATCTTTCGCTATGCCACCGTTTCCTGGCAGAGCGTAGATAGTTTCAACTGCTTTGTTTTCCTTTATTTTCTTGATGATCGCATGTTCTCGGCCACCTCCGCCTACAACAAGAATCTTCATATTGAATACTCCTTTCGGTAAAATGTATATATGTTCGATAAAAGAATCTATTTTAATTAAAAGCAAATTTTAGCTTGTTTTAGTGGTGGAAGAGTCTCATCCCCGTGAATGCCATAACCATTCCGAAGTCATCACAAGTTTTGATGACATTATCATCTCTAATTGATCCACCAGGCTGGGCTATGAATTTAACACCGCTCTTTGCGGCACGCTCGATATTATCTCCGAATGGAAAGAACGCATCAGAAGCTAGAGCTACATCATTTATTTTGCTTAGGTATTCCTGTTTTTCCTCATCGGTAAAAGGCTCAGGCTTTTCAGTGAAGAGCTCCTGATATTTTCCATCCGCAAGAACATCCATGTAATATCTTCCCAAATAGATGTCTATTGTATTATCTCGCACTGCTCTCGGTATATCGGGTTTGAACGGCAGATTCAAAACCTTGTCGGATTGTCTCAAATGCCATAGGTCAGCCTTCTCACCTGCAAGTCTTGTGCAGTGAATTCTCGATTGTTGCCCTGCTCCAACTCCGATAGCCTGTCCTTCTTTTGCGAATGCTACAGAATTGGACTGCGTATACTTAAGAGTGATAAGTGCAACGATGAGATCTCTCATACCCTCATCTGTCAAATCTTTATTAGATGTGACGATGTTTGAAAGCAGTTCTTTAGATATTTCGAAGTCATTCCTACCCTGCGAAAAAGTAACGCCGAATACCTGTTTAGTTTCGACATGCTCAGGTTTGTATGAAGGATCGATCTCAATTATGTTGTAGTTACCTTTTTTCTTGTTTGCTAGAATTTCTAATGCCTCAGGTTCGAATCCAGGAGCAATTATTCCGTCCGAAACCTCACGCTTGATAAGCTTTGCTGTTGGAACATCACATGGCCTTGAAAGTGCAATAAAATCTCCAAATGACGACATTCTATCTGTACCCCTAGCCCTTGCATATGCCGTCGCAAGCTTTGAATTATCGAGTTCATCAACATCATCAACAAAACAGCTTTTTTTCAGAGCATCGCTCATAGGCGTGGCTATTGCGGCAGATGTAGGGCTTACGTGCTTAAATGAAGTTGCAGCAGGTTCGCTGAGGGCTTCATCGAGTTCTTTTACAAGCTGCCAGCTGTTCAAAGCATCGAGAAAATTTATATATCCAGGTCTTCCGTTTCTAATCTCAAATGGTAAATCAGAACCATCGTTCATATATACCTTTGCCGGCTTTTGGTTTGGATTACAACCATATTTTAATTCAAATTCTTTCATAACTTCCCCTTACTTAGAAATATTTTTGTTTATGATATATGTTTTAGTCTGACCATTTTGCATGTTTATAGATTTTGCAACTAAAGATATGCGATTTTCCTCATCGAGAGAATTCCATACCCTATCGGCAAATTCGGTCAAAGTTCCAGTAATTTCAATTTGCTTTGGCTCTCCAACGAATGTTGGCAGTGGATCACCGTCTGTTTCATAAGTGTGAATTAGATGACCAGTTCCTGATATAGCCTCGTAGTTGTAGAAATATCTGAAGCATTTCTGAGTATCAGCATCACCACATTTAAGAATAGAAAGCTTATATGTCAGTTCTTCATTCAGTTCAATTATTCCGCTGATTCTAGGGGTAAAATTAGGAGAATCAGGCTCAAATTCCCTCGTGTTTAAAGCAGCTTCGAAACTATCGCCTTCGAGCAAGTAATTATAAACAGTATCTGTTTGATCACCGTTTGTCACTATTAGTTCATATTCATGAGCACGTATAGGATAGTAGACAATCAAAGAAGGATCAGAAACCTTAGACTCATCAAATGGCTTAATCATTACATCATCACCGTCTTCAAGAAATATCCTGTTCCTGCTGTTCTCGCTCCGACCCATGATAAAGTAAACTGCAACGGCATTCTTGCCACCTTCAGACTTACCTAATATAATTCCTCTACCGGGATAAGGATTCCCTTTTAGTGCTTTTTCCACACTTATTGAATTCATGCTCTTGCTCCTTTTAATTTTTTCGACAAAATATCTTCCCCAACTTTTACGCAAGCTTTAGGTAAAAGTATCCATTCAGCCTGTTCCATAATTCGTCTTTGTAATTGTTCAGGTGTATCGCCAGGCTTTACATCTACAGCCTTTTGCAAAATAATCTCACCGCCGTCAGGGATTTCATTTACATAATGAACGGTAGCCCCACTCACCTTAACGCCATATTCAAGCGCCTTTTCGTGAACATGAAGACCATAACACCCCTTGCCACAAAATGACGGTATGAGGGAGGGATGAATATTTATGATGGGCTTATTAAATTTTGTAATAAAATTCTTAGATAAAATTTTCAAATACCCTGCTAGGACCAGGAAATCTATTTTGTGCTCATCTGTAATCCGAAGAAGCTCTTCCTCATCCGATGTTACGAAGGATTTTATGCCTGCCTCAGATGCTCGTTTGAGAGCGAATGCATCAGGATTATTTGACACTACAAGTTCTATTGAACAGGGAGAAAGCTTGCCATCTTTTTCATTATCTATAAGAGCCTGAAGATTGGTGCCGCCACCTGAAACTAGTACAGCAATACGAACGGTTTCAGATGGAATTTCAGAACCTAGAGTGTTGGTCTTTAACATAAGATTACTCCGTCATTACCTTCTATGACTTCACCCAAGGTATATGCCTTTTCGCCTAATTCCTCAAGCACCTTCTTTGCATCTTTCTCGTCTTCCTTAGAAACAATTACAACCATGCCAATACCCATATTGAAAGTATTGTACATATCTCTTTCGTCTATGTTGCCGACGCTCTGCATGAGCTTAAATATAGGCAGGACAGGTACGCTTTCCTTGCTTATTTTAGCAGTCAGATTATCTGGAAGTGCCCTCGGAATATTCTCATAAAATCCACCACCAGTGATGTTTGCAATAGATTTCACTTTGATTTTCTTTAGAAGTGAAAGTATTGGCTTAACGTAAATCCTTGTAGGCTCAATAAGCACTTCTTCTAGTGACTGATTATCGAGTTCAGGCATTTTTTTGTTTAGCTCTATATTTTCAAGATTAAAAATTTTTCTAACAAGTGAATAGCCGTTTGAATGGATGCCCGAAGAAGCAAGGCCAATTATAACATCCCCTGCAGATACATCTGTTTTGTTGAGTATCTTTGATTTATCCACAACACCTACTGCAAATCCAGCCATATCGTATTCATCCTCTGCATAAAATCCAGGCATTTCAGCTGTTTCACCACCGATGAGTGCACATTCGGATTGAACGCAGCCTTCAGCTACACCTGAAACAATCTGTGCGATTTTTTCAGGATAGTTTTTACCGACTGCTATATAATCAAGAAAATATAGAGGCTTTGCGCCGACGCAGATTATGTCATTTACGCACATTGCAACACAGTCAATTCCTACGGTATCGTGTTTATCTGTGAGGAATGCCATCTTAAGTTTGGTTCCAACTCCATCTGTTCCGGAGATTAAAACCGGATTTTTATAAGCTCCTAATTCGTACATAGCTCCGAAACTTCCTAAGTTTGTTAATACTGATTTATTATGAGTTTTT
>USBT01000048.1 GCA_900553025.1 uncultured Eubacteriales bacterium | reverse complement strand
GTGTCACCACGTAAAAATTCGTTTTTACCGTGTCTACTTTATAGGTAGTAGTTTAGTAATTTTAGCAAGTGGTTTACGGGTCATTTTCTAAAAATCGAAAATCCTACCGTAATTTTAAGTGTGGGCTTACGGGTCATTTTACATGAAATGGAAATCCCGCCGTAAATGGTACGAAAAATTACGGGTCATTTTGCCATTTTTGAATATCCTACCGTAAATGATACAAAAAAGTTACGGGTCAAATCGCAAAAATCTGAATTTGGCCCGTAACTTTATCAACTAACGACTAACAACTACTTAAATCTATCGACTAATCGCCTATTTCAATCACTTGGTTATTTCAATAACTTGACTATTCCCAACACTTAGGTTTTGAAAACATTTAAACCACATGCCCTACGAAGTTGTTATAAATCGAGTTGATGGCCTCGGCATAGTTGTCCTCGGACACACCTATCAAAATGTTGTATCTCCTTGGACCGTGGTCTATCAGCTTTACATTTATCCTTCTCATAGATAGCGAATTTAAGACACGCACAGCGATATCTGGCGTAGTCGCTAGATTCCTGCCAATTACCGCAATGATTGCAAAATCATTATCTACAGAAATCTTTGTATCTTTAACATAACTGTCTAAACTGCTTTCGACAAAGGTTTTTACATCAGAAATTCCCCTAAGCTGAGATTTGTCAACAATTATAGTAAGAGAATCAATCTCAGCTAGTGAGTGCTCGATAGAAATACCATGCATTAGCAATCTATAAATCACCTCGCCCCTTAGATGTGGGTCCTCGTTGAGATTCTCTTTTTCTATTAAAATGCTCATGAGATTAGTTTTACCAGTAATCCCAGTAACAAGATCACCACTTCTATAATAATCCGCATTTTTTACTATGAGTGTGCCGGGCTCTTCGGGCTGTTTTGAATTCTTGATATTTATAGGAATCCCAAGTTCTCTAACTGGCTTAATTGCACTTTGGTGCATAACCTCAGCACCCATGTATGCCATCTCCCTGATTTCCTTGTAGGTTATAACAGGAAGTATCACAGGATTGTTTACAATCGACGGGTCAGCCATCAAAATTCCTGGAACATCTGTCCAGTTCTCATATAAATCTGACCCTGACGCTGCTGCAACAATCGCCCCTGTTACATCGGAGCCGCCCCTTGAGAACGCCACTATTTTGTTGCTGTACGTTCCGCCGTAAAATCCCGGAATCACCGCAGTCTGCATCACTTTAAGTTTTTCAGCGAGCATACTCTGACTTTCATCAGCCATCAGATTCCCCTCGGCATCGAATTTTATGTATTCTTCGGGATTGACAAGCTCACGGCCAAGGTACTCTGACATGATTTTTGCTGAAAAATATTCGCCACGCGTAATTACATAGTCTTTGTCAGCATCACCAGAGTCAATCTTATCCTTCAGTGCCAGAATTTCCTGCTGCAGAACAAAATCCATTCCAAGACCCTCGCAAATCTCCGCAAATCTCCGCTCAACTTCTCGGATAAGCTCGCCAGCATCATCGCCTGAGCCTGAGTTTGCAATTTCGTAAGCCTCCAGCAAAAGATCCGTTATTTTTGCATCGCTCTTGAACCTCATACCTGGTGCCGAAACCACGACGTATCTTCGTCTTTTATCGGTTTCTATTATCTCCTTAACCCTCCTGAAACAGTTAGCATTTGCGAGTGAACTGCCTCCAAACTTTGCGGTTACCGTATCCCCTCTTTTGCTGAGCATCGTCCAGTTTTCGTCCATCGTTATCTGCTCGATATTGTAAGGTGTGGACTGGTAAACAAAATAGTTGAGCCAGTTGCTGTAAAGCAGGTTTGCGCTCGATCTCCACGTCACAACTGGCGACATGCTATCGTCATTATTTGGAAAATAATTGCTTGGGATTTTCGGCTGAAGCCCCTGTTCCGTATCCCTTAAATATTCATTTTTGAGTGTGTCGGCATCGTATTCAGAATGGCCCATGATGAAAAACTGCCTATCATTTTTGGATTTCACAGCATAAACACCAGCCTCAGCTGATGTAGATAAAATTTCAAGCGAAGGGACACTCTCAATATCCTCTCGCCTTACTTCTGTATTCCTTGAATGTGGCGCCATAAACTCATCGTCAAATCCACGGAAGAGCATGCTCCCTTTCTTTTCGACCACATGAGAAAAGATCCCGGATAATTTGGTATCAAGTTGATATTTTTTTATACCATAATGATAGTACAAACCAGCCTGCGCACCCCAACATATATGAAAAGTGCTGTGCACGTGACTCTTTGACCACTCCATAATTTCACAGAGCTCATCCCAGTATTCAACCTCAGAAAAATCCATGTTTTCGACGGGCGCACCTGTGATAATCATTCCATCATAATATTTTGATTTTACCTGAGAGAATGTCTGATAAAACGCCAGCATATGGTCCTGTGATATATTTTTTGCCTTATGACTTGCCGTTTGAAGAAGCTCGAGTTCAACCTGAAGAGGTGTATTACCAAGTAGTCTTGTTAGCTGAGTTTCTGTTTCAATTTTGGTTGGCATCAAGTTTAAAATCAAGATTTTGAGCGGCCTTATGTCCTGAGTCATCGCCCTTGTATCAGTCATCACGAAAATATTCTCTCGCGTAAGTGTTTTGACCGCTGGTAAATTGTTAGGTACTTTGATTGGCATTTATAAACTCTCTTTTCTGTTTATTGCTATATTCGAACATTAATTTAGTCTAGCTCAAACTAAACTAAATTAGCCTAAGCTAAACTAGACTAAGATTTGTAAAGTAAATTACTTACTAATTTGATCTAGCGCCTGCTTTAGATCTTCGATTATATCTGAAACATCTTCAAGTCCCACAGATATTCTAACCATCCCTGGCGCGATCCCTGCTGCGACAAGCTGCTCATCTGTAAGCTGCCTATGTGTTTCTCCTGCAGGGTGCAAAACACAGGTCCTTATGTCCGCAACGTGCACTTCGTTTGATGCAAGCTTGAGATTGTCCATGAACTTGATTGCCTTATCTCGTCCACCCTTAATTACAATCGAGATTACTCCGCTTGAACCTTTCAGATACTTATTTGCAAGCTCGTGATATTTATCGTCCTCAAGCCCTGGATAGCTAACAGATTGTATTTCATCTCTGCTATTTAAAAACTTCGCAACCTCTAAAGCGTTCTTGCAATACTGCTTCATTCGAAGCCCTAGGGTTTCAAGCCCAAGGTTCAAAAGAAAGGCTGAATGCGCAGCCGGATAGCATCCAAAGTCCCTCATCAGCTGCATTCTCGCTTTGAGAATGTATGCAAGTTTACCATATGTGCCAACGTAGGTAATGCCGTGATATGACTCATCTAGCTCAACCATTTCAGGGAATTTACCTGAACCAGCCCAGTCGAATTTACCGCTGTCGACAATCACTCCGCCACCTTGAACTGCGTGGCCATCCATGTATTTTGTTGTGGAATGCGTTACAATATCTGCCCCAAACTCAATCGGCTTACAAAGTATTGGTGTTGCAAAGGTATTGTCTACGATTAACGGAATATTATGCTTGTGAGCAACCTTCGCAAACTTTTCTATATCCAGCACTGAAATAGCTGGATTCGCAATAGTTTCTCCAAAAATTGCCTTGGTATTTGGGCGTACTGCCTTATCAATTTCCTCTTCGGATGCATCAACATCAACGTAGTAGCAATCTATGCCAAGTTTTTTTAGCGTGAACGAAAACAGATTAATTGTTCCGCCATAAATCTGGCTTGACGCGACAACGCTGTCTCCTGCACTGCAAATATTGAGTATAGCAAGTAGGTTCGCCGCCTGTCCCGATGATGTGCACATTGCAGCGATTCCTCCCTCAAGGTCGGCAATTTTTTCTTCAACTGCCATTACTGTTGGATTTGCAAAACGGCTGTAGATTAGTGCCTTTGTCGGATCGTCAAAAACAGCAGCGACATCGTCTGTTGAATCGAATACATAGGTGGTGCTCTGAACTATAGGCACAACCCTGGGTTCTGAATTTTTAGGAGTATATCCTGCGTGTAAACATTTTGTGTTATCCTTCATATTTAAATCTCCTATTATCTCTTATATGACCTCATACATTATTTTTTATATAATGAGCTTATGCATTATAACTTATATAATCGCCTCATGCATTATCACTTATAAAATGAGTTCATCCCTCGTTTTTATATAATAACCTCATACATTCCTTGGGCGTCTTCTTTTCTGCTTCCTTCGCTAAGCTTTAAAACCTTTACAGAAATAGAGCTGTTTCCAAATTCTATGTGCACAACATCGCCGATTTCAACTTCGCTACCGGCCTTTGCCTGCTTGCTATTGATACTCACTCTGCCCTGATCACAGGCTTCTTTGGCTATTGTTCTTCTTTTGATCAGTCTGGAATTTTTTAAAAATTTGTCAACTCTCATAGTTGTCTTGTTTTCTCCATATTTCCTCTGTTATTTTCATCTATTGCTTATTTTCTATCATGAATTACAAAATATTGCAACGCTTAATACTATTATCACTTACGAATTGAAAAAGTGTAACTCTTAATACTACCGACACTTACTAATTGAAAAAGTGTAACTCTTCATACTATCATCATTTATAATTTAAAAATGTAAAGAGGCGACCTAAGCCGCCCCTAAAATTCAAACTATATTTTATAAAAGTTATTTTGCATTTACAGCATCTTTAAGAGCCTTACCTGCTTTGAATACAGGAGCCTTAGAAGCTGCAATCTTAATGATTTCATCAGGCTTTCTAGGGTTTCTTCCCTGTCTTGCTTTTCTCTGTCTGGTTTCAAAAGTACCAAATCCGATAAGTCTAACTTCTTCACCCTTTACCAAAGTACCCTGAATTGTTGAAAGTACAGCATTTACAGCTGCCTCTGCATCCTTTTTCTTAAGATTTGTCTTCTCTGCTACTGCAGCAACCAATTCTGTTTTGTTCATAATTTCCTCCTTAAAACATTTAATATGTTACAGCTGCCTTGACAAGTCCTTCTTAGCATTTTGCCATAGCAACTCCAGCTGATCAACATCCATCTCTTCAAGCTTGAGATGATCCTTGGAAGCAATTTCTTCCATCTTAGTAAAGCGCTTTAAAAATTTATCAGCCGATGCTCTAAGCGCCAGCTCTGGATTAACACTTAGAAAACGCGATACGTTGACAACTGAGAAAAGTAAGTCACCCAGTTCTTCTTCAATATGCTCAGCGGAACCTTCAGATATAGCCTCTTTGAGTTCATCAAATTCCTCCAAGACCTTTTCGAGTGCACCATCCTTCTCATCCCAATCAAATCCGACCTTAGCAGCCCTCTTTTGAAGCTTAAAACTTCTAGTCAAAGACGGTAATGCCCTCGGAACATCTTCAAGTTTAGCTGACATTGTTTCCGTAGAATGTTCCTTACTCTTGATATTCTCCCATTTTTCAAGCACTTTGTCAACTGTTTTTGCTTTTTTCTCTTCATTTTCAGCAGAAAAAACATGGGGATGGCGTCTTATCATCTTTTCACATTCTTCATTCAGGACATCTTTTAGCTCGAACTCACCATTCTCCGAAGCTAAATTCGAGTGAAAAACAACATGCAAGGTTATATCTCCAAGCTCCTCACGGAGGTTATCCATATCTCCCCTATCTATTGCATCTACTGCCTCATAGATTTCTTCAATCATAGCCCCTCTTAGACTTTCATGAGTCTGCTCTCTATCCCAAGGACATTTTTTCCTAAGAACTGAAACGATGTCGTACAGTCTTCTCATTGCCTCCTCTAACGTTTCAGCTTTTTTTGAAAAATGCTCATATTCTGTTAACATTTTATATCCCATTTTGTATCACATATAATCCAGTTACCTGATATAGGGCTGGATTTTTCCTTTCTCCGAGTCTTCTCGGTTTTTTGATTAATCCTGTATAATCTTTTACGAAGCACTGTGGATTTGTTTCTATTTTTATACAGCTATGACTGTTCCGAGGTGACTCAAACCACAGTTTTTCGTCTCAATTGTTAATTAGTTTGTTAACGCTTAGACGTTTCTATTCACGTGTTCACATAGGCGAAAGCTCTGTGGAAAACAGCAGTGCTTTAATATTTCCAAAGGAAGATTTTACTATGTTTCTTGTAGGCATAGACATTTCCAAGTACAAGCATGACTGCTGCATCATCGACAGTGATGGTGTAGTAATATGTGAGCCATATAGCTTCAAGAATGACGCTGATGGTTTTATTCTGTTCTTGGATACGCTTCATTCTCTTCCAGATTCAGAAGACATTAGAATAGGGTTTGAAACCACCGCACACTATGCTCTTAATCTAAAACTATTCCTTGAAAAAGCCCACTACGCTTTCATGGAATTTAATCCTTTACTTCTCGCAAAGTTTAACAAGTCTCAATCTCTCAGAAAAACCAAGACGGATGCAATTGACTGCTACTCTATTGCTCGTTGGTTAGCTGCAGTAGAGTTCAAACCCCATACAACTGGATTTTACCATATCTATTCTCTAAAATCATTAACTAGACTTCGTGACAGCCTTGTTAGACAACGCTCTTTTTATCTAGTTAAGATAACCAATGTCCTAGATGTTACATTCCCTGAGTTTAAGCCTTTTTTTAATAACAGATTCGATGCTACTGCTCTTTATCTACTTGAAAACTATGGCACTGTAGAGAAAATGTCTCATATGAATTCTACTTCTTATGAGAACCTTCGCAAATTATCTCGTGGAAAGTTTTCTATTCAAAAGTTTATGAAACTTAAGGAATTAGCAAGTAATACAGTTGGTGAATCCAATGAAGTATTTATCATACAACTTAACAGTTTGCTTTCTCTATATCGCAAATGTGTTTCTGAAATTAAATCCATCGAGGCTCAGATTACTAAACTAATCTCAGATATCAATCCACGCTTTATGACTATTCCAGGCATCGGACCTCTTTCAGCTGCAGTAATTTACGCTGAATTTGATGACCTATCAAAGTTTAATTCACATGCTCAAATGCTGTTTTTTGCTGGTTTAGAATCTGGGTATTATCATTCAGGTATTTCGGAGCATCGTGGTCACATGGTCAAAAGAGGATCATCTCATTTGAGATACACTCTTATGAATCTATGTATTCCATTGATTCAATACAATTACGTTTTTGCTGCATATTACGACAAGAAGCGTTCAGAGGGTAAACCTCACAGAGTAGCATGTTCACATCTTGTTAAAAAGCTTATTCGTATCATATTCAATCTTGAGAAAAATGGCATCGATGTTGATTCTCTTCATACATTCATTATAGCTTTTATCATCCATT
>USBT01000047.1 GCA_900553025.1 uncultured Eubacteriales bacterium | reverse complement strand
CCTTGATGAAGAAACACCTGAAGATGCACTTCCTTCGGAATACCTAAAGACAGAAAATCACTCAACTGTAGAGGATTTATTTAAACTTGCGAGCTTCATAATGAAAAAATATCCTCATATCACGAAAATAACTTCAAAAAAGGATATAAGCCTTCAACAATTTAGTTTTTATTCGGAGAACACTAACACGCTTCTGAAAAAAGACAGTAGAATAAATGGACTAAAAACTGGATACACAGGAGGTGCTGGGCGTTGCATTATCTGCACTCGAATTGAAAAAACAGACTTCAAACAAGCTCGAAAAAATGGAAAAACGATGGTAGTTTTTATGGGTGGAAAAAGTGTTGAGGAAAGGGATAAAAAAGTAACCACACTTCTTGATATAGGAGAATCTTTCTTCAAAGCAAAGGAGAGAATCGGATTTTTTCCGACTATGAGTGTAAAAATTCCTGAAAATAAAGCAGAGCTATCACCCGAAGAGAAGAAGCAAGAGAATAAAAAATCTCTTATTATTAAAATTGTTGAGTTTGCAGCTTGTATTTTAGTGGCGATTATTTTGTTGATATTATTACTTAGATTCATCATTAGAAGACGAAGAAAAAACAGCAGGCTTATAATGAGCAAAAAACGATATCGAAAGCGTAGCAATATTAAATTTTAAAGGCATAAAGTAGAGCTCTAAATAAAATATATTTAAAGAATGTGTGATAAAATAAACAATTTCTTCTAGAATGCTAGATTTTTATCAAGAAGATTGATATAATAGATGAGGATTTACTTAAATTAACCGTTAATAATATGATAGAAAGGTGATTTGGAAAATGATTAACAAAATGATGACTGCGGATGAAGCAGTTGCAGGTGTTAAAGACGGTATGACCATAATGGTTGGCGGCTTCCTAGCAACTGGATCTCCGGAAATCCTGATGGATGCACTAGTGAGAAAGGGTGTAAAGCACCTTACTGTAATTGCAAATGATGGCGGACTTGATATAGGTCAGTATGGTGCAAGAACAGCTAGAGGTGTTGGAAAGTTGCTTGAAAATCACATGGTTGACCACATCATAGCTTCTCACCTAGGAGTTAACCCTAAGCTAAATGAGCAGTTTGCTGACGGTTCTCTTAAATATACACTTGTTCCTCAAGGAACTCTTGCTGAGAAAATTAGAGCTGCCAATTATGGTCTTGGCGGAGTAATAACTCCAACAGGTATTGGTACTCCTATGGAATTTGAAAAAGATGAACTTGGTAGAGATAAGATTACCATGGAGATAGATGGTGTTAAGTACCTAGTAGAGAGACCTCTAAAGGCTGACTATGCGTTCATTAGAGCATCTGTATGCGACAAGTTTGGTAACTTCGTTTGCTCAAAGGCTACCAAGAACTTCAACTACGTTATGGCTGGAGCTGCTGATAAGGTGATAGTTGCAACTGAAGAATTAGTTGAGATTGGTTCAGGTGATCCTGATAGGTTTACAGTTGCAGGCGTTCTTGTAGATGGTATTGTGGAAGGAGAAAAGAAATGGCAGATATAAAGGAAAGAATTGCCAGAAGAACAGCTAAAGAGCTGAGAGATGGCGAGTTGGTAAACCTTGGAATTGGGCTTCCAACAATGGTTGGGTCTTTTGTTCCTGAAGATATCATTATTACACTTCACTCTGAAAACGGTTTTGCAGGTCTTGACTCTGTTCCAGAAGAGGGAAAAGAAGACGTTGATATCATTAACTCAGGTGGACAGTATGTAACAGTTCTTCCAAGAGTTAACTATTTTGATACAGCAACAAGCTTCGGTATCGTAAGAGGTGGACACGTTGACGTTACAGTACTTGGTGCTATGCAAGTTGCTGAGAACGGAGACCTTGCAAACTGGATTATCCCTGGTAAGAAGGTTGCCGGCATGGGCGGAGCAATGGACCTTGTAGTAGGTGCGAGGGAAGTTATCATTGCAATGACTCATACTCAGAAGGGTAACCACAAAATTCTTAAAGAGTGTACACTTCCTCTTACAGCTGAAAAAGTTGTTGACATGATCATCACAGAGATGGCTGTTATGAAGGTAACTGATAAGGGTATAGAGGTTATCGAGCTTCACCCAGACTTTACTAAGGAGCAGGTTCAGGAAGCAACTGGATGTGAGCTAATCTGGAGCCCTGACCTTAAGCCATATCAGGAAGACTAATTTAGATAAGTCATGAACATTTCGCATATATCTTGCGTATATTGCGAAATTTATATGAGAACAAAATAATGCCCCGAGCCGCATATTTCGATTCTAAACGGCGATGCTTTTCATCGCACTTGGATTTAGTGATATTGATATGCAGGCTATCGGGGTGTTTTGATTTTTGATAAAGGTTGACAGGGGGCTTTTCCCACAGGTATGCTGGCTTATAGAGCAGTATTATCATTTTCAGCAAATACTTTAATGAATTCATTTAAATCATTTGTATTTGCAAAGGTTACCTGAGCTGATATCTTGCTACCACCACCTTTGCCATCTAGAGGCAGTGCTTTGTTTTTTATTATCTCACCGCAGTTGAAAGAGGAATCTTTAGAGGTTACTATTAGAACGAATTTTGCATCATGATTGACTAAGATAATTAGTTTTGAGTCTGCAATTTTTATTAAATCTTTGCTCATGCCTTGCAAAAGCTTAGAATTTAAGCCATCTAGCGTTTCAATGTGTATTTGAGAAGACGATTTTTCTATGCGTTCTTTAATATTTTCAGTTTTGCTTGCGATAACTGATTTTTCGAGCAAAATGAGCCTATTTCTTATTTCTTGATTTTTTGCTTCCATAGATTCAAACTTTTCAAGCAGATCTTCTTGCCCAGCCGATAGCTTGTTAGATATCTGTGTCATGGAATTATATTGTGACTGATATTTTTTCAATGCACGCTCGCCAGCCTCAAAGTAAATGCGAGTCATGCCTTTGTTTTGTTCTAATTTGTAAATTTTAAGCATGCCGACTTGACCTGAAAACGCGGGGTGAGTTCCGCAACATGCCACAGCATCTGAAGGATTCTCGAAACTGCCTATCCGTACTATTGTGATGTCTTCTTCGAGCTTAAGTTCCTTTCTGAGAGGCTCCTTAGAAGCTTCTTCCTTGCTATCATAGTGCGTGCTTATCACGGGCAGGTTTTGCCATATAACACTATTCGTTTCAAGCTCCGCAGCCTCTGCCATAGACCAATCAATACGATCATATTGGCTATTCTCAAGACTGATGTCTATAGTCATATAGTCATCGCCCATATGAAAACCGCGGTTAATTCCCTTATACAATTTATACATTATTCCGCTCAGAATGTGTTCTCCACAGTGTCTTTGCATATTGTCGAATCTATGAGCCCAGTTAATCTCCTGTAGAACAGCATCTCCGACTTTAAATTCAAATTTATCCATAGGTGAATCATCTCTGTCCATAGGTGGATCATCTTTGCCGATAGGTGAATTATCTTTGTCCACAGGTAAATCATCTGAATCCGTCGTGGAATTGTTTTTTATATTCACAACTTGATGGTAAATTTCGTCATCGTGTTCACTGACATCGATGATTTTATATTTCTTATCATTAATAGATATAATTCCAATGTCACAGCTTTGCCCACCACCAGTTGGAAAGAAAATAGTTTCTTTGAATGTCAGAAAAATTTTACCCTCATCACAAAACACTCCTGAAATGTGAGAAACAAGCTCTTTTTTGTAAACATCTTCTTTATAAACTCTTATTGTTTTCATAATCTCTCCTATTATTCGCAACAGATTTTTCAGTATAAAAGTGCATAGATAATTTTTCGAAAAACATGTGGATAACTCTGGGCGAAATCTCATGCACAAGGAGTAAAATCATTGCAATATCACAGTTATGGCGGCAGGACTTATCCACATGACACTGTTAATAAGTTTATGCACAACTCCGTTGAGATATAAAAAATATCGAATTTTCAATGAGTTTAGAGTAGCAACATTACAGTTATCTATACCAAAGTTTACATAATTTTCAAACTAATAAATATCGATGAATAAAATAAAACAAATCGATAGAATAATTCGAACGAATAAAATAAATAAAAGTATCTAAATCAGCAATACCCAATTAAGGACTGCTGTATCACTCTCTTAAGCTCTCGGCATAATCCATAAAGTTATTTTTTTCACTTAGAATATAATCATATAGAAGAGGATTTGCATAAATTTCTTTATGTATCAGCTGAGCATGCTTGCCAAACTTCGAATTAAAAATATCGTGCTCAAGTAGACCTAGGTATTCGTCGGAAGGCGCCATCAGCACAAGCTCATCCTTGCCGTTGTAATAGTATACCCCATAAAAATCATTGAGCATGGAATAATTCTCAGAATTTACATGAGAGTTGTCAGGCTTATACAAAATAAATAAGGTGCCTTTCTCCTCTTTTCTCGCCGTGCTCCAATTCAGCATAAAGGTTGAGTTTTGGCTGAATTTTTCAAACTCTTCATCTACCGTCATAACAGATATGTGCTCTGTCCTCCTCAGCATTACCGCAGCTTCGACCGTTGAGATTGGAAATGCTGAAATCCTTTTGATTTTCTTAATACGAAGCTGATCCATCTGTATATGGCAGACGGTGAGATAGTATACATCTTTTGCTTCTATAAGAGATTCACATGAGAAAGTATCCGCCTCTTCAAGGGCAACTATTTTGTTGTTATACAGCACGGAGCGCGGTATGCGTGGGAATGCATCTGAAATGTCCGGTTTGGTCGAAAGCACAGCGGCGGCTTCAATGTCTTTTGCAAACATTCTCATAACAAAATAGTTGATTGCCTCATAAGGTGTCGATACAGGTGCACACTGCTTGCTGTCGAGTATGTACATTTCGGGGTCTGTAAAAATAACGGTAGGTCTAAGGAGGTCAATATATTCATCCACAGGGGTCGGGATTTTGTAGCCATTCTTAAGGGCTCGATTTGAGTACTTTTGAAGGAGCCACATTGCTTCTCTGAGTGAAATTTCAACAAGTCTTGCTCCGAGACCACCCACATAGGTACGTTGAATGTCATAGTATTTATCGTCCTCTTCACCTAGGATGCTGTCGTATCGTTCAAGGCCGTAGTCCTCAACATCTATATAAAAGAATTGATGAAAGTGTTTTTTGAATTTATTATCGGGCAAATCCCATGTTATTCCAATTGAAAGAACACCCATAAGGCGAGTATCTGTCACATATGCCGAGCGAAATACTTTGTTGCCGGTTTTGTATGATTCGATGGCTCCACCGTCAAGAGTATCAATTTGAATCATAGATTTGGATATGCTTTTTTTGTTAGTGGAAACTGGAAGTTTCTTATCTTTATTATTACTCATGGTAAATCACAACACCTCATATATTTTAGAACAATGAAATATTTATAATTTTTCTTAATTATCGCATATATCTGCACTAGTTGCAATCAGTATGTTTAGTTCAAGAGCTATTCTATTATAACTACTGATTACGGTAAGAAATTGGATTTCAGCGAAATAACCCGTAAATTCTTTCGACTATTACGGTAAGATTTCCATTTTTTGCCAAATGACCCGTAAGTTTAATCAAAAAATTACGGTAGGATTTCCAAAATTTAATATTTGACCCGTAAACAACTTTTAAAATTACGGTACAAATTTTACTTTCCGTAAAATGGCCCGTAACCGTTGCTAAAAATTACGGTACAAATTTTGATTTTGCAATTATGACCCGTAAACCATCATGAAGACTATTCTAGGAGTTTCAAATCTGAATCTAGTAACAATATATATTATCATAAAAATATGTTGACAAAAGTATTTGAAAGAAGTATCATATAGGTATAAATAAACGATAGAGATAATTATTATGAAGTTTACCAAATATCTGAACTCTTGGCTTCAATTACTGGGGTTTATATATCTCATTGATTTAGTATGGAACTCTGCCTCTTTTAGTCCTATTGCTAACATTGTTATAGCAACAGTCCTTGTATTTATAACTTTCATCGTAGATGCGTGGAGGATATATAGTAAAAAGAAATCTGCGGCTTTTGATGCTTCTAAAAATTGAATTTTTGAATCTAGGAGTGAATGGTACATAAATAGATTTGCCATTGATTTCAAATTGTCATAATTATAGTTATAAATTTTGTCGTCGGTGTAAGCTTGAACATGTTTGAGCATTTTACTCTGGCGATTTTCTTATATTCCAACTAATTTCTTTTTCTCCAGCTATTTTTTATTCTCCAGCTATTTTTTATTCTCCAGCGATTTTCTTATTACTCTGGTTCTGGTGATTTTCTTATAACAATATTGACTTTTAAACCTGTCAGTGTATAATTGAAGCATACCTTATCAAGAGTGGCGGAGGGAATAGGCCCTGTGATGCCCGGCAACCTTAAGGCCTATGTTTAGAAAGATATTTTAATCTAATCTAAAGAACACAACCTTAAAGGTGCTAATTCCTACAGAGCATTGCTTTGAAAGATGAGGATTGATAGAAAAATCAACCTCTCTTAGCTATGCAAGGAGAGTTTTTTATTTTTAGTTTTCAGCGAAGTCAGCAAAGCCACCAAATTCAGCGAAACTAGCAAAGCCTGATAAGCTAGTCCGCAAAAACGACAAATTTGGGATATTGCTCCTATTTTGCACTTGCTTAGTGCTTTAGCATCTATTTTGTTTGTACTTGCTTGGTGCTTGTTTAGTATGTATTTTGCACTTGCTTAGTGCTTGTTTAGCACCTGCTTTACAATTGTTTTGTACCTGAGAGGCTTAGACCTGCTGAGATGTTTGAAAGAGATGTTTTAAGGAAAGGAAGAAAAATGAAAAGATTATTTACTTCAGAATCGGTTACAGAAGGGCATCCTGACAAGGTATGCGACCAGATTTCCGATGCGGTAGTTGATGCTATAATGGAACAGGACCCGACTGGAAGGGTTGCATGCGAAACGACGGTAAATACCGGATATGCAATGCTTATGGG
This sequence comes from uncultured Eubacteriales bacterium, assembly GCA_900553025.1. Taxonomy (GTDB): domain Bacteria; phylum Bacillota; class Clostridia; order Peptostreptococcales; family Anaerovoracaceae; genus S5-A14a. The sequence goes on along the minus strand of USBT01000047.1, from coordinate 332 downwards.
AGAAATTACGACAAATTGTTACATTGATATTCCTAAGATTGCAAGAGAAGTTATCTGTGACATAGGATATGACAATGCAGAATACGGGTTTGACGGCAATACATGTGCTGTGATGACATCAATTGATGAGCAGTCATCCGATATTGCGATGGGAGTTGACAAGGCTCTTGAATACAAGGACGGAGAGCTTAAGAGCGAAGATGAAACTAAGGCAGGTCATGAGAGCCTCGATACAGGTGCCGGAGATCAGGGTATGATGTTCGGATATGCCTGCAATGACACAAAGGAGCTGATGCCGATGCCAATAGCGCTTGCGAACAAGCTTGCAAGAC
>USBT01000046.1 GCA_900553025.1 uncultured Eubacteriales bacterium | reverse complement strand
AAAAATAGTGCATAATCTATATATAATGGTTAATGTACATATATAGGGGGATTTAATGGCCGCAACTAAAAAAACAGCAAAAAAGAAAAAACTGGTTATTGTTGAGTCGCCATCTAAGGCAAAGACTATAGGTAAATATCTGGGATCAACCTACAAAGTAGTCGCTTCGGTAGGACATGTCAGAGATTTACCCAAGAGCAAGCTAGGTGCAAACATTGAGGAGGACTTCGAACCTCAATATATTAACATCAGAGGAAAAGGCGATATAATTAAAGAACTGAAGAAAGAGAGCAAAAATGCTTCTCATATTTTTCTTGCAACTGACCCTGATCGCGAAGGAGAAGCTATATCTTGGCATCTTGCATATATTTTGGGAATCCCACCTGAAGAGGTCAAGAGGATTGAATTTAATGAAATAACAAAGGATAAAATCAAAGACGCTATATCTAAACCTAGGGGAATAGATCAGGGACTTGTAGATGCGCAACAGGCGAGGAGAGTACTAGATAGGCTTGTAGGTTATCAGATATCTCCATTATTATGGAAAAAGGTCCAGAAAGGTTTGAGTGCTGGCAGGGTACAATCGGTTGCTCTTAAAATATTGTGTGATAGAGAAGAAGAAATCAATAATTTTATACCACAGGAATACTGGACTGTAAACGCAGTGTTCACAAAAGACAAAGATTTTACTGCAAAACTCATCAAAAAAAACGGTAAGAAGCTTACAATCGCAAATAAGGAGGAAAATGATAAAATCTTAAAAGATTTAAGTAATTCTGAATTCATTGTTGCGAAACTTGATAAGAAGAAAAGGTCGCAAAAACCTTATGCTCCATTTACTACAAGTAGTTTGCAGCAAGACGCATCTGCTAAATTGGGATTTAATCCAAGAAAGACAATGATGATTGCTCAGCAGTTATATGAGGGTATTAACGTGAAGGGGCATGGAACTATGGGGCTCGTAACATATATAAGGACTGACTCTGTTAGGGTTTCATCAGAGGCTCGTGCAAATGCCAAAACACTTATTATCAATACTATGGGTAAAGAGTATTATAATTCTAACGTTTACTCAAATAAGAAGAAAGACATTCAAGACGCTCATGAGGCTATAAGGCCAACGGATATTAGACTCGTTCCATCAGATGTTGAATCATCACTATCGTCAGATCAGTTTAAATTATATAATCTGATTTGGAGAAGATTTATTGCCAGTCAAATGGCAGCTTCAGTTTCTGATTCTATGGGTGCAGATATTAAATCAGGAGATTATTTATTCCGTGGGACAGGTTCAAGAATTGTATTCGATGGATTTAGGAAAATTTATCAAACTGGTGATGAAAAGAAGGATATGCTCCTGCCTGAACTTCAGGAAGAAGAAAAATTAATTCCAAAATCGATCGAAGGTGAGCAAAACTACACACAACCACCTAATAGATTCACAGAAGCTGGTTTAATTAAGGAACTGGAAGATAAGGATATAGGTAGACCAAGTACCTATGCTCCGATTGTAGCAACTCTAACAGATCGAAAGTATGTTAGAAGGTCAAAGAAAACATTGATTCCTACTGAACTTGGAATTACAGTTACAGATTTATTAAAAGAATATTTCAAGGATATTCTTGATGTAGATTTCACTGCAAACATGGAGGATCAGCTTGATGATGTTGAAATAGGATCTGTAAAATGGAAGGATGTTATTAAGAATTTCTATAAGGGCTTTGAGAAGGAACTTGAAGTAGCCAATAAGGAGATTGAAAAAATAGAACAAAAGGTTATATTGACGGATGAGATTTGTGAAAAATGCGGGAAACCAATGGCCATAAAGAACGGTAGATTTGGAGAATTCCTAGCATGTACAGGATATCCAGAATGTAAAAATACAAAGGCGATAGTTAAAAAAATAGATGTAAAATGTCCTAAATGTGGCATAGGTGACATTGTTGCAAGAAAGAGTAGAAGAGGGAAACTTTTCTATGGTTGTTCTGAGTATCCTGAGTGTGATCAGGTTTTCTGGTACAAGCCAACAAATAAAAAGTGTCCGCTTTGTGGCTCTCTTTTGTTGCACCACAAGCTTAAGAATAGCACGCTTTCGTGCTCAAACAATGAGTGCAAATATAAAGAATAAATCTATTTTATAATATAAAGGAGAATTTTGATGGAATTTAGAGGAACTACGATTTGTGCAGTAAGACGTGGTGAAGACGATATCGCAATTGGCGGTGACGGACAGGTAACGATGGGTCAGACTGCAATAATGAAGAATACTGCAAAAAAAGTTAAGAAAATATATGGGAAAACAGTGTTGACAGGCTTCGCTGGGTCGGTTGCTGATGCTTTTTCACTAACAGAGAAATTTGAGAAGAAATTGGAAGAGCACGGTGGTAATCTCAAAAGAGCTGCTGTAGACTTGGCACAGCTTTGGCGTTCTGATAAGGGAATGCGCAGCTTGGAGGCTTTAATGATTGTAGTCGACAAAGAAAATCTTCTTGTGATTTCAGGTAACGGGGAGGTTATAGCACCAGATGAGCCATTTGTGGCGATTGGGTCTGGCGGTAATTTTGCGTATTCGGCGGCTAAAGCTTTGTATCATCATACGGATATGAAGGCAGATGAAATTGTTAAGGAATCATTGAAAATTGCTGCATCGATTTGTGTTTATACAAATGACAATATAACGGTAGAAACCCTATAATTTGAGGAGGATTATATGAGCATAAAGGAAATGACGCCTAAAGAAATAGTGGCTCAACTGGATAAATATATAATAGGGCAGGACGAAGCTAAGAAATCTGTAGCTGTTGCGCTTAGGAATAGGTATAGGAGAAGCTTGTTGCCAAAGGAAATGAGGGATGAAATCTCTCCTAAAAATATTTTGATGATGGGACCTACTGGGGTGGGTAAGACTGAAATTGCAAGAAGACTTGCCAAACTTATGGATGCTCCATTTGTTAAGGTTGAGGCTACGAAATTCACTGAGGTAGGATACGTAGGCAGAGATGTTGATTCCATGGTCAGAGATCTGGTTGAAGCTTCTATTAGGCAGGTTAAACAGAAAAAACTTTCTGACAAATACAAAGTAGCGGATAATATGGTCGAGGACATACTTGTGGAAGCTATTGTTCCGTCGAAGAAATCAAGCTCTGCTTCATCAAGCAATCATGGTCCACTGGATTTTATACTGAATAGTGGCGGATTTAAGAGCCAGAAGTCGCAATACGAGGAGCAGACGGCAGAGAAAGAAAAACAAAATGAACTTTCTGACGATCAGATCGTTATGGCTAGGGAACAGGTTAGGCAGCAGCTTAGAGATGGACTCCTTGAAGAACAGTACGTTGAAATTAAAGTTGATGACGTACCAAAAGGCAATCAACTTGATATGAGCAATGAAGGCATGACGATAGCTATAGGAAATATTTTCGGAGATATGATGCCTAAGCGTCAAAAGACACGAAAGGTCAAAGTTAGTGAAGCAAGGAAAATTCTAAGAGAGCAGGAAGCACAGAAGTTAGTTGACATGGATCAGGTAACTGACGAAGCACTTGAATCGGCCGAACAAAATGGCATAATATTCATAGATGAAATTGACAAAATAGCGTCGGGGAGCAGCTTTAGGCAGGGTGCAGATGTTTCAAGAGAGGGCGTGCAAAGAGATATACTCCCAATTGTTGAGGGCAGTGTAATAAACACAAAATACGGACCTGTTAAAACGGATCATATTTTGTTCATAGGCGCTGGTGCATTCCATGTGTCTAAACCAACAGATTTGATACCTGAATTGCAAGGACGTTTCCCTATAAGAGTTGAGCTAAAGAACCTCGACAAAAAAGATTTTTTAGAAATCTTAACAGTACCGGAAAATGCTATAATTAAGCAAAATATTGCACTTCTTGAAACGGAAGATATTAAGTTGAACTTTACCGATGATGCACTTGAAGAAATTGCATCTATGGCTTTTATAGCCAATGAACAAACTGAGAATATTGGAGCAAGACGTCTTTACACCATAATGGAAGCACTGCTTGAGGATATTTCATTTAACGTACCAGATATAGATGACAAAGATATAGAGATAGATAGGGAATATGTACTTGAAAAATTCAAGGAAAATATTTCAGAATTTGATGTGGATAAATATATTTTATAGAAATGATTGAAAATTCATTTAATAAATCCTTCAATGCAATTCTCGTGGCTGTTAATCGGAATAATGACAATTTCGAAGTAGAAAATTCAATGAATGAACTTGAAAGCCTTGTTGAATCTGCTAATGGCATTGTAGTTGGAAAGATCATACAGAAACTCGATAGAATCAATACATCAACATACATAGGTAAGGGTAAGGTTGCTGAGCTTGCTGAATTTGTTGAAAATCTTGATGTTGACGCAGTTGTGTTTGACGACGAGCTCTCAGGTATTCAGATAAGGAATCTGGAGGATCAAGTCGGCACAAAGGTCATCGACAGGACCATTCTCATTATGGATATTTTTGCTGCTAGAGCTAATTCCAAGGAAGGTAGGTTGCAGGTCGAACTAGCACAGCTTCAGTATAGACTTCCTAGACTGGTAGGTTTTGGTAAATCTCTATCCAGACTTGGTGCTGGAATAGGGACAAGAGGGCCTGGAGAAAAGCAGATAGAAACTGATAGAAGGCATATTAGAAGAAGGATTGATGATTTAAAGAAAGATCTTGCAGATATTCAAAAAACAAGGACTCTTCACCGAAAGAAGCGTAAGAAATCAGGCATCCCGATAGTGGCATTAGTTGGTTATACCAATGTAGGCAAATCAGCTATCATGAATTATATGATTGAAAACTTCGGAAAAGAAGAGAAAAAGGTTGAAGAAGCTGATATGTTGTTCGCAACATTGGATGCAAAGCATAGATTGATTGAGATAGATAATAACAGGCAGTTTATTTTGGTTGATACGGTAGGCTTTGTGAGCAAGCTATCGCATAACCTGGTTGATGCGTTTAAAGGCACATTACAGGAAGCCGAATACGCTGATCTAATCGTAAAAGTCGAAGATATTTCTCACGATAGGACAGATTTTCAAAGGGAAATTCTTAATAATGTTTTGGATGACTTGAAATTATCAGATAAGAAATCCATATTTGTCTACAACAAAATAGATAAGATAGACACAGAACTCCAAAATAGTGGCATTTCTGAACAAAATAACGAAAACAAAGTCTTTGTTTCTGCAAAAACAGGATTAAACATGGACAAACTTAAAGATTCTATCGTTCAAAATATTTTTGATGATGAAAGAGAAGTAAACATTGTGCTTCCATTTGATAAAGGTGATTTAGCAAGTAGACTATGTGATAATGCAAATGTTTTGAAAATGGTTTATAAGGATGACGGGATCCATATGATTGCAAGACTTAGCAAGAGGGAACAGGATTTGGTGAAAGATTATGTTGCTTTATAAGACTATAAACGACAAAGCAACTGTTCAGCAGGTAATAAACAAATCGAAGTTTATAGCAAATATTCATCCTGTGCAGAGCCGAGAAGAGGCTGAAGATTTTTTTGATTTAATTCGCAAAGAACACAGGCTTGCAACTCACAACGTACCAGCTATGGTAATAGGTGACAAATTACAGCTGCAATGGGCAAGTGACGATGGAGAGCCACAGGGCACATCTGGACCACCTATTCTTCAGTTGCTAGTAAGCGAGAGAATAACGAATGTTGCGGTAATTGTTACCAGGTATTATGGCGGAATAAAGCTTGGAACAGGTGGTTTAGTAAGAGCATACACATCATCTGCCAAACTTGCACTTGAGGAGGCGGGCATTTGCGGTGTAACTGAGATGGCAATACTCTATGCTGATATCAGCTATTCTGATCACTCTAAGATCACAACCGTTTTACCAGAATGGGATGCTGAGATAATTTCGGAGAACTTTACAGATAAAGTTCGTTTGGAAGTTAAAACTGATATTAATAATCTGGAAACTTTAAAAACGAGATTGATAAACTTCACTTCAAATGATATAGTTTTTTTAGACTACGTAATAAGGAATGAGAAGGTTCAATTATTTTAATCCAGAGGTTAAAAAATTGTAATTTACTTATAATATAATTGAATTTTAATATTATATTTAGCTACATCAATAGTCCTATGTGCCGGCAGTGACGAGCCCCATAGCTACCGACTATCAATTATTTTTATTTAATTTGAAAGGACTGGTGTCGATGAAAGAAAAAAACTTAAATTTTGAAAGTCGTAATTTCTTAAAGGAAATTCTATTAGACTGCTTGGGTTCATTTCTCTATGCAATTGGCATTTATTATTTTGCAAAGCATGCTAATTTTGCTCCGGGAGGTATCTCTGGAGTGGCTATTATCATAAATCATTACTTTAAATATTTGCCTATTGGTACAATTTCTTTAGTTCTCAATATTCCTATTATCATTGGTTCATACCGCTATCTTGGAAAAGGCTATCTGCTAAGGACAGCTAGAACACTCGTTATAAGTGCTTTTTTCCTAGATTTTGTAGCACCTAAAATAGGAATGTATGATGGAATGCCATTGATGGCTGCGATATATGCAGGAGCTTTTGCGGGCGCTGGCTTGGCCATTATATATAATAATCAAACATGTACTGGCGGAACGGATCTTGTCATAATGTCTGCTCGTAAGGTTAAACCACACCTATCGATTGGGCAAATTACAATTTTTATTGACGGAATAATAATTTTTGCTGGATGGCTTGTATTTAAAAACATAGATGCTGTTTTATTTGGATTTTTATTTACGGCAGTAGAGACGATGGTAATAGATCGTATTATGTTTGGATTTAATGCAGGAAAGATGGCGATGATTATCTCTGACTACAGTATAGATATAGCGAAGAGCATTTCGGATAATATTGACAGGAGTTCCACAAGATTACTAGCAAAGGGTTCATACACTGGTAATGACAAAGAGGTTTTAATATGTGCTTGTAATAGAGCACAACAAGTTAGAATTAACCGTATTGTAAGAGAAATAGATCCGGATGCGTTTGTTATCATCCTTGATTACAGTGAGGTGCGTGGTTACGGATTCCAACCATTTGATTAAGCAAAAGCACTATATTGATATATCATTTTACAATTGAAACCATGACGGTTTTTTGTTAAAATATATAGTACAAAATATGTTGGGGGCAGACTATGAAACCAAAATACAAAAGAGTGCTTTTAAAGATAAGTGGAGAAGCACTTGCAGGTGAAAGTAAATTCGGGATTGACAATTCCATGGTCAACAAAATTGCAATAGAAGTTGCAAGAGTACATGAGCTTGGAGTTGAAGTTGGAATAGTTGTAGGCGGAGGTAATTTTTGGCGTGGCAGGACAAGCACCAAGATGGATCAAGCTACAGCGGACTATATGGGGATGCTTGCAACTGTTATGAACTCACTTGCACTTCAGGAAGCATTTCTTTCGATAGGTATTAAGGCTAG
>USBT01000045.1 GCA_900553025.1 uncultured Eubacteriales bacterium | reverse complement strand
GCTGACAGAGTAATCATCGTTGACTCTGTTTCTAAGAGACATTCAGCTTGTGGAGCAAGAATTGGACTATTGCTTTCTAAGAACGAAGAGTTCATGAAGAATGCTATGAAGATTGCACAGGGAAGACTTTGCTCATCCACAGTTGACCAGGTTGGAGCAGCTGCTTTGTTCAGACTACCTAAATCATACTATGATGAAGTTAAGAAAGAATACTGCGGCAGAAGAGATGTCGTTTATGAGGAACTAATGAAGATTCCTGGCGTAGTTTGCCAGAAGCCTGGAGGCGCATTCTATATGACTGCTAAGCTTCCTGTTGACAGTGTAGAAGATTTCTTATTATTCCTTCTTGAGGAATTTGAGGATAATGGAGAAACTGTAATGTTTGCTCCAGCAGAAGGATTCTATGCAACACCAGGTCTTGGTAAGGATGAGATGAGAATCGCATATGTTCTAAACCAGGACGATATGAGAAGAGGAGTTGAGCTTATAAGACTTGGTCTTGAAGCTTATAATAAGAAAAAAGGCAAATAATATTTGCTAAGAGGGTAGTAAAATCAAGGAGGAGCGTCTATATGAAACTTTCACCCATGATGAGGCATTACATGGGGATCAAAGAAAAATATCCTGACTGTGTAATTTTTTATAGATTAGGTGATTTTTATGAGCTTTTCTTTGAAGACGCAATTGAAATATCCAAGGTTCTTGGGATAGCCCTCACAGGTAGAAATTGTGGATTAGAAGAAAAGGCACCTATGTGTGGGGTGCCTTTTCATTCTGTAAATACTTATATCAAACCTCTTGTCGACAAAGGATATAAGGTTGCGATATGTGAGCAAACAGAAGATCCTGCTCTTGCAAAAGGGATAGTTAAGAGAGAAGTAGTTAGAATTATTACACCCGGAACCAATAATATTGGTGATGATATTAATATTCCGGAAAATAATTATCTATCTACTTTTTGTTATGTCAGAGGAGGATTCCAGCTGGCATATGTAGATATAGGAACGGGTGAATTTTCAGCAACATATAAGCCTGCATCATCTGAAACACTCGAGGATATGCTCAATGAAATTGATAAGCTCGGTATATCTGAAATTATCATAAACGAAGGAATTCATGATTTTATAACAACAGATAAGCTCGCGGAATTAACATCGGCATATATTACGGCTAGACCTGACAGCTATTTTGTTCTGTCAGCATCTGAAGACATTGTCAAATCACATTTTAACATTGATAATCTATCTGCAATCGGAATTTTAGGAGATAGGGGACCAATCGAAGCGATAGGCGCAATTCTTGAGTATCTTAAAGAAACTCAGATGAAGGATATGGAGCACATTAGTGATATTAGAATATATGATATCAGAACTAATATGTCGCTTGACAAGGCTACCATGCGAAATCTGGAATTGACTGAAACCTTATATGATAAGGAGAAGCGGGGCTCTCTTCTTTATGTTTTGGACAAAACAAAGACAGCTCATGGGGCTAGGATGCTTAAGCAATGGCTAATTGAACCCCTAAATAAGTCAAACGAAATTATCGATAGGCTTGATGCTGTTGAAGAGATTAAATCTGATCCTCTTATCTTAAATGACCTTAGGAATATGCTTGACAAAATATATGACTTTCAGAGGATTACTGCGAAAATTGCGACTTCAACTATAAATCCGAAAGATATGATAGCTCTGAAAAAATCTCTTTCCCTCTTGCCGGAAATTAAAGAATTACTAAAAGACGTCAAGTCTGAGATGCTTCTAGATATATATGAACACATTTATGATTTTTCGGATATCGAAAATCGAATTGAAATGTCAATTAGGGAGGATGCTCCGTTTTCAATAAGAGATGGTGGGATATTTAACCCAGGATATTCAGAAAAACTCGATGAGCTTAATTATTCTATCAAGGATGGAAAGTCCTGGATGGCCTCGCTTGAATCCAAAGAACGTGATAGAACTGGAATCAAAAATCTCAAGGTAGGATTTAATAAGGTATTCGGATATTACATAGATATAAATAAAAGCCAGATTGATAAGGTCCCTGATTCATATATTCGTAAGCAAACACTTGTCAATAACGAGCGATACATAACTCAGCAGATGAAGGAAGTGGAATCTGTAATATTGAACGGAGAAGAGAAGATTAATAAGCTTGAGGCTGAATTGTTTGAAGAACTCAGAAGGTGGTTACTGCCTCAAATTCCAAACCTTCAGGAAACAGCTGTCAAGATAGCGACCTTGGATGTAATAGCCTCTCTATCCTATGTAGCAGCACAAAATAATTACGTTAGACCAGAGATTGATGAATCTACTGAGATTGACATAGTTGCAGGTAGACACCCCGTAGTTGAGGGCATGGATGGGGGAAATCTGTTTGTTCCAAATGATGTTAACCTTGATAGGTCGGATAAGTATATGTCTATAATAACTGGCCCGAACATGTCAGGAAAGTCTACGTATATGAGACAAACCGCTCTTATCGTTCTGATGGCACAGATGGGATCCTTTGTACCGTGTGATAGTGCAAGGATTGGATTAGTAGATCGTATTTTCACAAGAATAGGAGCGTCAGACAATCTCAGTCAAGGAAAATCCACTTTTTTTGTCGAGATGAGTGAGCTTGCATATATTTTGGCATCTGCGACATCAAAGAGTCTTGTTATTCTCGACGAAATAGGGCGAGGAACAAGCACTTACGATGGCATGAGCATTGCATTTGCAACCGTAAATTATTTATGTAAACCTGATAAAATGATTAGGACGATGTTTGCCACACATTACCATGAGTTGACTGTTTTGGCAGAACAGATCGAGGGCATTATAAATTTGAATGTCGATGTGCATGAGGAGGACGGTGAAATTGTTTTCTTGCACAAAATAGTGAGTGGAGCTGCCAGCCAGTCCTATGGTATTCATGTAGCTAAGATTGCCGGTGTTCCGAAAGAAGTCCTCGTAGATGCTGAAAATAAGCTAGGTGAGCTAGAGGATGAACACGATAATTTACGTCATAATGATTTTCCTGATAATGGTAATGTAATAAACGAAAATACTTTGGCTCATAGTCAGGTTACAGAAATAAAAGAGTATAAACCAGATATAGAATTTAAAATCAAGGATAAAATATCTAACATAGATATTAATGAGCTTCGCCCATCTGAGGCAATCCGTATTTTGGAAGACTTGAAGGAAATAATTCATGAAGATTAATCTTTTAGATAAGGCAGTTTCAGACAAAATAGCAGCAGGAGAGGTTATAGAAAGACCTATTTCAATCGTCAAAGAGCTTGTGGAAAATTCAATTGATGCCGGGGCTAGTTCTATTGTTGTTGAGATTAAAAAGGGTGGCCATGACTATGTTAGAGTTACAGATAATGGCTTTGGAATAGAAAAAAAAGAAATTGAGAAAGCCTTTATTCGTCACGCTACCAGTAAAATTTCAAGCGAAACGGATCTTGAGAATCTGATAACATTAGGCTTTAGAGGTGAAGCTCTTGCAAGCATTGCTGCTGTAACCCGTATGGAGGTTGTTTCAAAAACACCTGATGAAAAGATAGGTATCAGATTGGCTATACATGCTGGGGAAATTATCTCCAAATCATCTATTGGCTGTCCTGATGGTACAACTATGATAATAAGAGATCTTTTCTACAATACACCTGCAAGGCTTAAATTCATGAAGTCAGAATCATCAGACACCTCACAGATTACAAGCTTTATGAGCAATATAGCTGTAGGATTTCCCAAGATAAGCTTCAGGTATATAGTCAATGGAAAGATCATTTTTACCACCGATGGAAGTGGGGAACTGAAGAATTCCATAATGCAGGTATATAATCATAATGACTTTACGAATCTGATAGAAATAAATGATGAAATTCCAGGACTTAAAATAAGCGGATTAATTTCCAGACCTTCAATTAACAGAAATACAAGAAAGATGCAAATTTATCTTGTTAATGGTAGGGTAATCGAAAGCAAGGTTGTTGATGAGGGGATAGGAGAAGGATATAGGGAGAGATTATTTGAAGGTCGTTTTCCTATTGCTTTCCTGTTGCTAGAGCTAGATCCCAAGGCTATCGATGTCAATATACATCCGAACAAAAAAGTTATAAAATTTGATGATGAAAAGAGAGTTAAAGACTTCATTGCTGATACAATACATTCCGCAATCACTTCGGCAGATTCTATGCCAAGACCTGCGTCAGAGAATATTTTGAATAGTAAAATAGACCAAACTTCAATCAGCGAATTAGATTCTATTCACTGCGACCTTGATAAGGGCGATAATTCGCGAGATGACTGTTTTGTTGATATATATGCAAGACCAGATTATAACAGTACCGAACAAATGAGCCTCGCAAGTGTTTTGCGCGAGGAAAGCATAGAGAGAGAATCATTAAATGAGAATCTAGAATCGGCCTCAACTCTCGAAAAAGATGTTTCAAGCTTTGATATCAAAAAGAAAGATAATAATATATCATGGGATGAAATTAGACCTATTGGCGTTGTATTTGCAACATATATTTTGGCGACAGACGATGTGTACTTCTACATAATCGACCAGCACGCTGCACATGAGAGAATATACTACGAAAAATTTGTAACCACTTATATGGAAGAGGGTCATTCAGGAAGCACGACCCAGCTACTTGCTGTAGGAATAGTTATCGACCTCACGCCTCAGGAGGAATCACTAATAGAAAATAAGATGAGCATATTGCAATCACTGGGTTTTGAGATTGAGAGCTTCGGGCCTGGGAGCGTGATTATAAGAGGTGTACCTGATTTTATGAATATGAAAGAGGCAGAAATCTTTGCCAGAAACGTTATAGAAGGCACCGATGAAAATGCCGATTTCAGAAACCAAGTAGCAATCGATAAGCTAATAACCAAATCATGCAAGAGTGCTGTTAAGGCAAACGATTATCTCACAGACGAGGAAGTATCGAGCCTATTGAACACTTTGAGAAATTGCAAGAATCCTTATTCTTGTCCTCATGGTAGACCTACAATCATCAAATTCAGCAAATATGAAATGGAAAGAATGTTTAAGAGAGCCTGATATGGATATCCAAGATAAGATAAAATTAATCGTTCTTGCGGGACCAACTGCAGTAGGAAAAACAGAATTTGCTATTCAACTTGCAAAGCAGTTAGATGGAGAAATCGTAAATTGTGATTCCATGCAAATATACAAGCATATGGACATTGGTTCAGCCAAGCCAACAAAAGAAGAGCGAAGCGAAGCACCTCATCACCTAGTTGATTTTATTAATCCCAATGAAGAATTTACCGTTGCAAAATACCAGAAATATGCGAGGAAGTGCATAATTGACATTAGCAAAAGAGGTAAGGTGCCTATTTTATCAGGTGGTACGGGACTATACATCGATAGTGTAATCTACGATATGGATTTCTCGAATAAGCCTGAGGGTGGCATATTCAACAAAAGACGTGATGAGCTATATAGAATTGCCGAAGAAGAGGGTAACGAAGCCTTACACGCTAAGCTAGCTGAACTTTCGAGCAAAAGAGCAGGTGAGATTCATCCAAATAATATAAAAAAAGTTGTTAGAGCAATAGAGATACTCGAATCTGGAGAGAATCCAGGGGATTTTGAGGGCGTAAAGAATAGAAAATACAAAGAATTTGACGCGAAGCTGTTTTGTTTAAATAGAGATAGAGAAGAACTTTATGATAGAATAAATAGACGTGTTGATATCTTGATAAAGCAGGGGCTAGAGTCGGAAATACGTGCCCTTTTGAATATGGGAATATCTGCGGATGATATTTCCATGAAGGGGATAGGCTATAAGGAAATGCTCTCATACATAAATGGAGAGTATGACCTAGATACTGCGGTCGAACTTATTAAGCGCAACTCACGCAGATTTGCAAAGAGGCAGCTCACATGGTTTAGAAAATACGACGATATGCTTTGGATAAATTTGAGTCATAAGAGTTTTGAAGAAGCTATAGAAATTGTTAGGGGAAGCTATGGCAAGTAAGGATATAAGAATACACAACAAAAGCGATAAACCCGATAACATTGTACAGAAGGAAGCTGAGATTTTTGAGCAGTGTGAAGCAATAGAAAATGAACTTCCACGTTTTTTGCGTGGATTTTTTTCCTATTTACGCGGAAATGTATTGCCTATGACAAGGCTCGCATACTTGCAGGACATTCATTTTTTCTTTAATTATTTGATAGACGAAACAGGACTTGTAGAAGCTGATGAAACCTCTAAAATCAAGGCCTCCGAGCTAAATAGGGTGCGTGCTATTGACGTTAATATGTTTATTGACTATTGCAGAAAGTATAAGGTTGAAACGGATAATACAGTCACAATATACGAAAATAACAACAAAACACTTGCGAGGAAGAAGTCCTCGATTTCTGTTTTGTTTAAATATTTGTATAGGGATGAGCTTGTAGAGAAAAATATTACAGACGGCTTTGACCCTATTCGTCTCCCAAAGGCAGGGGAACGAGAGATTAAAGCTCTTCAAGACGACGAGGTCATGATCATGCTTGATGCCGTTACAAACGGCACGGGTCTTACAAGGCATCAGAAGAGCTACTGGGATAAGACAAAGAAGAGAGATAAGGCGATTTTAATCTTGTTTCTCACGTATGGACTTAGGCTTTCAGAGCTTCAACAGCTCAATTTGAGCTCCTTTAATTTTGGACGTGGAGAGTTTAAAATTTACAGGAAGCGTGGAAAAGAGAGCGTAATGCCTATAAATGACTCGGTTTTTGAAACATTAAACGACTATATCAAGAATGAAAGACCTAAGGAAGAGAAAATAAAAGCGGGTAACAAGGACGCGCTCTTTCTCTCTCTTCAGGGGAGCCGTTTGACGGAGAGACAGATAAGAGATTTGGTAAAGAAATATACTGCGATTGCTCTTAAGACGAGCACAAAAGCAGGTTATAGCCCTCATAAACTCAGAGCTACCGCCGCAACGAGTCTGATTGGACGCGGTAACTCAATATACGATGTGGCGGCGCTTCTCGACCATGAACAGGTTACGACTACACAGCTTTACGCCGCACAGAAGAAGAACGTAAAGCGTGATCTAGTTAAAGGTATGGAGTGGGAAAAAGAAAGAAAAGGCGAAGATTAGAATACTAGTACTTAGGATTGTGATATGCAGTATTGATAAGAATACTGAGAGTTATATATTAGATAATAATATGGCGTAAATAAAGAGATGAAGAATAGCAATAATGATATGTATAAAAAATTCGATGTATCGGAAAAGGTAATTGACTTTGTGTCTTCAGTGGAAGAGGATTTAAAAGATAAATTTAGCGAAGTCGACAAAATAGCTTTTTCATATAATGACTTCTTTTCCTTTGGGTAGATACCCAGTAGTGGGATTGCTGGATCAAATGGTAGTTCTACTTTTAGTTCTTTAAGGAATCTCCACACTGTTTTCCATAGTGTCAACCAATCATTTTTGAGGGTGCCCCACACTGCTCAGGTGGGGCACCCTCAAAAATGATTGGTTGA
>USBT01000044.1 GCA_900553025.1 uncultured Eubacteriales bacterium | reverse complement strand
GGCTAATGCGACAATTGGCACAAGTGCTGCGAATATAATGAGTATTATAATACCACCGCGGACAAGTCCGAAGCAGAATCCACCGAATCCATCAAGGAAACCAATTGCACCTCCACGATATTTTTTGGACATGGCGAGGGTTATGATGCCACAAAATATTTTCGCGGCAAGCACGATGAGTAGAAAGGCGATAATGCCCATAAGAAGATCTGTGATTTTGTCTGCAACTGAGTGACCTATTGTTTCGGCAATGGCGTCCACAGGCTTTTTTAGAAAGGATAGGTAATCGCCTGCTTCACCGAATAGCTCGGAAATTTTTGCAAAAAGACTACCTTCCTTAAGCGTTGAAAAATCAAATAATTCAGGAAATCCAAGGAGGCCTCCATCGAGGTCTCCATCTTTTAGACTTGCACTACTTTTGAGAAATAGAATCTCGTTAATCTTTTCGTCGATATTGGCATTATCAATTATCCAGTTTTTAGCTGGTTCGTTGAATAGTATTCCTCCAATCGAACAAACAGCCCAGCTGAGCATGCTTACAAGAGAAATTACCATACCTTTTCTCATCGCCAAAAATGCGGAAACTAGGAGTATACAGATTAAAATAATATCAATTATCATAAATTTCGCCTCTAAATCGTTTATTAAAATAAATATAATATCAGAAAATAGTTAATCAAATAAGCAAGAGTAATAATATCATATTTGAATGCTAATATCCATGATTCACATCAATTACGTATTTTTCTCTGTGAACTTGTATGTTTTTCTGTGCAAAAATGTTGAAAAATGTATACAAGATATGTTAAAATTTATAGGCATATGAATTACGAAGAAAATTCTTTTTTTATGAGAGAGGCTTTGAAGGAAGCTGATAAGGCTGCCTCAATCGGAGAAGTACCGGTTGGAGCTGTCGTTGTGAGGGATGGAGAGATTATCGGTAGAGGATATAACAAGACCGAAGCTACTTCTCTTGCAACATGTCATGCAGAGATGGAAGCTATAGCGCAAGCGGCTGAATTCATGGAAAATTGGAGGCTGTCCGGTTGCTCTATTTATGTTAGCCTTGAGCCGTGCATTATGTGTGCTGGAGCAATTGTTTTGTCGCGAATGGAGAATCTGTATTACGCAGCAAGTGACCCTAAGTTTGGTGGATGTGGAAGCATATTTGATATACCAACGGAGCGAAGACTTAATCATAGGGTTAATGTAGTTGGTGGGATTTTGGCAGAGGAGAGTGCCGAGAAGCTCAAGAGCTTTTTTCGTGATATAAGAAGTAAGAATTTAATTGAGAATAAGAAGAAAACTAAGTAAACCGGAGGCGGAAAGAATGAAGAAAATTGGTGTAAGTATTTGTCTGGTGTTGATGATTTTGTTTGGTGGATTTGTGATGTCCTTTGCTGCAGATGACAGCTTGGAGATTGTAAACACGTATCCTGTTGATGGACAAAAAAATACAACTGTCGAGAATCTGAGTGTTAAGCTTAATTTTAACCAAAACGTGAGTGAGAAGGCAAATAGGGAAGCTAATAGTAAGGCTTTTGCAATCAAAGATAAGAAGGGCAAGAAGGTCCCTATTAGGGTAATGTATAACCCAAAGGATTTAAAACAAGTCATGGTAATTGCGGATAATCATGATGGAAGTAACAAAATAAAAGAAGACACCAATTATACTCTAAAGGTTTCGAAAACTTTAGTAAGCGATACGGGTGCAAGGCTCGGGCATGATGTTGAAATTAATTTTACTACAATGAATCAAAAGCGAAATACTATGATTTACATGGCTATGATGATCGTCATGTTTGTCGGGATGTTCTTCTTTACTTCTAGGAGTGCTAGGAAGGAAAGAGAAGCTGAACTTGATGAAAAGGATATCAAGGTAAATCCATATAAAGAAGCAAAGAGAACTGGAAAATCTGTTGAGGAAATTGTAGCAAAACAGGAAAAAGAGAAGGCTAAGCGGGCTGAAAAGGCTGAAAAGGCGAGAGCAAAAAGAGAAGCTGAAGAAGCAAGACTAGCTGAGCTTTATGGTGAAGAGGAGGAGCTGGCACCTGGACACTTTAAAGTGCATGGGCCTAGACCGATAAGTGCTGTAGGAGGAAAGACAGTTTCAGGAAGAAAGGCTTTAGCAGAGGCTAGAAGAGAGCAAGAAGAGCGCTGGGAAAAACAGGCTAAAAAGAGAAATAAAAAATGAAGAGCATAACGTTAGCATCATATGCCAAAATAAATATTTCGATTGATGTTGGCGAAGTGATGGACAACGGATATCACCCTGTTGACATGATAATGTGTCAGGTTCTATTGCACGATATTGTGCAGATGACTATTTTTCAGCACGATGAAAAAATTGATGAAAAAATTGATGAGAGAGTTTTACAAGAACGTCAGAATTTATCAATGCCTGAAATTGAGATAAGTGCTAACTGGCCCTTTGTGCCATGTGATGAGAGAAACATATGCCACAGAGCTGTTATTAGATTTTTAGAGAGATTTATAGAAACTGAAAGGCTTGAGAATAGGCTTCACAAAATACCTTACAGGGTTGAGATTGTACTTAAAAAAAGGGTGCCAGTTGGAGCAGGTCTTGGCGGTGGAAGTGGAAATGCTGCGGCGGTGATACATGGTTTTAATGCACTTCTTGGTACACATTTTTCGATGAGTGAACTTATGAAGATTGGAGCAGAGCTGGGAGCGGATGTTCCGTTTGCAGTTATGAATCAGGCAAAAAGTTGCAAGTCAGTTCCAGCCTATTTGAGAAATGATAAGTTGGCATGTGTATGTGCAAGAGCTACTGGAATAGGAACAAATTTGTCACCCGTAAGAATTCCACCAAGAGATATCATTCTTGTAAAACCGCCATTTGGAGTTTCAACGAAGGATGTATATAAGGGTATAGATTCTTGTGTGATTGAGAAACGCCCCAATAATGATGAACTTGTATCTATTATTGAGGAGTTGTCGCAGATTGATTCAGAAGCTGAGATTGATAAACTTGACAGAACAATTCTAATGGGACATACAAAGCTTGGTAAAAAACTCATAAACCAAAAGCTCGGAATAGATAAAAAAAGAGATGAACTGTGGGACAGAGCGTATGAACAGATGGTAAATGTGCTTGAGAATTACACCATTTCAAATTCTAAATTTTTGCAGAGATTGAAAAAACGTCTGGAGGGTGCAAGAGAAACAAGACATACGATGATGTCAGGTAGTGGACCAACGATTTTTGCAATACTTGATGATGTAAATAGGAAAAAAATATATTATCTAAAAAACAAACTGAGATTCAAGGGAAATGATGTCATAGTTACTGAGATACTTGATGGACGTTCAAGTGGGATTGCAAAAAAGAAAAAAAGAGGACTATAAAAATGATCATTAACGATAGCGGCGATAGTAATGGATATAGGTCACTGAGAGAGTCGGTATACAGCAAAATAAAGAAAAAAATTCTGATTGGCGAGGTGAAGCCAGGGACCAGAATTGTTGAAGTTACACTTGCAGAAAGTCTTGGCGTAAGCAGAACTCCTGTACGAGAAGCAATAAGGCAGCTTGAAAAAGAAGGCATGGTTACCGTGGTTGAGCCTAGACGAGGCTCCTATGTTTCAGACGTTTCCGTGAGAGATATGGTTGATATACTTGAAGTTAGGGGTGAGCTTGAGGCACTTGCAGCCGCTCTGGCATCTTCGAGAGCCACAGAAGAAGAAATCCAGGAGATGGAAAAAATTTCTGGAATGTACAGAGAAGCTATATATGAGAACAATACAGAGAACATTATCAAATATGACGAGTTATTCCACAAAAAAATCGTAGCTGCAAGCAGGAATAAATCTCTAATAGTTGTAAGCGAAACTATTCAAGACATGGCTCTTAGGTTCAGATATTTGTACTATGACGACTTTTCAAGATATGAGAACATGCCTTCAGAGCATAGGCATATATTGGATGCTATAAGATCTAAAGATGCAGAAAAGGCCAAGGATGTGGCATTGCATCATGTTGCTGATTTAAAGGAATTTGTGATTAGCGAAGGAGAACACGGATTTAAAAAGGTGTAATCGAATTGTTTATTTGATTGGATGATTATGTGGTTCCAACAAATTTATAAATATATCAGGATATGAAAAAGGTAGCTCTCGGCTTTCGAGAACTACCTTTTGTAATTATTTAGCTTTGGTTGTGCTTAATCACTTCTTTATAATCCTGCCCTCATATACTCTTGATATACTTTTTAAGGAAATTATTCACATAAGAATATGATTATTTTAAAATCATTCTATATCATTTTTGTCGGATAGCTTGACGGAGAGTTTAATTTGTTTTCCATCTCTTTCTACCACTATCTCAATTGTTTGCCCCACTTTATATCCGTTTATTTTTTTGACAAAGGCTTGGCTGTCATTTATTTTGTTGCCGTCAAGAGAAACAATTCGGTCTCCGACTTGAATACCAGCTTGATGTGCATTTTCTGTTAGGATTTTTGCTACATATACACCCGGCTTAGGAAGATTCATTTCTCTCGCCATGGATTCGTCGATAACATTGGAAATCATTATGCCTACTCGTGGCTGTGGTGGAAGCTTGCCATTCTTTATCATAGAGTCAATTATTGGTTTGGCTTTATCGATAGGTATTGCAAAGCCGATACCTTCAATGTTATTGCCTGAAGATTTTGCAACAACGATACCGATTAGATTTCCATAGTTGTCGAATAAGCCACCACCAGAATTACCAGGGTTTATAGAAGCATCGGTCTGGAGAAGCTCCAACTCTTTGCCGTCGATAGTAATACGTCTATTGAGCGAGCTGACTATGCCGGCTGTCGCTGTACCGCCGAGCTGACCTAGCGGATTTCCGATAGCAATGACGAACTGACCCATTTGAAGCTTACTGCTTTCTCCTAATTCGGCAGGCTTCAGCCCCGTAGCATTGATTTTTACTACAGCGAGGTCTGTTTCCGGATCACGACCTATTAGCTTTGCGTTATACGCCTTGCCATTTTTGAGAGTGACAGTAATCTTCTCAGCGCCTTCGATTACATGGTTGTTGGTAACGATGTAGCCGTTTTTGTTAATGATGACGCCACTACCCGCACCTTGCTTAACGAAGTTGTTGAGCCATCCATCTCTTGCGACTGACTCAGTGCGAATTTCAACCACTGATGGTGAATTTTTTGCTATTATCTCTTCGGCAGAAATAGCACTTTTACTGCTTTTTGCTATCGAATAAGTGGTTGGTGTAACACTTTCATTACCAAATCCTGCATCGTTAAGCTTTGGTATCAATATGCCGTTTATGAGTGAGGTTAATACTGCCGTTAGAATCATCGCTATGATAAGCCAAATTATGAATGCACGCTTAGAGATATATTTCTTGTTACTGAAGCCTAGAGCAGCAGCGTCGCTGTTAACTTGCTCATCTTCGTCATAATTGTAAGCTGCATCATTTGCATTTATTTCCTCAAAATCAACATCCTGATATTCGGGATTGTTGGAATCATTGTAGTAATCGTCGTTATAGTCGTTAAATTCTCTCATTTAGTACCTCCGTGTTAAATAGATTTTGTATGATGTAGAATTTTATCATGAGATTTATCAATAATCAAGTGACTAACTAGCGAGATGAAGACCGACCTTCGCCCAGAGCAGTATACACTTACAGCAATAATCAAGTGATACTGAGTTGAAAGTTTGAAGTGTAAAACTGTATAATTTTGTCAGGATTGAACTATATAATCTTATCGGATTGAACTGTATAATCTTCTTGGATTTCTATTCTTTTTTGCCATTTTGTGGTACAATATGTATTTGGAGATTTAGATTTAAATACAGAAATTTTAAGGAGGATATTTTTGACTATGGACGGTCGGGGACTGGCTATACCGGTTATTCTGATTATAATATTTTTAATTTTTTCGGCTTTTTTTTCAGCTACAGAAACGGCTTTTACTTCACTAAACAGAGTTAGACTTAAAAATAGAGCAAATGATGGTGATAAGAGAGCTAAGGAAACTCTTGAACTTTCACTTGATTATAACAAGCTACTTTCCACTATATTAATTGGGAATAATATTGTAAATATCGCATTAACAGCAACAGCAACGCTTCTTTTTATCAGGCTATACGGGTCTTATGGACCTACAATATCGACAGTGGTAACAACTGTTATAGTTTTGGTTTTTGGAGAAATTTCTCCAAAGAATCTAGCCAAAGAGTCGCCTGAAAAATTTGCAATGTTCGCAACACCTGCTACCCGGGGTTTTATGGTTGTGTTTACACCACTAAATTGGCTTTTCGGGCAGCTTAAAGTTTTATTATCAAAGCTTTTTAAAATTTCCCCTGATGATGGTATTACGGAAGAAGAAATCTTGACGATGGTTGAAGAAGCTGAAACTGAAGGTAGAATTGAAGCAGATCAGAGCGAGCTCATCCAAAATGCCATCGAGTTTAATGAACTTGAAGCATGGGATGTAATAACACCCAGGGTAGATATAGTAGCAATCGATGTTGAGTCAACAAAGAAAGAAACTGCCAAAATATTTGCTGAAACCGGGTTTTCAAGGGTGCCTGTATATGATGGTGATCTGGACAGGATTCTAGGCATACTTAACCAGAAGGATTTTCATAATTATGTTGATGGTTCAAAGGAAACCATCTCGGACTACATTAAACCCGTAATTTACGTAGCAGGTTCGATGAAGGCGGCTGTTTTGCTCAAGCGTCTACAGGTTAATAAGTCGCATATGGCCATAATTGTCGATGAATATGGAGGAACTGCAGGGCTTGTAACGATGGAGGATATTATAGAAGAGCTGATTGGAGATATATATGATGAATACGACGAAGAAGAATCATCAGATATAATCCAGTTGCAAGATGGCAGCTACAGAGTTATGTGTAGTGCAAATGTCGAGAAGATGTTTGATTATTTTGATGAAGAGCTTGAACTCGATGTCAATACAGTTAACGGATGGGTAGTATTACAGCTTGACAAGCTACCAGAGTCAGGAGATTCCTTTGTGTATGAAACCGATGGAAAAATCTTTAGAGGCAAGGTAACTAAGGCGGACGAGAAGAAAGCAATAGAAATTAATCTAAGGGTTGAAAATAAAGAAATTGATGAATAGGGGTTATATTTATAAATACAGAAATTGCCCTGATGACAAAAATATATTTTGTAGATACAAGGAGATGTGAATGGGAATATTAGGAAAAATTTTTATCGATTTTAATGAGCGTGAGGTTAAAAAGCTTGAGAAGGTTGCCGATAAGGTGATGGCCCTTGACGAGGAAATGCAGGCGCTATCAGATGATGAGCTTAAGGGGAAAACTCAAGAATTTAAGGATAGGTTGAATAATGGGGAAACTCTTGACGACATACTCGTTGAAGCTTTTGCGGTCTGCAGAGAGGGTGCCTACAGAAGCCTAGGAATGAAGCATTTTAGAGTGCAGGTCATTGGTGGTCTGGCACTCCACCAAGGTAGAATTGCGGAGATGAAAACTGGTGAAGGTAAAACGCTTGTTGCTACCTTAGCCGCCTATCTGAATGCACTTGAGGGCAAGGGTG
This sequence comes from uncultured Eubacteriales bacterium, assembly GCA_900553025.1. GTDB lineage: Bacteria > Bacillota > Clostridia > Peptostreptococcales > Anaerovoracaceae > S5-A14a. The sequence continues at coordinate 1,095 of USBT01000044.1, read as the reverse complement.
TTCATGTTATTACTGTCAACGATTACCTTGCTAAGCGTGACGCAGAATGGATGGGCAAGCTATATAGTTTTCTTGGTCTGACTGTAGGATGTGTAATACATGACATTGATCCTGACGAGAGAAAAAAGGCTTATCAGGCAGATATAACCTATGGTACTAACAATGAATTCGGATTTGACTATCTTAGAGATAACATGGTTATTTATCGTGAGGATATGGTTCAAAGAGACCTCAACTATGCAATCATAGACGAGGTTGACTCCATTTTGATAGATGAAGCGAGAACTCCGCTGATAATATCCGGACAGGGCGATGAATCAAGCGAAATGTATATCAGAGCTGATTCTTTTGTCAAGGGTCTTAAGAGGGAGGATGACTATACTCTCGAGGAAAAAGATAAGCAGGTATCATTGACTGATGAGGGCGTTGTTAAGGCTGAAAACTATTTTGGGATAGAAAACTTCGGAGACCCTGAGAACATGGAAATAAACCATCATGTGTTGCAGGCTCTAAAGGCATATACTATCATGGAAAGAGACATCGATTACATCGTTAAAGACGGCGAAGTAGTAATCGTAGACGAGTTCACCGGGCGTTTGATGTTTGGAAGACGCTTCAGCAATGGACTTCATCAGGCAATCGAGGCTAAGGAGAGGGTCAGTGTACAGAGCGAGTCAAAGACCCTTGCAACTATAACGCTTCAGAACTATTTTAGGTCTTATCAAAAGCTTGCAGGAATGACTGGTACTGCTAAGACTGAGGAAGATGAATTTAGAGAAATTTACAACATGGACGTTGTAACTATACCAACAAATAAGCCAATTATGAGGGCAGACCTTGATGACTCTGTTTACAGTACTGAGGCTGCAAAATTTAAGGCTATTGCAAATAGAGTTGCTGAAATACATTCTACGGGTCAGCCTGTGCTTGTTGGTACAATTTCGATTGAGAAATCCGAGCTATTGAGCAAGCTTTTAAATAAAAAAGGAATCAAGCATAACGTTCTAAATGCTAAGCAGCATGAGCGAGAGGCAGAAATTATCGCGGAGGCTGGTAGAGAAGGAACTGTTACAATTGCCACCAATATGGCAGGGG
>USBT01000043.1 GCA_900553025.1 uncultured Eubacteriales bacterium | reverse complement strand
CACAATAACATGGGAATGACTAAGCTTTCAAAATCATCATTTGCCGATAACTATTCCAATGCATTCGGCGGTGGAGTATATCTTGGTTTAAATTCTAAACTTGATGTAGTGGATTCATCATTCTCTAATAATCAGGCTGTATACGGTGCAGGTATTTCAAGTGCAGCTTCAGGAGATTTAGATAAAAACCTGACTAATATAAAGGTAGATGATACAATTTTTGACAATAATAAATCTCTGATGGGTGCTGGAATTTTCACCTCATTTCCAACAGAAATTCTTAATAGCACTTTTACTAAAAATGAAGCGATAGTTAGCAAGAATGATGTACAATCAAATCCACACTTCTCAGGTGTAGGTGGAGCTGTACAGCTCATTGATAATAAGACTGTTATTAAGGGGACTACTTTTAAAGAGAATATTGCAGGTGGTTCTGGTGGTGCCATAGGAATAAATGGTGTAATAAGAAACGAGAATGGTGAAATTACTGGTATTAAAGACAATCTTAAAGTTGAGATTAGCGATAGTACTAAATTCATTTCTAATACTTGCAAAGTAGGACAGGGTGGTGCTATTTACACAATACCTTATCAATATGATTTAGAGAATCAGAAAATATCTGAGAATGTTCTCAAGACCTTCAAGGAAAAGGTTTATAAAAATCTAACTATAGATAAAACCACTTTATTTAAAGGAAATTTATCTGAATCTGGACTTTTCAATCCACCAGAAAACTATAAAGACTTTACGAATTTGCAGTTTAGCGAAGAATCCGATGTACCTCATGGCGAGCATATGTATAAAAGCTTGCTGAATAACTATGACATAAATTACAAGGGCAGATTATTGATTATATATGATGCTAATGGCGGTAAGTTTTCAGATGGTACCAAAATCAAGCAAGAGATGCACAACAAGGACGAAAATATTCAAATCATGAAAGCACCTACCAGAGAAGGCTATCAATTCCTATACTGGAAGTGGAATGATTCAGAATACAATCCAGGAGATAACTACAAAATAGTTGACAATCATACTTTTGTCGCACAGTGGAACAAAATTCCTGAGCTTACGGTTAAAGATGCAACTATTAGTACGGGAGAGAAAATTGATCTTAGAACCTTAATTGACAAGGCAAGAGATGAAGAAGACGGCGAGAATCTAATAGATAAAGTTGTAATTGACAAAGGAAGCTTTGATTCTAACAAAGCAGGGAAATATGAGATTAAATTCACATTGACAGATAGTAATGGAGCAAGTGTAACACAGGTAGCAACTGTTATTGTTCAAGGCAAAGAAATTCCAAACAAGCCTGAGCAAGCGACGCCAAAAGCAGAAACAAGCAAAAGCAATCCAAAAACTGGCGATGCTAGTGAAATTACATCATATGTTATCTTGGCAGGTCTATTAACACTAATTTGCAAATTGATACATAAAAAAAAGAATGGTAATTTTTCTCAGATAATATAAAGCTATATAGTTAAATGCAGAACTATAGAATAATTGTTCTAGTTATGAGCTTCTAGCCGAAGTCGAATATAAAGAGTTGTTAAAACCGCTGTGAAGTAGACATTTAAATCTATGCAGCGGTTTTATTTTGTTTAATATTTTATTAGCACTCTTTTTGATAGAGTGCTAAAAAGTTCTTTACTTTTCCATTTTCACGGTTTATAATAGTTGTATGAACGATATATAAGACTAATGGTTATGTTAAATAGTATAAAAAATCATTTTATAATTAACAAAATTCATATGTTATAAGATAAAAACACGAAATGGAGGTGGAACTATGAACATAGAAAAATATACTGAAAATGCAAGACAAGCTATTGTTGAATGTCAAAATATTGCGGTTTCTGAGGGAAATCAGGAGATACAGGTTGAGCATTTGGCTCTTGTCCTTTTGATGCAGAGAGATGGACTTATTCCGAAGCTAATTAATGCTATGGGGATAGATCCAGCTCTAATAATTGGTGAGCTAGAGGAAGAAATTCAAAGATTGCCAAAGGTATCAGGAGGTGCTGACAATGTATACGCATCAAGGCGATTTAGTCAGGTTATTTTAGCTGCCGAGAAGGAAGCTACGAAATTTAAAGATGAGTATGTGAGCGTAGAGCATTTATTCCTTGCGATTTTGGACGAAAGAGATGGCAAGGCTGCAAGGATTTTAACAAAGAATGGACTGCGTAAAGATGATTTTCTTAAAGCACTTACAATGGTCAGAGGAAATCAAAGAGTAACAAATCAAAATCCTGAAAACAGCTACGATGCATTGAATAAATACGGCAGAGATTTGGTTCAGCTTGCAAAAGAGGGTAAGATGGACCCTGTAATCGGCAGGGATGCCGAAATTAGGAGAACCATTCAGATTCTTTCAAGGAGAACGAAGAACAATCCTGTTCTCATAGGGGAGCCTGGCGTAGGTAAGACAGCCGTTGTTGAGGGACTGGCACAGCGTATTTTTAAAGGCGATGTGCCGGAGGGACTTCAGGACAAAACAATTTTCGCTCTCGATATGGGTGCTCTCATAGCAGGAGCTAAGTATAGGGGTGAATTTGAGGAAAGACTCAAAGCAGTACTAAATGAAGTGGAAAAGTCAGAGGGACAGATTATTTTGTTCATCGATGAAATACATAACATCGTTGGGGCTGGTGGGGGCGAAGGCTCAATGGATGCAGGTAACCTCTTAAAACCAAAGCTTGCAAGAGGAGAACTTCACTGCATAGGTGCAACTACCCTTGATGAATACAGAAAATACATCGAAAAAGATGCGGCTCTTGAAAGACGTTTCCAACAGGTAATGGTGGATCAGCCTACAGTTGAGGACACTATATCTATTTTGAGGGGACTTAAGGAAAGATTTGAAATACACCACGGAGTTAAAATTTCAGACGCTGCACTCATAGCATGCGCAACGCTTTCTGATAGATATATTTCGGACAGGTTTTTGCCGGACAAAGCAATAGACCTCATGGATGAGGCGGCTGCGAAAATCAGGATGGAAATAGATTCAATGCCAGTCGAGCTTGATGAGATTTCAAGAAAGATTATGCAGCTTGAGATTGAAAAGCAGGCACTCGGTAAGGAAGATGACAAAGCTTCTATTAAGCGACTTGAAACCCTAGAGGGTGAACTTGCAGAGCTTAAGGATGAGGAAAAAGTCCTCATGGCTCAGTGGAATAATGAGAAAGAAGCAATTACAAAGGTCAAAGAAACCAAGGAAAAAATCGAAGAGATAAGACACCAGATGGATGAAGCTGAGAGAAGCTATGATCTTGAGACACTTGCAAAATTGAAGTACGGCTCACTTCCTGAGCTTGAGGAAAAACTAGAAGAGCAAAAGAAAGAAGCAGAGAAAGCTGAAGAGGCTAGACTGCTCAAAGAAGAGGTCGGTGAAGAGGAAATTGCCGAGGTTGTATCAAACTGGACAGGAATTCCGGTTGCTAAACTTGTAGAATCCGAGAAGGAGAAACTAATTAGACTGCCTGAAATTCTGCACAAAAGAGTTATTGGGCAGGACGAAGGAATCGAAGCGGTTTCACAGGCAATTCTAAGAGCAAGGGCAGGGCTCAAAAACGAAAACAGACCGATTGGATCTTTTATTTTCCTAGGGCCTACAGGTGTTGGTAAAACAGAGCTCGCAAAGGCACTTTCTGGAACTTTGTTTGATTCGGAAAGAAATATGATAAGAATAGATATGTCGGAATACATGGAGAAGCATTCTGTTTCAAGACTCGTTGGAGCGCCTCCAGGATATGTTGGATATGACGAGGGGGGACAGCTTACAGAAGCAGTTCGAAGGAAGCCTTATAGCGTAATTCTCTTTGACGAAATAGAAAAAGCACACCCCGACGTCTTTAATATTTTGTTGCAGCTTCTTGATGACGGCAGACTGACAGATAATCAGGGTAGAACGGTAGACTTTAAGAACACGTTAATAATCATGACATCGAATATCGGAAGCTTTGATTTGATTGATAATATAAAGGTAGACGGAAGCATACCAGGTGAGGTTAAGGAAAGGGTTGAGGATCAGCTCAAGGCCCACTTTAGACCTGAATTTTTGAACCGTGTTGACGACATTGTGATATTTAGTCCTCTAACTAAGGCAGAAATCGAGGGAATAATCGAACTCACCGCAGACGATCTTGGAAGAAGACTTGCCGATAGAAATATAAAACTAAAAATCGACGATGCCGGCAAAGACTTTATTGCTGACAAGGCATATGATCCTGCATACGGTGCAAGGCCTATTAAGAGATACTTGCAAAAAAATATTGAAACTCACATCGCAGCTATGATTATACAGGGGCAGCTCGGAGAGGGCGATACAGTACGAGTTACAGCTGGCGATAATCAACTTGATTATATAGTGAATGGATAATAATATTAGAATTACCATGGCAACGCTAATGCTAATACAGTTGCAAGATTGCCAAAGCAAAATTGAAAGGTTTTTATGCTAAAAAAGAATGAAATTACCGCGGTTTTGGATGCTCTTGAAAAAGAGTATCCAGACGCGGAATGCGCACTAGATCACAAAAATATATACCAGCTTTTGGTTGCCGTTGTTTTGTCTGCACAGACCACGGATGTCAGCGTGAATAAGGTTACGCCTGCGTTGTTTGAGGCATATCCGACACCGGAGGCTTTGTCCAATGCAAGGCATGAGGAAGTTGAAATGGTGCTGAAATCGATTGGAATGTACAGGACTAAGGCACGCAATATAATTAATCTAACAGAACAGTTATGTGAAAAGTATGGTGGCTCCGTTCCGCATGATTATGATGCACTCGTATCTCTTCCTGGGGTAGGGCGTAAAACAGCAAATGTTGTTTTGTCTGTAGGCTTTGGGGAGCAGAGAATTGCCGTTGATACTCATGTTTTCAGGGTTTCAAATAGAATTGGACTTGTCAAAGCGAAGGATGTGCTTTCCACAGAGCTTTCGCTGATGAAGAGAGTGGCAGAAGAGAGGTGGTCAAGGACGCATCACAGTCTGATTTTTCATGGCAGACGGTGTTGTACTGCCAGAAATCCAAAATGTGAGCAGTGCTGCATTAATGAATTTTGCGAGAAGAATATGTAAAGTCTAAAGTAAGGCTAAGTTGAGGCTTATAGGACAAAAAGAGTTGATAAAAGTTTGAGTATTAAAAAAGGACCATGCTGGTCCTTTTTAGTATTCACACATTTCTTGCGTAGTATTCATGCATTTTTTCGCAGCATTCACACATTTTTTGCGTAGTATTTATGCATTTCTTCCACAGCATTTTTTGTATTTCTTGCCGCTGCCACATGGGCATGGATCATTCCTGCCAGGCTTTTTCTCAACATGAACAATCTTAGAACGCTTATAGTCCTTGTAGATTCTACGCCTGTCATCCTCGCTAAGTACATCATTCCACTCATCTAGGCTGAATAGGTGGTCAGCATCGGCATCAAGCATATTAAAAAATAATTTTTCAAAATCTATGTCAAGCTTAATATCTGACTCAGGGACAATGGAATCAAGGTCAAGCTCATCGCCTTTAAGCGACGTATTTACTCCATCTAGGAATCCCATAAGCATAACATCACGAACATCGTATTTCTTTTGAAGCTCATCAAACGTTCCAGAAATTACGGTGTCTTTGTTTGCCAATATATCCGAATAAATCTTAATCTCAGCATCTGAATACTCCTCCCAGAATTTAGGATAACTTTCTTCAGTTTGACTCTCAATCAATTTTTTCCATTCTTTGCATAAACTCATTTTTCAAAATCCAACCTTTCAAATATTTATAATATACGAATCAGAAGTTAACGATGTTAAGCTACGATCTTAAAATTAAAACATTACAATTAAACATATAAAATAAAATTCTACCTATAGCCTTTCAGCTATATCAATGATATCTCCAAGCACAGCACTACCAGTAGGAAGGGGACCTGCACCCTTGCCGTACATCATCACGTCCTCAACAGCGTCGCCCCTGACAAGAATCGCATTGTATTCATTGTCAACATTATAAAGAGGGTGAGATGCGTCTATTGCAACGGGCTTCACAAAATATTCAAGCTTACCGCCATCATCAATCTTAGCGGTTCCGAGCAGCTTTATTTTCTTACCTTCAGCAGATGCCTTCGCAATGTCATTGGCGGTAACCTTTGTGATTCCAAGGCGAGGAATTGACTCTGGGGATATGTACTCATCAAAACCGATGGCCATCAGAATTGAAAGCTTGTTCGCAGCATCGATACCCTCAACGTCAGCAGTAGGATCTGCTTCGGCAAACCCAAGCTCCTGAGCAGTCTTCAAGACATCCTCATACATAAGATTTTCTGAAGCCATCTTAGTTAGAATATAGTTTGTGGTGCCATTTAATATACCCGAAATTTCAGTAAATCTATTTCCGCGGAGATTGCCCAAAATAGCTGATAGTGCGGGGATTCCACCGCCAACAGAAGCCTCAAAACGAAGTGAAACACCTGAGGATTTTGCTGCCTCAATGAGAGATGGATATTTTGCTGCTAGAGCTGCTTTGTTGGCTGTAACAACATGTTTACCGCGTTCGAGAGCTCGCTTCATGTAAGTTGCAGCAGGTTCGATTTCACCAAGGGCTTCAATTATTATGTCAACATCGGAATTCAAAATATCGTCAAAGTCTGTAACGAGTTTGGCACCGAGGGTAGGCCAATTCCTAGGCTTATTCGTATCTGAAATAAGAATGTGAGTAACCTCGATTTTTCTTCCAATCCTTTGAGAAATAAGGTCTGCGTTATTCTTAAGTATTTGACACGTCCCACCGCCAACATTACCATGACCTAAAAATGCAATTTTAATACTTTCCATTTTTAATATATCTGGCAGAGAATGCCGAGATTTTCTCCTTTCTGTGATAAATTGATATTTCTGAACTTAAATATCATATTTAAGTTTGAGTATATAACATTTTGAATAATTTGTCTTTAATTTTCTGAAATTTTGCAATATAATTTAATTAGTTAAGTGAATTATAAATCGGAGGAATGAGAATTGGCACTTCACATAGTATTTGTAGAACCGGAAATTCCAGGGAATACCGGAAATATTGCGAGAACCTGTGCGGCGACAGGTGCGCATCTTCATCTTGTTAAGCCACTCGGATTTGATATAGACGAAAAGGCGGTAAGAAGGGCAGGGCTTGACTATTGGCCTTATGTAAATTTGACCGTTTACGAAAATCTGGATGAGTTCCTGGAGAAAAATGCAGACAGAAGGATGTTTCTAGCTACGACCAAAGGTAGCCAGCGGTATACAGATGTAGAATATGAGGATGATGATATGATACTATTTGGAAAAGAAACCGCAGGTCTTCCACGAGATTTTATTGCACAAAATAGTAGTATGGCCATACGTATACCTCTGAGCGAAGATACACGCCTTAGGAGCTTGAATCTAGCTAATTCTGCTAATATTATTTTGTTCGAGGCACTCAGGCAGCTTGATTTCCCAGAACTGAAATAGTATCTGAATAATATCTAAATAGCATCCGAATAGTTTTCGAATAGTTACCGAATGGTTTCCGAATCTATTGTCCAGATTGAATTTGATTATGAAAAGTGGTATAATATTTGCGTAATGGGCATGCGCCATTTTGTCATGAAATTTTAAGCTTTTAGCATGCAGATATTTTGTCGTTAGAATCGCACTTGATTAGAATGTAGACTAGTAGCAGGATTGCTTAGGAAGGATGCAACGCTTTGAGACTTGGTTATGAGCAAATACTTCAACAGACTCAGAAACTGGTGATGACACCGGAATTAATTCAGTCTATTCAGATTTTGCAGTATACAAGTCAGGAGCTCAGAGAGTATGTTGAGCAGGAGATTCTTGAAAATCCAATGATTGAGCCGTCTTCTGAATTTGAGTTTGCGAATGAAAAAGCAATGCCCATGTATGAGGAAGTTGCAAATAGAATGATGAAGGACTCATACTATGAGAAAAGCTTCAAGGTTTGGGAGAATGCTCCAGATGACGATTCTGATTTTAGTTTTGAGAAATACGTGAGTAAAGAGATAACACTTTACGATTTTTTATCTGAGCAGTTGACATTTGCGGATATTTCGATTGATGAAAACCATATAGGGGAATATATAATAAATGATATTGATGATAATGGCTACCTGAGGTCTTCGACGGATGAAATTTCTCAGGTGTTATCTGTACCAGCTGATAGAGTTGAGAGAGTAATTAAAGTAATCCAAGGATTTGAACCCTTTGGCGTTGGCGCAAGGAATCTCAAGGAGTGCCTTATGATTCAGCTTGAGCATAATAATCTTTTGACGGATGACATTGAATATCTTGTAAATAATTATTTGGATGACTTGGGGTCGAATAGGATTGCATATATCTCTAAAGAGATGAAGAAAACTCCAGAAGAAATTCAGGAGATGCTTGATATAATCAAAACGCTTGAACCAAAGCCTGGATGCAGATTTTCATCTGGAAAATCTGTGAAATATGTGATACCGGACTTGACGCTTGAAATTATTGGCGACTCATTTAAGCTTATTTTAAACAACAATTCAACCCCGAAATTGATGATAAGCTCTTATTATAAGACGCTTGCAAAAGATGTAATCGACGACGAAAAAGTTTCTGAATATTTTTCAGACAGACTCAATTCGGCGATTAATCTAATCAAGAATATTGAGCAAAGAAAAAGCACCATATATAACGTTGCAAAAACAATTGTTGAGAAGCAGAAAGACTTCTTTATATATGGGGATAAATATATGAAGCCACTCACATTGAGCGATATAGCCGATATGCTTCAGATTCATGAATCTACAGTGAGTCGTGCAGTGAACGGGAAATATATTTTGTCGCCAAAAGGACTGTTTGAACTAAAGTATTTCTTTTGTAGCGGCGTGGGCTGCGGTGATGAGGGCGTTTCCTCAAACAGTATAAAGTCATTTATTAGCGAATTTATCAATAAAGAAGATCCTAAGAAACCTTTGTCGGACCAGAAAATATCTGAAATGCTACTCGATAGAGGTATAGATGTCAAGAGAAGGACGATAGCAAAGTATAGGGAAAGTTTGGAAATACCAGCATCGTCAAAAAGACGCAGGTTTT
>USBT01000042.1 GCA_900553025.1 uncultured Eubacteriales bacterium | reverse complement strand
CAGGAGCAGATGCAACATTTAGAGATGAAGCAAACAAGGGAACATGGAAGTTCAAGGAATACGACAAGAAAGATGTAACTATAGAAAACCAGGACGAGCATGTAATCGGAACATGGGTATTTGAGAAAGACCCAGAGCCAAAAACCTACAAGGTAACCCATGAGTTTAAGAGTGCTGACCCTAACAAAGAGCTACCAGACGAAGTGAAGAAGCTGCTTCCAAGCGACCAGACTGGTAAGAAGGATGGAAGCAATGTAAATCCAACAAAACCTGCAAAGACAACAGTAGAAACAAAAGATGGAATCTGGACCTTTGTGGGCTACGACAAGGCAGAAACGACAATAGATGGAAAAGATGCTCACTTTGTAGGAACATGGAAGTTCACACCTAAAAAAGTGGAATTTGATACAAAACAAAAGAATTCTAAAAATACCAGTCCAAATACAGGAGATACGGATTTTGCAACTCTTGAACTGATGATGATTCTTTTGGGCATGGCAACATCAGTGGGCGTGCTAATAAGAGCGAAGAGGCATATAAATGATTAAATCTGATTAAAATCGCAATTTTTATTTCAGAACAAAGTAGCACAGTGTTAACGCTGTGCTATTTTGCTATCTGCGGCAATCATAAATTTATCCAATGTGTCGTAACCCACCCCCTTGCTATCGTTGTGGGGAGCATCAACAATAGGGTATGTGACACGCAAATATTTTGTGTTGAATTCCATAAGCGAGTTTGATAAAATAAAAACAATCAATTAAAACAAAATACAAGCTGGAGGGAGAACATGAATTTTAAAAAATTATTCTTAATATTCTTGTCGGTTATTTTTGCTACATCAACTTTATTTGCCAGTGCTGAATCAGCTAGAGGTAATGTTTCATGTTCTGAAATTATACCTCAGCAGGCATGGTACACTAAACTTATTAAGCTAGAAAATTTGAAAAGCAAGGATGTTAATGGAACGCTTAATTTTGACCTTGTGCCGGATAATAGTGCGAATAAAAAATACTTAAAGAGTAATGAGATTGATGAGATAACAAAAGAACCAAGCACGGTAGATGTTGTACCTGGGCTTGTTGAACATTCATACAAGGTTCCTTTTAGTTCAAATGATTATGTAGACAAAAAATTCAACGAGCTTGCTTGGGCATTCGGGAGTGATAGCGAGCAGGATTATGCTTTGTTCAACCATGCATTTCTCCACGAATGGGGTAGGATTGAAACCTCAACTAATACATCAAGCTTTTCTGTCGGCAAATTAGACCCTAAACAATTTAGTAATCCGGAATTAGGAATGACTGCCGAGGAACAAAAAGACTATTATGAAAGCCAAGCTGATGAATTGAAGAAAGACGAATACAAGCTTTCGTGGGGCGATGACCCAGATACAGATGGTGTCATGGGCTGGAAAAATAATTTTGGCACGGAGTATTATAACTCAGATGACCACCTATACGATTTCCTTGGGGCTTACGAATTTGGTTCTCAGTTCTTAAACGAATATGAGGATTTTAGAAAAGGCACATTTGATGTCGTTAATGAGTTCTCTCTAAGCAATAACATTGCCGTTAACTACACTTTAAAAATGACAACAAGACCGATTGCTATCAACAAAACATATGATGCGCAGGGCAATATAAAGACCATAGAAAAACCTTTAATCCCTGCTAAAGATGCGTACAGCTTCATAGAAAAACATAATAAAAAGATAGATGAGGAGCAATTTGTTAATTATTATAAAAACAAGATATTCAGGTATAAATTGATAGAAAAACAACCTGAAGGAGTTGATTTGTCGTTACCGGAAAAGAATTTGATAGTTGATGTATTAGCTTACGGTGGCAAGGATACTGAAATCTATGTCTTTGAAAATGAAAAGGAAGCAGATGAGTTCTATCAGAAAGTCATAGATGAGCTGGATGAAAATACTGCTCTTGATTTGACTCTTATAACTGGCAGAAAAAAACTTCAGGTAACAAAGAAAGTGCAGTTAATAAATGAGCCTGAAGTTATCAATGTGAATGTAAAGAAAGTTTGGAAGGATGAGGACAACAAATATGGGCATAGACCTGAAAGTGTAACGATTAAGCTGTTAGCAGACGGCAAAGACACAGGCACAAAGCTTGTCCTAAATGAAGGCAACGATTGGAGTGGTGTTTTTACAGACCTGCCAAGAAAAAATCAAGATAAAGCGATTCATTATACCGTAGATGAGGAAAAAGTTGATAATTACAAGACCAATATAACAGGTAACGCCGAGGATGGATTCGTGGTTACTAACACGCACTATGCTGGCAACAAAACACCAGTTCCAGATAAACAGACTATCCCTAAAAACAATAAAAGCCCTATGACAGGAGATAATTCTGTTGATATATTGCTTGCAATGGTGGGGATGCTTGTATCAGCTGGAATGATAACTATATTTATCAAAAAATATTTGACAAAATAAATTGGTGATAGTTTAGATGTGACTGTGTATGCCGGCACGTTGGCTATGATTAGTGCATTTATTTCGTTGATGCTTTTGTTTTATCCGTCGTAGTGACAATAGGTGCTATACTTCGTTGGCATATAAATACAAATATAACAAAATATAGAATGACGCTCCAAAGAGATTTTGATACAGAAATCATTTATGGGGCGTCATTTAATTTAATCTAATGCTTTTTACGCACAATCTTGTAACACCCGCATAGACAAATTAAGCTTTGTTAATCAATTGTAGGGTCTATAAGTAGAATACTGTAGAATGCTGAGAAACCCTCTTTTTCTTGACTAAAAATCAGGCTAGATATATACTATACATAGGAGATTTGTTTTTTGTTGAAAGAAGGTAAAAATGTTTAAAATTGGTGATAAAATTCTCTACCCTATGCATGGGGCAGGTATTATTGAGCGAATTGACCAAATTGAAGCCTTAGGAGAGATGCAAGATTATTATGTCCTGAAGCTGGCAGTTGGGAATTTGGATGTGATGGTGCCTATTTCCTCAAGTGAAGAAGTGGGGATAAGACATATCGTCAGTGAGGAATTTTTGAAAAAGGTTTATGGCGTCTTATCTGGGGAGTCCTCGAAAATGCCCAAAAACTGGAATAGAAGATACCGTGAAAACATGGACCTTCTAAAGACTGGCGATATTTTAAATACTGCACAGGTTGTCAGGAATTTGCTCAGAGTGGATAGAGTGAAGAAGCTTTCTACAGGAGAGAAGAAAATGCTTAAAAATGCAAGACAGATTCTCGAAAGCGAGATTGTGCTTGTAGAGGGGAAAACGCCGGATGAAGTTAGAGATAAAGTCGAAGCTGAGATTATGGCTTTATGGCATGATGAAGAATTGACTGAGGAAAAACAGATTTATTAATAGGAAAATCCTACAAAATACGGAAGAGTTTTACTTAAAGGGAAGAAATCGCACTCACTAGTTTGAGTTGATTTAATAAAATTTTTTAATAAAGGGGGTTTTTCATAGGTATGATCAAAAAACTATTAAGAGTGTTGCTTACTATTGTTGGTGCCTTCATGGGTTACGGTCTATTTATACTCTGCATACAGTTTTTCGCTTACGCAGGAGTTGATGTTTTTCAGAAATTCTCAAAAAGCGAAGTATATGTAGCAGGATTATTTTTCGCAATTATTTTCGCAATTATTTTTTTCAGATTGACACCTCTAATTAGAAGAGGAAGTGCCAAAATGGCAGACAACATTGAAAGCGACTTGGCAGGCGTCTCTGCAAATGCAATCATAACAGGTACAGTAGGACTTGTTATAGGCTTCCTTATTGCACTTCTTGTAAGCCAGATTTATGAAGCGATTATAGAAGACCAATACCTCTATGCTGCAATAACGATTGCCACATATATGTTCTTTGGCTATATAGGCACGGTTGTAGCTAAAAGCAAGGGCAAAGAAATTGTTGAAAGCTTTACAGTTCCACGAAAGGCATTTGAGGATAAACTTTTTGCAAAAGGCAAGAAGAAGGCCGAGGGTACACCTAAAATCCTTGATACCAGCGTAATAATAGATGGCAGGATTGCTGAGATTATGAAGACCGGTTTTCTGGAAGGGCAGGTCGTAATTCCAGAATTTGTGCTCGTTGAGCTTAGGCATATTGCCGATTCATCGGATTCACTCAAGAGGGTACGGGGACGAAGAGGGCTTGACATCCTTAACAAAATACAGGTTGAGTATGGCATAGAAATATATAATACCGATTCGGAGAAATCTATCAAAGAAATTCCGGAGGTCGATGTTAAACTGCTCAAGCTGGCACAGATTCTAGGTGGGAAAGTAGTAACAAATGACTTTAACTTGAATAAGGTTGCGACTATAAACGGCGTTGAAGTCCTTAACATTAACGAACTTGCAAACACGCTCAAGCCGGTTGTTATTCCGGGCGAAGAAATGACAGTTAATCTTGTGAAGCAGGGTAAGGATAGCAGTCAGGCAATCGGGTATTTGGATGACGGTACAATGATTGTTGTCGAGGACGGACGAGGTAAGATAGGCAATACTGTAGATATCGGTGTTACAAGTGTTCTGCAAACTGCTGCCGGAAGAATGATTTTTGGACGGCTGAAGAAGTAGAGCGTTTCAGTTATTTGTGAGAGGAAAATCCAAATTCGATATGTATAAAGACAGAAAAATTGTGCTGATACTCGCTGCTGCTGGAAAAGGAACAAGACTAGGCTATAGTCTACCTAAGCAGTTCATAAAAATGAAAGGGCTTGGTGACAGGTCACCATTACAAAAGACTATTTTAACCACAGGCATTGTGAACGAGATAGACAAGGTCGTTGTTGTTACCAACCCTGAATATGTTGAATTGACACATGAGCAGATTGCTGAGGAGGCAGATGCTCATTCTTCAAGTGTACCAAAATTTGAAATGGACGGCGCATTGCAACCAGCAGGCAAGGCTGGAGCGTTGCACGGTCTTCAACCAGAAGACGAGGCTGGAGCGTTGCACAGCCTTCAAACGACCAGAAATGACTTAGAACTCAAAAAATTTGAAGTAATTGAAGGTGGCGCTTCTAGACAGGAAAGCACAGCCTTAGGCATTAAATTTGCTTTGCAGGATAAGCCTGAGGATTACATAGTTTTAATCCACGATGCTGCAAGACCAAATGCTTCGCCTGACCTATATCGCAGGGTTTTCAAAGAAGCTTACGAAAAAGGAGCAGTCGTACCAGCTGTTAGGCTCAAGGATACTATTAGAGATGTGAAAAAAGGAACGCTGAATAGAGATGACTTGAGAGCTGTTCAGACGCCTCAGGGCTTTGTTGGTGAAATTATCCTAAATGCCATTAAGTATGCCGAAGAAAAATGTTTTGTTGGGACAGATGAAGGTAGTCTGGTTGATTTTATGGGATTGCCGGTATCGACAGTTCTCGGCTCCGAATCTAATATAAAGATTACAAGCCCGGAGGATTTAACGAAAACGGTTTGTATTGGCGCAGGATATGATGTTCACGCATTTGCTGAAAATCGAAGGCTCATTCTTGGGGGTGTGGACATTCCATTTGAAAAAGGACTATTAGGGCATTCGGACGCAGATGTTCTGACTCACGCTCTAATGGATGCAATTCTTGGAGCCATGGGAGAAGGCGATATTGGTCTTTTGTTCCCAGATACAGCACCTGAATATAAGGGAGCTTCAAGCATTGAGCTATTAAAGAGCGTCGTTGAACTTATGAATGAAAAATACTATACGCTCGAAAACGCTGATATAACAGTGATTTGCCAAGCCCCTAAAATAAGGCCACATATTGATGAAATGAAAAAGAATTTAGAGTTAGTGCTAAGCCCGAAAAATGGGATTAATATTAAGGGAACGACAACAGAGAAGCTTGGATTTGAGGGGCGAGGCGAAGGGATTGCTGCGAGCGCAACTGTTTTGCTCTCAAAACCTTCGTGGGATTGAATTCTGCGACGTCGTGGGAA
Source organism: uncultured Eubacteriales bacterium (assembly GCA_900553025.1). Lineage (GTDB taxonomy): Bacteria > Bacillota > Clostridia > Peptostreptococcales > Anaerovoracaceae > S5-A14a. The sequence goes on along the minus strand of USBT01000042.1, from coordinate 4,040 downwards.
CAAATTCTGTTGATATAAGAGGGCTGGATTTTATGGGATTGGTCTTTCAAGGTTAGTCAAGAATTCGAGAAATCAGAATAAAGAATATTAGATAGATGAGGAGAAACTTATGAGATTATCAGAGATGCACCTTAAAACATTAAGGGAGGTTCCAAGTGAAGCTGAGCTTGCGAGCCATATTTTGCTCCTGCGAACGGGAATGATTAGAAAACTCGTATCCGGTGTTTATGGATTCATGAACATGGGATACAGATCAGTTCGCAAGATTGAGAACATCATTCGCGAGGAGATGGATGCTAAGGGTGGTCAGGAAATTTTGATGTCGGCGGTTCAACCGGCGGAGCTGTGGCAGGAATCTGGCAGATGGTACGCTTATGGACCTGAGCTGTGGAGGTTAAAAGACAGAAATGGCAGAGACTTTTGTCTAGGACCAACGCACGAAGAAATTTTCACCGATATAGCGAGAGCTGACATCACTTCACATCGCCAGCTCCCTGTTAATCTATATCAAATTCAAACAAAATATAGAGATGAGGCAAGACCTCGTTTTGGGCTTATGAGAAGCCGCGAATTTATTATGAAAGACGCTTATTCGTTTGACAAGGACGATGCGGGGCTGGATGAGAGCTACAAGAAAATGTTCAGTACATATGAGAGAATATTCAAAAGGTGTGGTCTTGATTGCAGACCTGTCGAGGCTGACAGCGGTGCAATTGGCGGTAGCAATTCTCATGAGTTTACAGCGATTTCTGAAGTCGGGGAAAGTGAGATAGCATATTGTGAGGCATGCAATATGGCTGCAACGCTAGAAAGGGCTGAGACCCTTGATGCTAGCCCGACAGGAACTGAAAAAGACTTTCTGCCGATGGAAGATGTGCATACCCCTGATACAAAAACTATCGAGGAGGTAGCAAAATTTCTTGGTATCACAGAAGACAAGACCATGAAGGCACTCCTTTTTGTTACATACAATGAGCAGGGCGAGAAAGACAAATATGTTGCTGCCTTTGTCCGAGGTGATAGGGGATTGAACATGACCAAGCTGATTAATGCTTTGGATATTCCAGAACACGCGATTGAGTTTGCTGATGAGAAGGAAATGTCGGCTGCGACTGGTTGTGTCGGCGGATTTACGGGTCCAGTTGGACTACACGACTGCATAGTAGTTGTGGATAGCGAGCTCTCATGTCAGGTAAATCTCGTAGCGGGTGCTAATAAATCAAATTATCACACAAAAAACGTAAACTACGGCAGAGATTATAAGGCGGACATCTTAGTAGATCTCAAAACACTTAGAGAGGGTGATGCATGTCCAGTTTGTGGTAACCCTGTAAAGACTGCAAGGGGCATTGAAGTTGGGCAGGTGTTTAAGCTCGGCACAAAATATTCTGAATCAATGGGCGCATATTACAAGGATGAAAATCAGGAGGAGAAGCCTATAGTTATGGGCTGCTATGGCATAGGCGTGACGAGAACACTTTCGGCAGTTGTTGAGCAGCATCACGACGAAAATGGTATAATATGGCCTATTTCTGTAGCACCATATCATTGTATAATAACGTTAATAAACCCAAAGGATGATGTCCAGAAAGAACTTGCAGAATCAATCTACAATAGTCTTCAAGGTATGGGAGTTGAAGTCTTGCTTGATGACAGATCAGAGAGGCCGGGTGTTAAATTTAAGGATGCCGACCTTATTGGTATTCCAATAAGAATTACTGTTGGCAAACTAGCAGGTGAAGGACAGGTAGAATATAAGCTAAGACGTGATGAGAATAAAACAGTTCTCTCCGCCGAGGAAGCTGTTGCAGCGGCTTCGCAGATTGTATCTTTAGAGTCGGATGGTCGTATATATTTGAAATAATGTATTTGGAACTGTTTATTACATTTTTAAAACTTGGGCTTTTCACCATTGGTGGTGGTATGGCAATGATTCCGCTTTTAAAGGACGAAATGGTCAATAAGAAAAAGTGGCTTACAGAGGATGAAATGCTCGACTGTCTAAGTATCAGCCAGGGTCTTCCGGGCGTAATTGCTGTCAATATGGCCACATACATTGGCTATAGAAAAAAGGGACCCGTAGGCTCACTAATTGCAACAGTAGGTGTAATAATTCCTAGCTTTGTTGCAATTATACTTGTCATAGAAGTGCTTGAGCAGGTGTCGGGGAACCTATATGTAAAGGGTGCTATTGCTGGAATTAAAGCGGTTGCCACAGCCTTGATATTGCTAGCAACATACCAAGTGGGAAGCCATGCTTTAAGAAGTGCTCTGCATTATATCATGGCAATTACAACCTTTATCGCTGTAGGTATTTTGAGCGTGAATGCAGTTTATGCTATTATTGCTGGGTGTGTAATTGGCATAGTTATCAAGTTTATTAATAACAGAGAACAGACCGAGGGTTGGAAAGTAGATTTTTCAGAGAAAAACAAAGAGCCGAAAGAGATGGTTGAAATGGAGGATGGGAATGAACATGTCGATTGATTTATTTCTCGCATTCTCCCAAATAGGCATCTTTGGCTTTGGCGGCGGAATTGCTATGCTGCCGATAATATTTCAGACGGCAAAAGCCTTTGGCATAGATGACCCTCAGGAATTTGGAAATCTTGTGGCCATATCTCAGGTGACGCCTGGACCGCTTGCCATTAATGCCGCAACATATGTCGGGTATTATACTGATGCTTTTGGCGGTGCATTTGCAGCTACCTTAGGGGTTGCCTTGCCGTCCTTTGTTATGGTCGTGGCAGTTAGTTATTTTGTTGAGAAATTTAAGCAGAGCAAGATTATTCAAGGTGCACTTTCTGGTGTAAGACCTGTAACGGTGGGGCTTGTAGCATCTGCTGGGTATTTTATGCTAAGTGGAATTCTCGGCGAGCTTAGTGTGGTGTCTTTAGGGATACTCATTGGAACTATTGTGATTACTGGAAGATGGAAGGTTAATCCGTTTCTTCTGATTATTGCAGCGGGCATTATCGGAGCGGTTTTAATAAGGTGATATAATAAGGCGAGAATTAAGCTGTTGTGGAAGAATCCAGATATAAGGAAGGATAAGATATGAAAAAAGTAATTATTGAAATGGAAAATGGCGGAGTTATGACGGGCGAGCTGTATGAGGACATTGCCCCTATATCCGTAGAGAATTTTGAGAAGCTTGCAAATGAGAAGTTTTATGATGGGTTGACGTTCCATAGAGTAATTCCAGGCTTCATGATTCAAGGTGGTTGTCCTGAAGGAACTGGAATGGGCGGTCCAGGATACACAATAAAGGGTGAATTTGCCCAAAATGGGGTAGAAAATAACTTGAAGCATACAACTGGTGTTTTATCTATGGCAAGGGCTATGGACCCTAACTCTGCGGGTTCGCAATTCTTTATAATGGTTGCAGATGCACCCCATCTCGATGGAGGTTATGCGGCATTTGGTAAGATAACAGAGGGCATGGAAGAGGCCGAGAAGATAGTTTCTGTGCCAAGGGATTACATGGATAAGCCTAAGCAAGACGTTGTTATTAAGAGCATAAGGGTAACAAAATAGCTTGCGTTGAGAGGTAATTTCATAGGCACATCGGTAATTTCGGGGGCTAATCGGCAATATCAGGGGCTCATCGTTAATTTCACAGGTTCATCGGTAATCTCAGAGCTTGCGAGGGTTGATGAACTGAGGTTAGATATAGAATCCAGATTATAGAATTTATGGGAATAAAGTGGCAGCAGGAAAGAGGCGTCAAGTTTTAGTATGAAATTTTTCAGGGAAGTTAAAGAAGATATAGAAGCGGTAATGGAAAGAGACCCAGCGGCCAGAAGCCGTCTTGAGGTTCTTTTGTGCTATCCAGGTATATGGGCACTTATTTGGCATAGACCCGCAAGCTGGTGTTACAACCACGGTTTGAAGCTCCTTGGAAGAATGATTTCTCAGGCTGTAAGAAATGGCACGGGAATTGAAATACATCCAGGCGCCAAGATAGGAAGGCGCTGCTTTATTGATCATGGCATGGCGGTTGTTATCGGAGAAACCGCAGAGGTTGGCGATGACGTAAC
>USBT01000041.1 GCA_900553025.1 uncultured Eubacteriales bacterium | reverse complement strand
GCCTGGACTATAAGCGGTATTAAAGGAATAATTGCATTTACAATTGAATTTATTATCTGTGGTATTACAGTGACTATTTGATTAATTATTGTAGGCATAGCCTGTGTAAGTGCTGTTAAAAGTTTAATACCTGTTTCAACTATCTGCGGTATTGCACCAACAAAAAATGTTCTTACCCCCTCTATTATTTGAGGCAGCGCTGAAAGTAGTAACGGAATTGCTGCAAACCATCCATAAGGCCAGTTATAATCTGCAAGCAAGCCTGGAGCAAAAGAGGAAGTGCAGCTACAACGCCATTAATTAGATCTATTACGTTTTGAACTATCATTGGTATAAGCGTTGGTGCTAAACCTGCAAAAGTCTCAAATATTGCAACTGGAAGAGTTGTCACAATGTTTATAATCATTGGTATAGCGTTCTTAAGCGTAGCCATAACTGATTCTACTAAGTGTTTAATTGGCTCACTTAAATTCTCACCAATCGCAGCTTTACCCAGTAGATCCTGCCATGCTGCCTTCATCATGCCAAAAGACCCTGATAAAGTGCTCTCTGCTTCCTTTGCTGTTGTTCCAGTTATATCAAGTTCCTTTTGAACCGCATGTATTGCTTCATATACATCGCTTAAATTGTTGATGTCATACTTCTTACCTGTAAGTTTTTCAGCATCAGCAAGCAGACGTTCCATTTCCTGCTTTGTGCCACCGTAACCAAGTTTTAGGTTATCAAGCATTGTATAATTTTGCTTTGCAAATCCCTGGTAGGCATTCTGAATGTCTTGAAGTGGCGTGCCCATCTTATTCATGTTATCAGCCATATCCATCATAGCCATATTTGATATGTCTGCTGCTTTGCTTGTATCTCCACCAAGAGACTGCAAAAGAGAAGCAGAAAAACTTGTAACATTCTTCATGTATTCATTTGCAGAAAGCCCAGCGGTTTTATATGCCTCATTAGCATAGGCTTTCACCTTATCGGCTGAGCCCTTAAAAAGTGTTTCTATACCACCGATGGATTGTTCAAGTTCTGCGCCCTGGCTTATAGCAGATTTAAAAGTTGCAGCGATTGCAGTTCCAACTCCTAACTTCAAAAACGCTGTTTTAAGTGCACTTCCTAATTTGAAACCCGCTTCTTGTCCGATTTGTTCAGCCCCGATGCTTTTCATTAGGCTGCCTTTTATGCCCTGCGCTGATGGTACTATCTGTATATATGCTTTCCCAAGTTCTGTTGCCATCAAGTACCTCCTAGTATCTTTTTCTTGGTTCTTTCAAAGTCTTCTTTATTTCTGAAACTACTTACATCATTAGTTCTTGCAAAATTATCAATTATTGATTTAGGTCTGTTCTTACCTTTTTCAGCATCCTTTGTTTTTGTCCACAAAATCAGATTTAACCTATCAATGATTGTTGCCATTAGAAATTCATTAAGGTTTAAGGTTTGACCCGAAATTGCCATCATTACTCTTGTATCTGCCCTAAGTCCGGTAACTAAAGTAATAAGCAGAGGTACAGGAACAGATTTATAATCAAAAATCCCATAAACCTCTGCTAAATCACAGATTAACTCTTTTTTATACTTTGCGATTATCCCGGACAGGGCAATTAGTTTTTTAGATCTTCACCTGCTAGAGTAAATATTTCTGAAAGCTCCTGGCTTACAGCCTGCACTGGCACCCTACCATCTTTTTCTCTTACGTGATCATAAAGTTTCTTCTTCATCTTTTCGCCAAGTATCTTATCAATTACCTTCGTGATGATAAGTGGCTCGCTATCAATTCTTGCAAGTAGTTCGATAAGTTCCATGTCTTCAAGGCACTCAGGTTGAATTGTGCAAGTAAATCCTGATGAAGTTTTGATTTTCTTACTCATTTATTCTATCCTTTCACGATATATTCATAGTGAGTGTTACCCTGCTGATCAGGAAGTGCAGCAAGAGTAGTTTCGTATCCGATTGAATCTTCATCTTGATATGAAATCTCGCCAACTTCTGTAATCTTACCATTTGGTATTACAATTCGTTTTAGCGTGTTACCGCTTAGGATCATATCAATTACCCAAGCCACTGCAGGCTGTTCTTTATTATTTGCTTTGATTACAATTCCTGTTTCAAGTGTACCTGTTACATTTTCATCTCCGTAAACTGTTTTCAAAACTTCGAGATTTAAAGCCTCAATTAAAGTAAAGCCAAAATTATCAGGCTTTTCTTTTTGCAAAGTGAGTACAGTATCACCGCCCCACGCTTTCTTTGTTTCTGTGTCAGGCGAGTTTTCATTTGTCAAACCGTCTTCACTTATATAGCCAAGCCCTTTAAATGCTTCATCTAATGCTGTCTTGGCATCTGTTGGTAATTTTGTACCAATTGATGCTTTATATATAGCTCCACCTATTGCTGGTTTACCGACCGATACATTGTTTACATCGCTCATGTTTTTCCTCCTAATAATGCACTATGTCATAAACTGCTTGATATCTATACTTTTTTGTTTGTGTATCTGTAAAGTTGTAGTCACTATTTAATTTCACTCTTCCTATTTCGCTAAGTTCAATCATGCCCTCGACAGCTTCTTTCACATGCTCGTTAAGTTCACATGCTTCGTAAAGAGTTTTGGCATATGACTGGAAAGCAAAAGTTGAGTTTTTAATGTAATTTCTTTTGCCGCTGCCAACTTTTTCAAATAAAACACATTTCTCCGGTATTCTGCCTTGATTAACAAGACCAACCGGGACATCAAGTTTTTCTGACAAGTAGTCAAGTATTGTTTTTTCCATCATTTCATTGCCTTTAGTAAAGTATTATGCTTTGCATTACTTCTCATTGCTTTAATGCTTTCAGTGCTAACTCCAGCATTTACTCTGTTTTTACCTACATATACATCCGAGGTATAACCTTCCCCTGCTCTAGTAGCAATATCTTTAGCATACTTGCTACATATACTAGCCATCTCCTCTGATTTTAGTAGGCTTCTAACACCGGCTCTATTTAAAACAAATCTAGACTTAGCCATAATACTCCACCATTACCTTTTGATTCCATCTAAGTGGTACATTTTCATCAATGCCCTTTGTAGGCACTGTGAATGTCCTCCAGCGCTTGCCATAAAATTCAACAAGCCTATCTTCCCAATTATGGGTATCAGATTTTGGTATCCCGAGAGTGTACTGCGCTCTTTTGCCGTAAAGGTTTAAATTGTTAATTACATCTTCACTTGACGGCTCTGCAACAAGTACATCGTCTATAGGCACTCGAACCTCTTCAAAAATTGGAACATTAAATGGATCAAGTCCTTTTTTTCTAGTTTCGATTAAATTAACTGTTATCCCCTTTATCATAAAGTTCTATTCCCCCGTATTTTTGTTTTCTAAGTCCAAGCCTGGAAAGTTCCGTTTTCTTGATAAAAAGCCCTCCTCCAGGTATTAAATATGTGCCAGAGTAACTATAACCAAGTGCTGATTGTGATTCCTGGATCATTGGCTCTTTATCCGTTGAGGTTAGAAGCGTTCTTGCAAGCACATCAACTGTTACAGACTTTAGAACGCTTTCAAAAGTTGCAGATTCTAATTTCATTTCATCAAGATCTTTCCCAACTTTTTTCGCTTCTTCCCTCAGGCTATCACTTATAACTGGTAATAAAGCATCTGCTCTTTTTATTTCGTCTTGCGTAAGTTTTCGCCATAAATTTATAACATCATCTACGCTTGCAAAAGGTTCCATTATTTGTCCTCTTTCTTTGTTCTTCTTGTCTTCTTAGGTTCTTCAACTGGCTTTTCTTTAGTTTCAGCTTCTTGAAGTTCCCAGTCTCCACCTGAAATAGCACAAGGGCTGTTAATTACAGCCCCTGTCTTACTATTCTTATATATCATCGCTAACCTCTATTCAGTTACAATTCTTGCAAAACTGTTGCCATTTAGGATTCCCCAGCCAATATAAAGTTCTGCTCTTAGATATACCTGGTTGTATCCTCTTAGGTCTTTCTGAGTGTTGTCAGGATCGCCGTATTTGATAACTTCAAATGGCACTTCTTTTGCATATCCCCATTTAAACATGTTTGCGAAGTCTCCGATTATTGCGCGGTCTTTTGTGCCTGTACCGTCAGATACTGTCTTATTTACATCAACAGTTAGCCCTCTTACAGATCCTGGATTAGCTCCCCAGCCTAGTTCAGGATACTGCTTAACTCCGTTTACCTTCAGACCTGCAAGTGCAGAAGAAAAGATTGGTGACATTGCCATACCTGATACATCGCCATCTGCTCCCTGTACTGCTAAAACAGCCGCTTCAACGTTTGCTTCAGGATCTGCCTGTGTAAATGTTACAGTCTGAGTAACCTTTTTATCAAAATGATTATCCCCGATTATTGTTGATGCCTGGCCCGTTCTAGGATTTAAGCCATGAAAAGCCATGATGTCAAGTCCTCTTGCAACCTTTTTAGCAAAGCCATCGTTGAAAGCCTTAATAACATTTACTTTGTTTTCATCTGTAGCATAGATAAACTCATCAGATACCCTAGCACCATATTCGACTTTGATTGGTACAATCTTAACGGGATCAAGTGTTATACCGCCGTGTGTCTTTTTGCCATTTTCAGCGACAATATCGATGTCTGAGTCCATTGAGAACACAAACTCTTTCATGCCATTAAATGGAATTGGTGTCATGTTTGAAAGTTTTGCTAGTGAGCTAGCCCCCCTTTACTTTGCTGATCAAATCTGTAACTAGTACAGGCTCAAATAATTTTGTTACTTCGTTCATTTTTTATCCTCCGTTATAAATCTTTTACAAGTGCCATATACGCACTATCCTCGCCTGTTTTTTCAGGCTCATTATCTTTTAGTGGTGGAATTTTACTAGCTTGATTTGCTGTAAAATATTCCGCTAATGTTTTTACGTCATTTTCTATGCTCTCTTCATCTTCGCCCTGGATCCTATCAACTAGGCTATAAGGCAGTCCCCGAGCTAAAGCCGCCTTAGTTTTTAGCTCTCTTAACTTGAAGTTGTTAATTGTCTGCTCGTAGTCGTTTTGTTCTTTAACTTTTCCTGTTAATTCGTTAATCTGAGCATTGGCAACATTAAGCTTCTCTTTGTACTCTTCATTTATTTTTTTTAGTTTTTCAACCTCGGCTTTGCTTTCTTCTTCAAGTTGTGATCTTACGCTTCTTTCCTTTTGCTCTAGCCTTTCCTTAAGCCTTGCTTCAAAATCCTCTTGTGTTGTAATTGCTTCAAATGACATAATATTTTCCTTTCTTCCATTACCGCTGGAGTTGCGTGATTGTATAAAAAAACAGCCTGTTGGCTGTCTTAATATCTTATTATTTGTTTTGACTGTTTGCTTGTGCTGCATATCCAGTGCGCAAGCATTGCACTATCCATTAGTGCGATTTCATGTTCTTCATAAATTGCCTCATACCCAAAGCCCCCTTGAGAACCTATGTATCTTTTCTTGCAATTTATCGCAACCTCTCTGAGAGACGGTTGCCCTGCGTGGCAAACGGTTTTATCGAAAATTGCCTTTTCCCATTTTGAGTTAGCAATTATTATTTCTTTCACTGTAGGTAGTATAGGCTTTTTAAGTCCATACTCCCGCATATCCGCTGCAAGAATGTTTTGATTTCCTGCACCATCAACCACGATTTTTTTAACTGGTGCTTTCCTAAGGAAGTCAATAACCCATTCGTTCCCATTTCGCACTGACTGGCAGTCTATGCACTCTATAAATATCTTATCGTCTTTTGTTTTGAGTGCTATGCTAAGGGCTACATTTGCCCCGTTCCTGCCATATTTTATTCCAGCATATAAACTACCATCTAGTTCTTCAAAGTCTTTAACTGTGAGTATATCCCAATCATTTTCGCTTATTGCTGATTTTTGATTGTACTTGATCCAAAGCCCTAAACGCTGAATGTTAAAGTCTATATCGTCTGTTCCAATTTCATCTTCTATTGATCTCTCTGTAAATATAGTTCCAAGTGATGGATTGGTAAGATACCATGCTTCTTTATCGTATGGATCATGTTCATCTTCAACCGACCATTCAGCCCATCCGGCATTCTTTACACCGCCGACGATTATTTTGTTCCTTAAGTTAGTGAAAACCGTGCCGCTTGAAATTGGTGTTGGTGGCGTTCCACAAAATATTGTTTGTGGATTCTCGCTATCTGTTACGACGTATTTTAGTGCTGATTCCTGGTCTTCTGTGTACTCCTGTGCTTCATCAATTATTAAAAGGTCAAAGCCTTCACCTAAGCCGCCCTTACTACTTCTTGTCCTAAACTCAACGCTTCCCTCTCCAACCTTTATGGACTCTCTTCCTGTAGCTCTAAGTGATGTGTATTCAATCTTTGCTTTCTCTAGTAGGTCTATAAGCCTTTCCCATGCTGAATGTGATGTCGTTGTTCTATGTGCCGTGTGCAGCACTTTTTCACCGTCAACAAGTGCAAAGAGTTCCCTAATTGCTACGATCTCATTCTTGCCGTTTCTTCTAGGAAGCGAGTAGCCAAACTTTGTATACTCCCATAGCCCTTTACGATTCCTCGACAAAATAGCCTTCATGAGGTATATTTGCCACTTTTGCGCCGTACGCCCTGTTGAATTGTAAAGATCTATCGCTTCTTTATATCTGCTTTTTAAAGTTCTTGATATATGGTATAGTGTTGGCTTCTGATTTCCCTTTCTTTTAGCCATATTATCCCTTTGCATAAAAAAACACGCTTAAAGCGTGCTTATATAATAAGTATTTCGCAACTGTTAACCTCTTTTAATATATCTATTGATTAATCTAGCCGCCTCTAAAGTGACTTTGCCCATATATCTTTTTATGGCATTTAAATCAAAACTATCAAGTATTTCTTCTAGGACAGTAAACTCTGCTACTTCACCGACAAGATTATCTTCACTCTTTTCCATTTTTTCTATATAATCAAACATCCTCTTTGCCAGGTAATTATTATTTAAAATAGCGTCTTTTAATACCGGCACAAAGCAAAAGCTAAACACAGTGTGTGCACCTGAGTTCAAATCTATAGAATCACTTTGGAGTTCTAAATCGTATAATTCACTTACTTCAGAAAACTCTTTACATACATCATCAATTAAAGAATCATATTTTATCATTTATCTCACCGTCATTAATCTTTCTAATTCCTTTTCTAAAAACATCTTATCTTTTTCAGGAATATCCTTAGAAAGGGATTTGTTTATTTGTCTAATTAAATCCTCCACTTTTTTTGCATGGTTTCTTCCATCTCTACCCAAGTTTAATCCTGTTTCTATTTCCATTTTTCTTATAGCATATGTACTGCCATCACCAACACTTGCAGATTTACGATACGCTGTTCTAATGAATTTGCGAGACTCTTCATTCGTGTACTGTTCCATTAATGTGTCATAATTACTTTTACCAATGTATTTTCTATGTTCTTTTATAAAAACTGTGCTATTCGGCGCGACATAAAAATCAGGCGAATCATTTGTTATTTTTCTTTTTTCGAACTTATCCTCTTTACCAATATCGCGCCATTTCCTTGAATGTACGTTTTGCCTTCTGCCATTGCCCGGATCATACTCAACCGTACACCTACAAAATCTATGCCTTCTGTAAACATCTTTAGGCACATCAGGATATTCATATTCACCGGCTACTTCTTCGCACCAGTCGCAACAATGACCAGTACTTTTCCTAATTATCTTAGCCTTTAGCCCTGCCTTATACTGAAACTCAGCATTTCTTTTGATGGTATCATCAACTATGCTTTGGGTAAAGTTAGTAACTGGTTCTTCTAATATCCACGATATATCCTCGTACTTCTCCTCTGATGAAATCCTGTTGATAATACCTTTTGCCTTGTCAGTATTATACTGCGGCTTTATTCCTTTTAAACCTAAATTTGCTTTTCTGTTGAGGAGAGTCTGCACATCAGCTGAATACTCAGATACTAGATTGTAGTTGTTTTTTAGTGATTCGCCTACAACTCTTTCAGCTATATTATAATACATTCTTTCATCAGGTAACAGTTCCGGCTTAATATTATTTTTAAAAGATTCAGCAAGTGCGTCTCCGATAGCCTCTGCAAAGCTGTTAGCATCTTTAAATGTCGCATTTTTGCTTTTCATGGCTTTTAATGCATTTCTTACCTTCGCATTAGTTTTGACTCTTTCATTAAAATCATCTTGTATAGCCTTTAGTAAATCAGGTGCTATATCTTTCATTGGTTATTTCCCTCAACACCAGTTAAATCTCTTATGGTCTCACCTGTTATGTATTCAGGTATAGCCTGGTTGATTTTGATTGCTCCATCGCCAATAAGTGATAGAGTTGAAGCATCCGCTTCAAATACTGGCTCCCATTTTGGCCTTACATTGTAAATCTGGCTCCTAAAGTATGGATAATTATCCCTAAGGCAAGCCGCTAAGTAACCAACGTTTAAGAATCCGCTTCCAAAACAGCGCTGTGCTTTCTTTGATGATATCCTTATTTGTTCATGGCTTGATTTGATTGCTTCTGCACTTGATGGATTGTCTGTTACAAAACCTAAATCATCTAGTGTAAGCCCTGTTTCTCCAGCAAACCCTGCCGCTGCAGTTCTTAACTGCTCTGTAAAAGGGCTCATGTTTTGCTGTGTAAACTGCCCAAGCTTAGGAGAATCTCCTTCCTCGTCTTTTGTAAACTCTAGGAGAGTTGATATTGTCGCCTTCCACTTATCCATAGGCTCTGCATCCTGGCTTGTACCAACCACATACTTTTGAGGGAATGAATAAAATTCAGCCGATATATCTGCTCTCTCTAGCGTTCTTTGAGCATACTTTTGGAAATAGATTCCAGCTCTTGTTATTCTACTTCTGCCAAAAGGTCTCACTGCATCAGGTCTATGTATAATTGGCACCAGTAGAGGATATGGCACTGCGTGTGTATACTGCTCTATGAGTTTACTGTTTTCATATATCAGGGTTTTGTTAGGCACAAAATAAGCCTCGGTTTCTGTTCTCCCATATTCATCACGCTTTAGTACTGCGTACCCCTCTCTTAAAAGTCCAGTAATTGGATCTATAACCCCAGTAGCATTACTGCCCTCGATGACTTGAAGTCTAGGGAAGTCTTCTTCACCTGTCGAAATGTATATAAAACAGCAAGATGAGATTAGCGCTGATAGGATTGCTGAATCAAAGAATGTATCCGGATTATTCATGTTAAAAATCTCATTAAATCCAAAAATATCATCGCTAAATTCTCTGAAAACTAATCTATCTGCCATAGAATCGACAGCTTTTCCACACCAACCTAGCGTACTTTTAAATAAATTTCTTATTTCCGCAGGTATTACCATTCCAGGTGATAAATCATCCTTTTTCATCTCGTAATATCTGTATCTTTCAAGCACTCTGGGTCTATGTGCTTCTAATTTTTTTGATAAATAATCTTTGCCTTTGAGGTCATACATCGCTTCTCTGATGCCCCTTTCTTTCGTGAGAAATTATTCGCAGTGACGGCGTGAACTCCGGAGCCGTACCCGGGGAGGGGGTTATGCCCCCATAAATTTACATTTCTTTTTCTTGAATTATATGTTTTTATTTCGTCCATTTTTTTGATAAAGGTAAATTCCTATTCCCAATTATATTTACTTTTCTTTGTTTCTCAGGTTCCTTGTATGTCTTGTCGCTCTTAAGTCTATTGCACGTTCTGTGTGCTAACTGTAAGTTACTTATATCGCTTGGATGTCCACCTTTATTTATGGGTACTATGTGATCTATACATGCAGATAACGGATCAGGATACTTGATACTAAAATCTACAGGCTTACCACATATCCCACAGACTGACCGGGTGGCATAAATTCTTTTTTTGTTTATATCAAACTGCCGGCGGTGTGCTCCATCTCTGTCCGGTCTTTTATAGGGGGTGGGCATATTATTTTCCTTTCTCTAAAATAGAGAGAGCCCCCTTAGTGGAGGCTCATAATGTTAAGAAGGAGATTCTATAAGAAAAATGATCTTGTTCTCTCTTTTCACACCTACACTATATCATAGGTTCCAACTGACATTAAATGACATGTTTTAGTTTTTCTAGTGCTTTATCATGAATGCGGTAAACATGCCTACTAGATACGTTTATTTTATCTGCAATCTCATCCCAACTTAGCCCACCGATATATCTAAGCTGCATGATGTCTTTTTCTAATCCGTCTAACACCTGCAACTTTTTATAAACAGTTTCTTTTTTCT
>USBT01000040.1 GCA_900553025.1 uncultured Eubacteriales bacterium | reverse complement strand
GCGTGAATGAATCTGTATCAGTAAAAATGCCATACGCACCTAAGCTATATGAAGCATTAAGAAGTAGCAGGGCAGTTATTTCTAAGGGAGCAATGGATATTTTCAAAGATGGAGAACCTGACAGATTGAATCCCGATTGTTATGAACTTTTTTCAGGTGTTGAAAATCAGAATAACCGCTTAATGGTTTTTATGCTTAAACGATATGAGGGGAAATAATGTTTTCAAAAGACGGAGATTTACAATTAAAAAAAGCACTCGATGGTTCGATATATCCAGATGTCAAAACATACCATGCTGAACTTCCAAATGTTAAGAATATGCCGAAAGAGTTTTGTGTATATTCAGTAAGCTCAATGAGTAGTCAGGAATATTGCGATGATAGGCTGAAAGGCGGAAACGATAAAATCATTCTAAGATATTATCACGCAAAAGGAATGAAACTGTTGTCAGTTCGTAAACGTGAAATGCAAATATTAAATGCTTTACTTGATGCGGATTTTCAATGCCCGACTGGTGCTTTTGAACTGGGAGATATTGACGATATCGGCTATGAAGTTACAGGATATGAGCTTAATTTATTTTCATGGAGTTAAAAGATGAAATGTGATGTAAGTGGATTTAGTTTAGCCTTAAATGAGGTTCTTGACGATTACAAAGTAGAGATTAATGAGCAAACAGAAAAAGCCGTTGACAAGGCAGCAAAGCTTGTAAAAGCAAAGCTTGTACTTGCTTCACCGTCAGGAACTGGGTTCGGTGGTCATCTAAAAGATTCATGGAAAATAAAAAAAGGCAATGGAAGGCATTTTATAAAAAACTCGAAAAAAGTAAAGGGCAAAGGAAGTGCAAACATACCGCTTGTTAATATTCTTGAATATTCAACAAAACACGGTCATCCATTTGTCGATGAAACGCTTAGAAGTAGCGAGAATGAAGTTAAATCAATATTTGAACAAAGCATGAGGTAGAAATGGCAAAATTTAGATATGGGTTAAAAAATGTGCATTATTATCCTGCAACATGGAATCCTGAGGGGGAAAGGCTGACAATTGAAGATGGAATGCCTTGGAGCGGTGCAGTTACGCTAACTGCCAGCAAAAGCACAGACACGCCATTTTCTGATGATGGCGGTTGTGGAATTCTTGAGGTTATACCTAGTGAAGAATTAGAGCTTGAGATATTCACAATCCCTGAAGATTTTAAGACTAGATTTCTAGGAGAAGCAGTTGATGAAGATGGAAACATCATTGATGATTGCATTCAAAAGAAAAATCATTTTGCTTTAGCATTTGAAATTAAGCAAGACACCGAAACGAAAAGGTATTTGTATTTTTACTGTACAGCAGAAGAGGTGCAGTTTTCTACAAGCACTAAAAAGGCATCAATTGATATTGAACCTAACAAAATAAAAATTGCTGCAGCATGGCTTCCAAAGGTTGGCAGGAAAAAAGAAACAAGTTCGAAAACAAAGAAAGAAGCTTATGATACATGGTTCACAGCACCGAAAGTATCACGCTTAATATAAAAAAAGAAAGGATAAAACAATGAATAAAAACAAGGTTGAATTTGGAACATCTAACTTCCACATGGGGCTTTATACAGTTGATGCAAGTGGAAAAGCAAAGCTTGAAGTACCTATTCACGTTCCGGGAATGAGAGCACTTTCACTAGAAGCAGAATCTGAGGAATCTAAGTTTTTCGCTGATGATGTTGTCTACTATTCAGATTTTACGGATAACGGTTTTAAAGGAGACCTCAACATGGCACTATTCCCTGACGAGTTCAAAATAAAGTTCTTGAACTTTGCTGAACTTACAGACGGTGGGATTGCACAGGTAAAGGGTATGCCTGCGAAAAATGTATATTTTGCATTTGAGGGAAAAGGTGATAAGGAAAAAAGACGTCACATCTTCTTTAATGCTTCATTAGGTGCAATAAAACGAGAGCATAAGACCATTGAAGATGGAAAAGAAATTGAGGAAGAATCAATCGCAATTACAGTTGTTGGTGATAACGGAAGCGGAATAATGAAAATATCTTATTCTGAGGGTGATACGGGCTATGAAAAAGTCTTTACTGCACCAACAATTCCAGAGCTTAAAACACCAACCGTTTAAAATTAAAAGGGGGCAGTTATGGCAATTCAACAAGTTAAAATTAGTAAAGATTGCACATTGAAGCTTGATGCTTCAATAGGATGGTTAATTAAGTATAGGGAGCAGTTCGGACATGATATTTTACCCGACCTGCTTCCTTTAATTTCCGCAGGAATTGAACTTGCTGTGAATACTGGAAACAGCATCGGAACAAATGCTATAGATTTTAAAAAAGTATTAGAAGCAATTGATAAAGAAGCAATTCAAGATTTAATGATGAATGTTGCAATGCTTGAATCGACAACTGTTTTAAATATTATCTGGGCTTTAAATGCAAATTACTTAAAGAAGAACGGTCAGGAAGTTAAGCCGCTTGACGAATGGGCGGAACAGTTTGACAATTTTCCGCTTGATGTCATTTTACCGAAGGCGTTAAAGCTCATAGTTGAAAGCACGGTATCATCAAAAAACTTGAAACGCCTTCAAAGTCTAACAACAACAATGAAAAAGTCAGCACAGACAGAATCATTGTCGGGGCAATCTCAAGAGGGCTAGACTTTGACGGCGTTAAAGATATGAATTTGGGGCAGGTTGTTGATTTTTGCATTGAGTACAACAAAATTAATAGCACTGACGATGAAAGCAAAACTATCGTCAGACAAGCAACGCAAGAGGATTGGGATAGGCTAGGAGTATAGAATGGCTGTAAAAGGTATAACAATTGAAATAAGCGGAAATACAACAAAGTTAGAAACCGCCTTAAAAAATGTAAAAGCTCAAGGTAAGAATGTTGAATCTAGCCTAAGGAATGTAAACAAGGCACTTAAATTCAATCCAAACAACACAGAGCTTTTAACACAAAAACTAACTCTTCTAAAAGAGCGCATTCAAACAACGAAAGATAGGCTTGAAGCTTTCAAGGCAGCACAGAAAAGCATGGATGCAGATGGTGTCGATAAGACTTCCAAAGAGTATATGGAGGTTAGAAGAAATATCATTGAGTGTGAATCGAAGCTTAAAACTTTTAACGCTGAATTAAAGAGAACGCAAGCGGCAGTTTCTGTTGTTGGTCAGCTTGGAGCAAAATTTCAAGAAGCAGGGAAGAAGATACAAGGTGCAGGACGTAGTTTCGCACCTATTTCAAAGGCTGCTGCCGTAGTTTCCACAGGTTTGGGAGCGGTAGCTGTTAAAGCCGGTAGAGCTGCAGACGATATCAACACATTATCTAAAGTTTCAGGAATAAGCACTCAAGAGCTTCAGCTCTATGCTGCAAGTGCAGACCTTGTCGATGTATCTGTTGAAGATATGGCAAAAGCTCAAACAAAGCTTAAAAAGAATATGTATTCAGCATCGCAAGGAACGGGAGATGCAGCGAAAGCGTTTGAGCAGCTCGGTGTAAAAGTTGTAGGAAATGATGGACACTTAAGAAATCAAAATGAAGTATTCCAAGAAACTATAGCAAAACTCGGTTCAATGAAAAACGAAACCGAAAGAGATGCCCTTGCAATGCAAATTTTCGGTAAGACTGCAACAAACCTTAATCCAATGATTGAGGATATGGGAAAAACTTATAAGCTTGTTACCGAAACGATGAAAAAGAACAAAATTCATTTTGTCGATCAAGAAACACTTGATGAAGCGAATGCTTTCAATGACCAGATAGACACGATGAAATTTGTCGCAATAGC
Source organism: uncultured Eubacteriales bacterium (assembly GCA_900553025.1). Classification (GTDB taxonomy): domain Bacteria; phylum Bacillota; class Clostridia; order Peptostreptococcales; family Anaerovoracaceae; genus S5-A14a. The sequence goes on along the minus strand of USBT01000040.1, from coordinate 7,639 downwards.
AGGATTCCAACAAGTAGGTTCGAAAATTGCATCTGCCTTGCTTCCAGTTATAACGAAAGTACAAGAAGCATTTGGTAAATTTATGGGATTTATCTCCAACCTTGACGGTAGAGTGTTAGCGGCATTTACAGTGATTGCAGGAGCAATTGCAACTATAGCACCAGCACTAATTATTACAGGCGGACTTGTAAATCAACTTGGGAAATCTTTCACTGCTTTATCTAACATTGCACCGGGTTTAGCTGGTGGACTTGGTAAAGTGTTCGGCTTCTTAAAAGCAAATCCAATTATTCTTGTTGTTGCAGCACTAGCAGCACTAGCTTTCATGATTAGTAAAACAGGAATGAGTGCGGAGGAATTATCAGGTAAAATAACTGGGTTTGTTAATAGTGCAGTTAATGTTATAAGCAAAATTATCTCGCAACTGCCTACAATTCTGAATGCAGTTATAAGCGGATTGACATCTATGCTTCCTGCAGTAGTCAATGGTGCGGTGACCTTGCTTATGGCAATAGTTCAAGCATTGCCACAGATAATACCGCCATTAGTTAATGCAGTTGTTCAGTTGGTCAATACACTTGCTGCTCAACTCCCGACATTGATACCACTTTTGTTAAATGCAGCAGTTATGCTGTTTATGGCGATAGTTCAGGCAATACCACAAATATTGCCATTATTAATAACCGCAATGGTTCAATTAATCAGCACGCTTGCTGGGCAACTCCCGACATTAATACCTGTTTTAATGAGTGCTTCAATAATGTTATTCATGGCGATTGTTAAGGCAATACCACAGATTATTGGCGCATTAATTCAAGCGTTGCCACAGATTCTGGCTGCCATAGTTCAGGGATTACAGCCGATCTTAGGAATCGTAGGTAATATATTCGGTGCTGTTAAGCAGTCAATTGCTAATGTATGGAATGCCATTAAGCAGCATATATCAGATGCAATAGAAAACATTAAGGGTGCTGTCTCAAGCAAGTTCAATGCAATAAAAACGGCAATAATAAGCCCTATACAAAACGCTGTTTCGGTGGTTAAGGGCTTGATAAATAAGATTAAGGGGGCATTCAACTTTAGCTGGAAATTGCCACATCTGAAACTCCCACACTTGAATATTACGGGGAAATTCAGCCTTACGCCGCCAAGCACTCCTCACTTTAGCCTTAAGTGGTACAAGGAAGGTGGTATCTTTGATAAGCCTACAATAGCAGGTATAGGAGAAGCAGGAAGCGAAGCAGTTTTACCAACTCACAAATTGGACAAGTTCTTATCTGATGCAGTTAACAGAGTCGGCGGTGAACAGAATGGTGAAATGCTTAATGTCCTTGTCAGAATACTTAACAAATTAGAAAATGCTGAAAAAGGCGAAACTATTATTAATCAGACAATTAATTTCCATAAGCCTTATGAAAGCCCGATTGATGTAGCAAGAGCATTAAAGAGGCAAGCGATAGAAACAGGAATGGCAGGGCAACTATGATATATGATGCAAAAATAAAAGCAGTTCGATCTGATGGCAGAATATTTAACTATCAGTCTGATGAATGGGAACTAAGAAAAATTGATGGACTAGACTTTTCGGAGATTGAAACCTCTAAACAGCCACGTGGCGTTGGCGAGGGAGATATTATAACGGGTCAAAGGAGAGCAGGGCGAGAGTTAACGATTGTTTCTCGTCCTCTTAATTTAGAAAATTTTAATCTGTTAAGAAGTCAGGCAATCGCATTTCATAATTCTAGGTATATATACAATGTATTCATTGATTATGTCGGGATAAAAAGAATAATGCGAGATTGCAGATTTACTGCAGGGAACCTGCCTACTGGAAATGTTTACAAAGGTAAAGATTTAACAGTTCAATTTTTATCACCTTATTCCGATTTATTTGCTGCCGATGAAGTAGGCATAAACTTTTCGGAAAAACAAGCATTGTGGAAATATCCGCATTCTTTCATTGAGGGTAAGCCGTTGATGTTTGCAACAGAAAAAGCAGTAAATGATAAAGTGATAAGTTATCAAGGATCATCAGCTACACAGCCAGTTATCAAGATAACAGCGTTAGGTTATGCGAAGAACATCAAAATAAAATTCGGTGATACAGTAATCAATATAAATACAGAGATTAGAGAGCGAGATGTTTTATTAATTGACTGCTCAAAATCTTATGCAACTATAAATAATGAAGTTCTGCCATTTGAAAATGTTGAATACTTTGACTTTAGGAATTTAAAAATTGACTTTGGCGATACATTGATTTCTGTAAATGCTGAGATTGGCGGTAATGCAATTAAGACAGAAGTTACATATGTGGGAAGATATGACGGTGTATAGATATGCTTATTTTTTATGACAAATACATGAATCAATTAAAAGAGAGTGACTTCATTGAAGCTTCTTGGAATAGAAAATTCAATCAAGCAGGCGATTTTATGCTGCACACAACTTCTGAAAATTGGAATCCTGAAATAAAATACATAAAAAACTCAGGAAGAAAAGAAACGGCAATTGTTCAAAAGGTAATAAAGGAACAAAAGACGGATGGGGAATTTATAACCGCATCAGGTTTTTTCTGTGAAAAGGTTCTTGATTGGGGCTGTAATTTCATATCAAAGTCAATAAGCACAAAATCAGAAACTGCAGCAAGAAACAAAATTAATGAGTATTTAGCCGAAACTTGCAACACTGCAGTGAAAAGCATAAGGCTTGACGAAGCACCAATTTTAAGCACGATAGATCAAACGATAGAAGTTGGAACACCGACAGGTCAATTCTTGTATGGGCTGTTTTTAGGTAATGAGCAATCATTTTGGTGCGAGCCTATCATCGGGAAAAATGAGAGCGAGCCGCTTATGTCAATAATCGTTCACCCTTATTTTGGAAAAGATAAAAGGGACAGCGTTTATTTTGGTGAGGGCTTCGGAAATGTTTCGTCTATTAGATATCATTTTGATGAATCAGGTGAGTATCCGTCTATTGGAATTATACAGGAAGTTCAGGCAGCGAGTGGATTTTCAAATATTCAGTCAATAAATACCAAAGATGGGGTTAAGTATTTCATAAAAGAAACAGTTACAGATGAAGCGAACAGACCAAAGGATTTAGGTGCTTGCTATCCACTAAAAGTAATTAGCGGTAACGTATCAGATATTGAAATGGTATCAGCTAATCAAGCAGCAATAAGGCGAGCGATGCGAGATCAAGCACACCTTGAAATGCTAAATCATTATAAAGTTGAAACAGTTGAAGCAGATGTCTTGCAAGAGACATTTTTTTATTTAAAAGATTATGACATTGGCGATATATGCACCATAATTTTCGATTCAGTTAAAAAGTCATTTTCCGCAAGAATAATAGAAATTCAAGAAGTGTTTAGAAAAAATCAAAGTGAAATAAAGCTTATTTTTGGCACTCCTAGAAAACAAAAGTATATGGCAATTTAGCGAGGTGATTAAATGAAAAGTATTCCATTTTTATCAAAAATTACAAGTGATGCTCCGAACGGAGACAGAGCAGTATCGGATAGTGATGTAAGAGATATTATCAAAACGATTTGGAGCAATGGCGTTACGCTTGTTAGTCATGACGGATCAGATTTACAAGTTGTAGCTAGTAACGGAATGTCGGTTAAGGTTTTAAGGGGTGGATGTGTCATTATTGGTGCTATAGGTTATCAGGACGAAGAAAGGATAATCAAAATATCCACATCCCATTCATCACTTAAAAGAATAGACCGTATTGTAGCAAGATTAGACTTATCAGAGCCTGTAAGATCAATTGAACTTTACTTGAAAGAGGGTACACCGTCAACAACACCAGTTGCACCTGATGTAGTAAAAGCATCTAACTATTGTGAAATTGCACTTGCTGATATAAGAGTTAATGCAGGGGCAACAGAAATTAATAATACTGATATTTTAGACCAAAGACAAAATCCTGAAGTTTGCGGTTTTGTACAGCCTGCTTTTCCAACTGATTTTGATTTATCAGCAATAACTGATAGATATACAGAGTTACTTGAAGCGGCATTAAGTAAAACTGTAGCAGGAGCACTCGAAAGCAAAATAAATGCAATAACAAATAATACCGTTCTAACAGGCAATACAAGTGTGAAAGACAAATTGATGGTAAAAAATATAGATTTCACGATGACTGATGCAGAGTACAACTACTTAATGCAGATGTTGGAGGGCTAAGCATGGCAATAACATTAGACAAACAAAATGATAAATATATCGCAAGTGGACTGAACTCGCTTGGTAGATACGTACAAGTTGAGCTATCAGGTAGCGAGATGATATCAAGAACTTTTCAAGCAGTAAGTAGCGAAAAATCAGCTTTTGAACTTGAAAAAGAAAAGGCGGAAAAAGACAAAGACACGCTACTTGCTGAGTGGTCAGCAGGAAAAACTGACGATGAATTAATCACAAGAAAGGACATGTTCACAAGACCTGCTTTAGGAATGCAAATTGTAAAAGGCACTATTTATAACTACCTTGGGGAGCTTTACAAGGCACTTGAGAACTTTACGTATGACTACCAATTAAGCCCGCATTTAGAGCCAGCTAAATGGCAAAAAATCGGGAAAAAGCAAGGCAACTACTCTGAACTCTTTGCAAAGGCAGTGTACTGGAACAGAGATGAGAGTTACGAAAAAGACACCTATGTTAAATGGTATGGGAAACTCTATAAGGCACTTGTCAAGGTTACCGATAACGAAGAACCAGGAACAGGTCGAAAGTGGGAACTAATTACGGAGGACTAAACTATGGAATTATTTGAACTACTAAAAAGGGCGATAAGTAAAATGCCAAATGGCTGGGGTGAAACTGTACAGATTGACCTCACAGGGGGTTGGACTGCACCAAGTGACGGACTGCTTTTAGTAAAAGTTTCTGCACAAAGCGATGTAGCGTACATAGGGCAAGAAAGCAATGAAAGATATATATGTATATTTGGTTATGGTGGAGCAAGCTCAACAAGTACAGGAGCCGCATATAAAGGTAAGAAGTACAGGATCACTTATAGGGGTCGAAATGTTACTGATATAGAGGTGTACTTTACACCATTTTCCTATAGGGGGGGGTACCTCTCTAGGCTAATAAAACGCTTGCAATCACTTACCTTCAAGGGGGTGATGGCATGAGGATTTATGACGTGCTTTTGAAGACAATTCAAAAAGTGAAAAATCCTATCACATATGGCGGCGATGTATATTGGGGCAACGGTACATGGGAATGCCCCTGCGATGGATTTATAAACATGGTTGTAAATAGCAAAAACTCAAGCACTTACCTTTTGGTATATATAACTGAAAATGACAAGCATATTTGCACTGTCACTGGAGCAGGGGCATCTAGTACAGCGACTGCTATGTTCCCAGTACAAAAAGGGAAGAAGTATAAAACTTCATATGCTATAAATTATGGTAATATATGCCAAGCCCTTTACTATAAAGTGGGGGGGGTAGTAAATAAACTAAAGAAAGCCTTGTGCTTCAAACCTTTTGAGGAGGTGGCAGCATGAGACTATATACTATACTTTTTAAAATGTTAACTAAAATAGATTTACTTTATAAATCAGGCAAGTCTAAACTGATGCCCCAGGTAAAATACAGCAAATATAGCTCGGGTAAAGTTATATACGAAGTTAAACTTGATACTAAGATATTATTTAACAAGCAAAGTGGAAATCTATTTTACTCAGATTTAACTATAGATATTCCAAGTGATATAACGCAACCAATAGAGCTAAAAACAGCCTACGGTCATTTTGATTATGGCAACGGCTTATGTGGGCTTGTATGTAGTGGAATGGGAGCCACTAGCGCTAAATTTTATTGCTGGTGCGCAACTAGAGAAACCTCGGGGCTAGATAAAAAAGGCGTTATATATATTGAGGGCAGATGGAAGTAACACTATGAGGAATATGGAAATAATATGGAACTAGAAAAAATTTTATCAAACTGGCTACCGATTTTTTTAAGCCTTTTGGCACTCGTAAAGATACTAAAGACATGGCTTAAGAAATTTGAAAAGAAAATCGAAGAAAATTATCAGGAAAAAGCAGACTATGAGAGTCTACTTAGAACTATAGGGAAAATGCAAAAAACACTAGACGGTAACTCGAAAGCACTAGATATAAATTCAGGTGGAACACTTGCGCTTTTACGTTTCAGACTCAAGGAAGAAATATCACTTGCAATAGCAAGAGGATACACAACCGTTCCTGAGTATGAAGTTATATCAGATATGTACAGTGCATATAAAAGCATGGGTGGAAATCATACAATCGGGCACATGTTCGAGGACTACCAAGAACTTGAAGTAAGGAAAGGGGAAAAGTAATGACTAAGAAACAAATTACATGGCTGGAGGCAGCAGGGATAAGAGCCCTTAAGACACTAGCACAAACAGCAATCGCAACAATCGGAACAACTGCACTACTTACAGATATTGACTGGAAAATTGTTTTGTCAGCATCAGCACTAGCGGCTATCTTGTCAATCCTAACATCAGTAGCAGGGCTTCCTGAAGTGGATAAGAAAGAGGTGGAATAAATGGCAGTATATGGCATAGATATAAGCACGTGGCAACCTAACTATCCATACTACAGGGCAAAACAAGCAGGAGTTGAGTTTGCTATCATAAGAGCAGGGTATGCTAGGACAAAGGACAACCAATTTGAAAATCACTATGCAAATTTTAAGGCACTAGGCATGGGCGTGGGTGCATACTGGTACTCATACGCTTATTCAGCAGAACAGGCAAGGCAGGAAGCACTGACTTTTCTTCAGGTGCTTTCAGGAAAGCAGTTTGACTATCCAGTATACCTAGACCTTGAGGATCCATCTCAAAGAGGACTGGGAAGAAGTGTACTTGACTCTATCGTGGAAGCGTTTTGCTCGACAGTAGAAAAAGCAGGGTACTATGTGGGAGTTTACACCAATGTCGATTGGTATAGAAATGTTGTATCGGGCAGTGCTTTAAACGCAAAATATGATTTTTGGATTGCTTCATGGGGCACAAAAAAGCCAGCAGGCATAAGCGCTGGCATGTGGCAGTTTGGTGGTAGTGTAAATCTTATAAAATCTCCGCAGATAGCAGGAGTAACCACTGACCAAAATTATGCTTATCTTGACTATCCATCTATCATAAAGAGTAAAGGACTTAACGGCTATGGCAAGGGTGCAGTAGCAACCAAGCCACAAACTACACCTATCAATCCTACTGTCAGCCACTCACCATCACTTCTAAAGGCAGGAGATACCGTACAGGTAGTAAATCCTGTAACTTATACAGGACAACCTTTCACAGCATACTACTCAACTTATAACGTCATCGAGGTCAAAGGCGATAGGGTAGTTATAGGAAGAGGCAGAGTAGTAACTGCTGCCGTGCATGCTGGGAACCTCACAAAGATTGGAGCACCTGTTTCTTCTAGTGGTCAGCTTAGAGTTGGCGATAAGGTAAAAGTCCTGCAGGGCATACAGTACAGCGGTCAGCCTTTTACTGTATACTACAGAGACTACGATGTTATTGAAATCAATGGCGCAAGAGTAGTCATAGGCAAGGGCAAAGTAGTAACTGCGGCAGTCAATATAAGAAATCTACAAAAACTATCATAAATCTCCTTT
>USBT01000039.1 GCA_900553025.1 uncultured Eubacteriales bacterium | reverse complement strand
CTTATATATACTCTCAAGCAGTAACGGTACGCTCATCATGACGGTAACCTTGTACTCCTTAAGATTCTTGTTGATATATTTAAGACCATCGCAAAATGTATTTTTCATCCCCTGAACTAGAAATGTCAGCAGTCCCAGCATCCCATAGCAATGGTGAAGCGGTAGCAATTGCAGATTCACATCGTCAACAAAAAAGAGTTCTTCGCAGCACATTCCGTAAAGACAGCTCATGAAATTCTTATGGCTGAGCATAACAGCCTTAGATTGCTGTGTTGTACCCGATGTAAATAGGAGAAATGCCATTTTGTTTCTGTCAATCTGATAATCTTCATAATCCCTATTTCCACTTGAAATTAGTTCGCGTCCCTTAGCTATCATTTCGTCAACTGAAGGACGAGAAGGATTTTCAGACTTAAAGTTAAGTGTAACCGCAAATTCCAAATTGGATTCGCCTGACTCAAATATTTCATCTATGAGCTTCTCCATTTTTTTATCATAAAAAATGATTGTTGCATTACTCCTCTTAAGGCAGCTTACTATCTCCTCACGTTCCAAAGCCTTATCAAGCGGTACTGTTACACCGATTCCGCTTCCTGCGGTAAAATATGCCAAGCACCACTGATAACTATTTTCGCCAATAATTGCAACCCTTCGCTCATTATATCCCATATCATAAAGAGCTGTCCCAAGTGCAATCATCTCGTCGTACAGCTCCTCATAGCTTGTGTTCTTGTAGCTGACAGCCTTGCTACCTTTCTCCTTTATTTTAGTCACAAAGGCTGTCTTATCCCCGTATTTCCTCGCTGAATATTTTAGCAATTCTTTCAAATCGCTAAACTCAAAAAATCTCGAGGCTAAATCTACTTCCTTAATTTTCATTGTCTGGCTCCTTCGCTGTTTGATTTATATCTATTTATATACAACAGATATTTCTGTTGCGTTTGATTCAGAGCAATTTGTATACAACAAATACTTCTGTTGCGTTTGATTCAGAGCAATCTGTATACAACAAATACTTCTGTTGCGTTTGAATCAGGTCAATTTATATACAATAAATTTTCTGTTGCATAAAACAATAGCCTCCCATAGACAGCAGGAGGCAAATATTTCTTAGCAATATTACTGGCTAAGGTTAAATTCATAATTAAACTATGCAATTAAAGCACTTTATTACTTGTTATCATTTTCGGGCCAATACAAACAATAAATTTCGTATAACTCGCCGAGGTATACCCATACAGTTTCACCCATCTCAATATTCTCTTCGTCTTCGAAATAAAGATTAGGTATCAAAAGTCTTAAAGCGGTTCTCTTAGTACCCTTGAGCACCTCGCCATCTTTTGTAGGGTTTGCTTTAAATGCTTCGATTTTCGCTCTCAAATCGCTAATTCCGGTTTCTTTGCCGAAGTTATCAGCAAACTCGTTAATATCTGCATAAACAATCTTATCCGGATTTTTAAACTCAATTAATTTCATAACGCCTCCAGTAATTTAGAATTAAATATTTAATATTGATGCTTGCATCATTGTAACACCGTAAAGTATAGGTTGATTTTATTCGTCTCCATTAAAGCTCATCAGAAGGGCTAATATTAGATATGGTACAATCTGAAAACCAGCGAGTACAAACAAAGCTCTCAGAATATTTGCGTTAACACCAAAGTATTCTGCAAGTCCTCCACAAACTCCCAAAAACCACTTGTTATTATTACTTAACTTTGGTAAACCTTTCATTATATTATCCTCCTTTAATATATCTTAATAGTATTATTTCTCGCAAAAGATTACTATTAAGTCTTAACTATATTAAATCATTTTTACTCGAAAATTTCAAGTAAAATATAATATCCAATGACATTATTTGTAAATTTCTTCCATTTAACTCTTCCATATAAATAAAATTCATGTTAATATATATATGTTGATTTGAGTATTGTTATGGCAAAACAATTCAACCTTATTGTATAATAATCAATTTAATTTATAGGGCATTGATTCAAAATGAATTCTAATTTTCAAAATAATCTCAAAGAAAATAAATTATTAAAAATATATCTTAATTACGCACTACCTTCTATTGCAGCTATGTGGGTTTTCTCCATATACACCATGGTAGATGGATATTTTGTTGGAAAATATGTTAGCGAAATAGCACTTGCGTCTGTAAATGTCGCAATGCCTTTTGTTAATACTGTCTTTGCACTAGCTATCATCCTAGCGGTTGGCACATCCACAAGGGTTGCAATTTTACTTGGAGAGGAAAAGCAAAATACTGCTAAGGAGCTCTTTACTTTTACGGTTCTCGTTATTATTTGCTTTTCTGTCATGCTTGCGCTTTTATCCAGAATCTTCTTGCCTCAGCTCACACGCCTACTTGGCGCTGAAAATGAGCTTTATTCATATGTGCATAGCTATCTTGAAATTATAATATGGTTTATTCCTTTCTTTATGATATCATATCATTTTGAGGTATTGGTCAAGATTGACGGATTTCCAAGGCTAGCTACCTATGGAGTTATCTCTGCCGCTGTTTCAAATGTTTTCCTCGACTGGCTTTTTGTATCTGAATTTCAGTGGGGTGTTGAAGGTGCGGCTCTGGCTACTGGAATTGCTCAATTATTTTCTGCGATTCTATTTACAATACATTTTCTAAAAGACAAAGCAAAGCTTAAATTTGTGCGTTTTCATAATATCAGATTATTTATAAAACAACTTCCTTCAATTATTTCGCTCGGCACAGGTGACTTTCTCTCTGAGCTTTCAACTGGATTCATAGTATTCCTATATAATCATTTTCTACTAAAAAGCCTCGGAGAGACTTCACTAGTAACCTATACAATTATATCTTACTTCACTCTGCTCATAGCTTCAACTATGGCTGGACTAACTCAGGGTATGCAACCCCTTGTTAGTTATTTCTATGGGAAGCATGATTTCAATTCTAGCAAAAAAATAACCCACTACGCAATTAAATCCGTAGTAGGTTTATCTCTTGTTGCATTATGTATCGGTATACTGTTTCCAAGACAAATTTCACTGCTATTTCTCTCAAGCGATAGTCATCTACTAGATACTACAATACTCTCTATAAGAAAATATGCAATATCCTATATCGCACTCGGTGCAAATCTTTTGTTTGTTGGTCTTCTGGCCGCAAACGGCGATGCTAAGAAAGCTATAACACTATCCGTTCTTCGCGGTTTCGCTTTTGTATACCTTGCTCTATTATTTATGAGCAACGTTATGCCGCCTGATTATATGTGGTATAGCAGCACTCTCAGCGAAGGCATCTCATTAATTATCGGATACTTCTTTATCAAAAAATATATTTAAACATTAGCAGAATTATATTTAAGCTTTATAAAAACATATTTTAACTAAAGAAATCCTTTATCTTATCTCCAAAGGTTTTTTTCTCTTTATAACTATCAGGTGTCAGGCTATCACTCATTTGCTTAATTAGATTTTTCTGCTCATCACTTAGGTTTCTAGGGACCTCAAGCTTAACTTTTACGAACAAATCACCATATCTACCAGACCTGACATTTGGCATACCCTTGCCCTTCAATCTGAATATAGTGCCGGGCTGAGTTCCCGCTGGAATAGTATAGCTCAATTTTCCATCAATTGAAGGAACAGTAATTTCATCTCCCAATGCAGCCTGTTCAAAGCTTATCGGTATCTCAAGGTTAAGATTATCACCATTTCTTGTAAATAATTTATGTGGTTTTACCGCTATAACTATGTATAAATCACCAGCAGGTGCTCCTATCTCACCAGGTTCACCCTGTCCCCTGATTGGTATTACAGTATCATTATCAACACCCTTTGGAATTTTTACATTTAGCTTTACAGTCTTTCTTACCTTACCACTTCCACTACATTCGTGGCAAGGGGTTTCAATCTTCTCTCCGGTTCCTCCGCACTCACTGCAAGGACCTGTAGTTTGAAAACGACCAAACATTGTATTCTGTGTCTGGGTAACCTGTCCTGTGCCGTTACATTTACCACATTTTACCTTAGATGTTCCAGGCTCATTACCCTCACCATTACATGTAGGGCAAACTACATACTTATTAAGCGAAATCTCCTTCTCAACACCATGAGCTGCCTCGTCAAATGTGATTGTAATAGCCTTCTGCAAATCTCTTCCGCGGCGAGGTCCTGGTCTTCCGCCAAAGCCTCCGAAGCCACCGAAGCCTCCTCCAGAATTTCCACTGAAGCCACCTCCGAACATTTGGCTGAAAATATCCTCAAATCCACCAAAACCGCCTGCGCCACCGAAGCCTCCTGCGCCACCAAAGCCTGCATTAGGATCGACACCAGCATGTCCGAACTGATCATACCTTTGCTTCTTTTCGGGATCTGACAGAATACTATACGCCTCATTTACTTCTTTAAATGCCTCTTCAGCTTTTTTATCTCCTGGGTTTTTGTCAGGGTGATACTTCATTGCCATCTTTCGAAAAGCCTTCTTTATCTCTTCGTCAGTGGCTCCTTTTTTCAACCCCAAAACCTCATAATAATCTCTTTTATCTGCCATAATTCCTCTTTCTCATGGAATATAGCGACCAGCAAGTGGTCGCCATATTCTCATTATTTTGTTCTCTTAAATTGCTTTAAATCATCTTGCCTGACTAATTTAATCGATTTATTTATCGTCGTCAACTACCTCGTAATCGGCGTCTACAACGTTATCTCCGCCATCCTTTGAGCCTGTATCCTGAGCTCCTGCTGCACCTGCATTACCTGCCTGTGCTCCCATATCAGGACCTGCCGCTGCTGCATCTTGCTGTGCCTGCTCATATAGCTTTGTGGAAATAATATGGAACTTCTCAGTTAACTTATCAGTCTTATCTTTGATTTCGTCTACATTTCCATCCTCAAGAGCCTTTTTCAAATCCTCTTTTGCAGCTTCAACTTCAGACTTTTCAGAATCTGATAGCTTATCCTCAAGGTCCTTTAAGGACTTCTCTGTATCGTATACTAAAGCTTCTGCCTTGTTTCTAGTTTCAGTTTCTTCTTTCCTCTTCTTATCTTCCTCTGCGTATTTCTCAGCTTCTCTTACCTTCTCCTCAATTTCTTCATCTGATAGCTTAGTTGAAGAGGTTATTGTAATCTTTTGCTCCTTGCCAGTTCCCTTGTCCTTAGCGCTTACATTTACAATACCATTCGCATCGATATCGAATGTAACCTCTATCTGAGGGATTCCCCTTGGTGCAGGTGCTATACCTGTAAGCTGGAATCTTCCTAGAGTGATATTTCCTGCTGCCATCTCTCTTTCACCCTGGAGAACATGGATGTCTACAGCAGTCTGATTGTCAGCTGCAGTTGAGAAAATCTGACTCTTCTTTGTAGGAATTGTTGTATTCCTTTCGATAAGCTTAGTAGCTACGCCGCCAAGTGTTTCTATAGAAAGTGAAAGTGGTGTTACATCAAGAAGTAGCACGTCATGAACTTCACCCGTCAAAACACCCGCTTGAATTGCAGCACCGATAGCAACACATTCGTCAGGATTTATTCCCTTAAACGGATCCTTACCTGTAACCTTTTTAACTTCCTCCTGAACTGCTGGAATCCTTGTAGAGCCTCCAACCAGTATAACCTTCTCTATTTCGTTATTTGATACGCCTGCATCCTTCATAGCCTTCTTCATTGGCTCTATTGTTCTCTTAACAAGATCGGCAGTTAGCTGATCAAATTTAGCTCTTGTCAAATCCATATTGAGGTGAAGCGGACCCTCGTTTGTAACAGTAATGAATGGTAAATTGATATTGGTTGTTTGAGCGCTAGAAAGTTCAATCTTAGCCTTCTCTGCTGCCTCTTTAAGTCTTTGGAGGCTCATCTTATCCTTTTTCAAATCAACACCGTGCTCCTTTGCAAAGCTTTCTGCAAGGAAATCAAGCACAGCATTGTCAAAATCGTCTCCACCAAGTTTAGTGTCACCATTAGTTGCCAAAACTTCAAATACACCGTCGCCCAGTTCAAGAATTGACACGTCGAAAGTACCGCCACCCAAGTCGTAGACTAATATTTTGTGCGATCCAGTTTCCTTGTCAAGTCCATATGCTAGCGAAGCTGCTGTTGGCTCATTGATAATTCTCTTTACCTCAAGTCCTGCAATTTTTCCTGCGTCCTTGGTAGCCTGTTTCTGAGCATCCGAGAAATATGCCGGCACTGTGATTACAGCCTCTGTCACCTTTTCTCCAAGATAGCTCTCAGCGTCAGCCTTAAGTTTAGCCAAAATCATTGCAGAAATATCCTGTGGTGTGTAAGTCTTGCCGTCAATTTCAACCTTGTGATCGGTTCCCATATATCTCTTGATTGAAGCAATTGTTCTCTCAGGGTTTGTAACAGCCTGTCTTTTAGCCGTTTCACCTACAAGTCTCTCCCCATTTTTAGCAAATGCGACGATTGATGGTGTAGTTCTATTTCCCTCTGCGTTTGCTATAACTGTTGGATCTCCGCCTTCCATAACGGAAACTACGCTATTTGTTGTTCCTAAATCAATTCCTATTACTTTTGCCATGATTTTTTCCTCCTTAATATCGTGTAAAATATATTTCTAAAATTAATCTTAATTCCTATTCCATAAGTGCAACAAAATACTTCTGCTGCAAACATTACGCTAATTGCTTACCTTTACCATAGATGCGCGAAGAAGCCTGCCGTTCAGCAAATATCCCTTCTGAAGAACCTCGACAACTTTACCGCTCTCGTGTTCATCGCTGTCACAAGTCATCACAGCATTATGAATGTTTGGGTCAAAATCCTCATCCAAGGCTTTTATCTCTTCAAGACCAGAAGACTTCAGCACATCAATAAGCTGTTTGAAAATGAGCTGCATTCCCTCTGCATATTTCTCATCCTTACTTTCATGCTCAATTGCTCTTTCAAAGTTATCAATAACCGTCAAAAGCCCAAGCATTATGTTCTCATTTGCTCTTGCATAAATATCCGACTTCTCTTTATCAGCTCTCTTTCTATAATTCTGAAAATCTGCCATCAGCCGAAGGAATTTGGTATTTGCATCTTCCTCATCTTCCGTCTTTTGCAATGTCTGCTCTCCATTATCTCCATTCGATTCATTATCGGCATCAGCATTTTTTTCGTCATTTTCGGAATCTATTTCGGAACTCGCTTCGGATGCTTCTTTTGAATCACATTTCTGATAATCAGAATGCTTAGACCTTACATCCTCATCATTGACGCATTTTGCATCATCTGACGCATCATGAACATCTTTACTAGAATTATCTTGAGAACTATTATTTTGTTTTAGCTCTTCATCAAATTTATTTGTCAAATCTATCTCCTTTCCAGCTTTCTAAACTGAATGTTTCGTTAATATTATCCGTCAAATACTTGACTATAGATGTAATCTCACCATACCTCATCCTCGTAGGACCTATGACACCAATTTTTCCGACCGTCTGTCCGTCAACGCTATAGGTGGCTGTAATTAGAGAATAATCATGAAGCTCTTCGTCTTGATTTTCATCTCCAATAGTTACGACAACACCCTTATCTCTGCTCAAAATACTGCGGCTTAGCCTTTCTCTGTTATCGAACAGCCTCAAGAACTGTTGAGCCTTAGAAATATCGCTATATTCAGGTAAATCAAATATATTAGATATTCCGTCCATATAAAGCCTCACATCGAGCATCTCCTCAAGCGTTCTCATAAAGTCAGGCATAATAAATTCCTCAAGTCTGTTCATAGCCGATAAGTCGCTTTCAAATGTCTGAATTATATTCTGAGTGATAAGCTCGCTGAGCTTCTTTCCTTTAAATCTATAGGTTATATTCTTCGACAAAATAGCTAACGCTTCTTCGTTATACTCTTCACTCAGTCGCAATGTGGTATTAGAAACCTTTCCATTCTCGGTGACTATCATAAGCACGACTGTGTTCTGATCCACAGGAACGAATTTCACAAATTCAAGTCGATTTTCTTCCTGACTCGGTGTCATTACAAAGCTAGCTAAGTTGGTAATCTCGGACAGAAGTCTTGCGGCATTTCTTATAGTCTTGTCAAGCTCACTAACATCCGCTCTGAGCTGATTCTCAATTATTTCCTTCTCCGCAGGCGATATCTCTGAATTAGACATAAGTTCATTAACATAGAGCCTATATGCCTTGTCCGACGGCACTCTACCTGCCGATGTATGAGGATGAGTTAAGAAACCCAAGTCTTCAAGATCGCTCATTTCATTTCTAATCGTTGCAGGACTGATACCAAGTTGGTACTTTTTTGATAAAGTCCTAGATCCAACAGGTTCTGCAGTCATAATATAATCGCTTATGATTGCTTGCAAAATTCTAAGCTTTCTTTCTGTAAGTTCCATAATGCCTCCTTCCTCTCTTTGTTAGCACTCATCACGTCGGAGTGCTAACTATATTTATACTTTACTACTATTATGGAGAAATGTCAACCAAAATAGATATTTTTTTAAAAAATCTTTTTTTATTCAAATTTAAATCAAAAACCGCGTTTATCACCGTTTTGCTTCCACTAATATTTTGCATTTGTTTTGGTCCCATGGTATAATCTGTGAATCAGAATAGAAAGGATTTTTCGATTATGAGAACTAGTAGAACTAAAATAAGGAGGAACAGAATTATCTTCCTTGTTATACTTATATTATTACTTGTTGGAATATTTTATCTGATTAGTCATTTTGTGCTTCGTTCAGACCAACCTTCGATTGGTGGCAATTCATCTGCATCACAAAGCAACAAAACAACCGAAAGTCAAAACAAATCAAACGAAAATGGGGATGCAAATGTCAATGATAAGGACTTGTGGAAAAAACCGACTGGTGACTATCCTAATCTTGAAAATGTTACTGATCTGAAAATTTTGGTTGATACTAAAAACCAAAAGACATTTCTTTACGATGGTAACGAAAGACTGACCAGCTTTGTTGTTTCCACAGGTATTTTAGATGGCGATTCAAATACACCGCTTGGAGATTATCTTATTGAAAATGAAAGAGGAGAAAACTTTTTTGCTGCGTCCTTTGGCGAGGGTGCAAACTACTGGGTGTCATTTAAAGACCATGGTATTTATCTATTTCACAGCGTTCCTACAGATGAAAATGGAGATTATATTGTAAGCGAAGCTGAAAAGCTGGGGAAACCGGCTTCTCATGGCTGTGTGAGGATGAGCGTGCCTGATGCTAAATGGTTTTACGAGAATATTCCGACAGGTACACCTGTGAAAATTATATAGCAGTTTTAGATTGTCTTTTTAAAATAACATTTTAATATTTCCATCATAAAACTCGATCACGTATTGGTGACCGAGTTTTGTTATTGTGCATATAAGCCCTATCTAGTGCACGAGTGCACTAGACAATCGGTGCTTTCCGTATACGAGCACGCCGATTGTCTATGTAAAGTCCCGCATTTTATGCAGGGCTTTAACTTTGTTATATGTTAATATTTTGCGGGTAATCCACTAAAGCCTCTAATTCCACTAGAGAATTTCTTTTGGAGATAGTATCAATTGCAGATAGTTTCAGGGCTCGCTTACTTCTATTTGATATTTATTTGAGATTAGCTTTCTTTTCTTCTTTTTATTTCTAGAACTGCAAGTAATGCACCCGCTAATCCCAAAAGGATAATACTATATGCCATATCCTTACTATCACCTGTCCTTGGTGCAGAATTTTTCACATGTGTGACAGTTTTGTTATTATCTGGCTTAGTAGTCGGCTTGTCCTCTACAGACTTATATTTATAGGTTAACTCAGGCACAGGAAATACCATTGGGTTTCCTTTCTTTCCATTGGCAGCTACAGGATAAAGAATAGCACTTTCGTTAGTATTATATCTATATGTCCCCGTCTTTTTAGGTGCATTAACTAGTTTTTCATAATATTCAAGTGTCACAGCCTTAGTAGGAAATACCGTTTCATTTATATTTAAAATTAGTTTTTCGACCGTTACCCCTGCTTGCCTCTCTGTTTTGTGCTCAAGTACATATCTATATTCGCCATTGTCATCCTTGCCAAAGCCGTATTTATCAGCATCTATTTTCTCAGCATTAAGAACTTCGTCGCCGACATTTAATTTCAGCTTCTTAATATCATTTATAAAGTCAAAATCTTTTCCTATGTAATCCTCTACATAAGAACCATTTGAAATTTTATCCAGTACAGATTTCTTTAGCTTGTCAAAATCTTCATTAAGTTTGCCATTGTTTGATTTCCTCGTCATATATTTCAGGAAAGTCGTCCCATCAAAGTCTGCGGCATTCTTGAAATATACATTCATATTGTATCCTGCTTCAAACATCTCTTGAAAGGTTTTGTCCGTCTCCATAAATGCAATGTCAATATTTGCTGGTGCATCGACATCTATCGGCGTTATCTTTCTGCCCTTTCCAAAATAAGCGGATCCGAAAGTATACTCATATTCATACTGAGACCAGTTCTTTGCATCATCGTTATTTTTTCCTCTATAATAATCCAAATATTCTCCAAGCTTTTTGGAATCTGTCATAGCCTGTGAAAAAACAAAATTAGTACCATCTTCAAATTTCTTGAAATCATTCGGTGTATTATATTCTCTGCTTTGGGATTCCCATATGCCACCCTTTCTATCTGCACCATAAAGATATGGTTTTCCAGTCTTTGGATTATTCTGTTTCCTTGGATCTCCAAATGATCTAGTATATGCTTTAGTATAATCTCCATTCTTTGAATAAAGATATGTGGCTCCGTCACTGATAAGTATTACATGCTTATTTTCAGCCTTAACTTCGCCATCTTTATCAAGAATGTCTTTTGCTGCAAGGAGTCCCGCATGCATGTTAGTTCCCATGCTTACACTTGAATTCATTGCATTTAGGATTTCATCATACCCTGTTACAACATCCGTCAACTCTTGTTTGACATTACCCTTCATATTGAAGAGAACAACCCCTACCTTGATGTTAAGACCCTTTTCCTCAGTCTGTTTTTTAACGTCTTCGAGGAATAATTTTGCCTGATTATAAATATCATCCTGTGCTGACATGCCTGATTTGTCTACAACAAAAACAATGTCTGTCGGTTCTATTTCCTGTTTTCCTGGAAAAGATAGATTTATTTTTGTTTCTAGATTGCTGTCCAAAGCTGTAGCTGTTTTTGTATTTTTTTGCAAAACACTATTCGGGTCATTTGTTTGATTATCTGCTTCAGCAGCAAAAACTCCTACAGTTCCTGAAATGATGCTAAAAACCATAAGAAAAGTGATAATTAAGCATATTGATTGTTTTCCTATTTTTTTCATTTGTATATTCCTCTCATATAATTTTATTTAAATTTGTTTATTACACGCACAAAAAAAAGATACACGCCTATCCGTCAGGGATGTATCTTTGAAATTTATAAAAATCTATATCGCAATAAGACAGAATTATTCTGTCTGTCTGTCTGTCTGTCTGTCTGTCTGT
>USBT01000038.1 GCA_900553025.1 uncultured Eubacteriales bacterium | reverse complement strand
GGGAGCCGATGTCGGGGAGCTTCATTATGCGTGCCATGGCTATGGCTTTTTCAACAAGCGAGATAAACTGTGCGATGGGCAAAATAGTTGCGGCTCCTACAGCAGGGTCGTCAGGTATACTTCCAGCTGCGATGATGTCCGCTAAAGAAAAGTATGGATTTGACCAGAAAACGCTTGAAAACGGCCTTTTAACAGCAATTGCTATTGGCAAGATTATAGCAAAATATTCGACTTTTGCAGGTGCTGAGGGCGGATGCCAAGCGGAGTGTGGTTCTGCAGCGGCGATGGCTTCGGCGGCACTTGTGGCAATGAGGGGCGGCAATGCATCGGAGGCATTAACTGCGGCGAGCATCTGTTTTGTTAATGTAATGGGGTTAATATGTGATCCTATTGCTGGACTTGTGCAGTATCCATGCACTTTTAGAAATTCTTCGGGGGTTGTGAATGCCATAACTTCGGCTGACCTTGCATTGGCTGGGGTAAAATCAATTGTGCCGTTCGAGGAGGTTGTCCAGGCAACAAAAGAAGTGGGAGACGCACTGGAACCTGAATTTAGAGAAACAGGTCTTGGTGGTCTTGCCGGCACAAGGACAGGGCAGAGAATTAGAGCGAATTTTTTAGGGAGCGAAGCTAGGGAATAAGGTAATTTGAGGCCTCAAGAAAAATATAGGGACGTGAAACTAAGGACTAAGATCGGTGAGACCTCGGGGAAATATAAGGGTGTAAAACTAAGGAATAAGGCCTGTGAAGCAGTCCATGTGAAAGACAGTGTCGATTATTTTGTGGACCTCGTTCGCTTTTTCATTATCGGCAAGGGTGTAATAAACTTCCTTGCCTTTTTTTGTGTACTTCAAAATGTTGGCACTCTTTAGAAGCTTTAGGTGATGAGATACGGCAGGTGAGGACATATCAACGGCAGCGGCAATATTTGCAACACAATCCTCGGTATGACAAAGAAGCCAGAGAATTCTAACTCGACTTACATCGGAAAGTATCGAAAAAAGATCTGTCGACATCTCAAAAATTTTCGGATCTGGCATTATGTCCATCAGCTCCTCAGTTTTATGGTTGTGCTTATGTGGAAGATTTGACATTTGATTACCTTCTTTCGATTTTGATTTAAATGCTGTAGCGGTTCCAATTTTGCTTGTTTTGACTAACTAATGATAATTTATGCTTCTAATTATACCTTAGTTTTCTAATTTTTAACAGAGTTTCTAAAAAATAATGATTTTTGTGCTAATCTGGTGTATAATGTGCTATGTATGATTTTGTTAAATAATATGAAAGGAAGGTTACAGAAATGAGTTCAAATGCAAAGCATTTGCACAGCATCGATGCAGGGCACTTCAAGAACACATCAAAGTGCGAAACTGAAGTGATGCCAATTCCGGACATTGTTAAGATTTCAATGTCTCAGCATATCGGTGCACCATGTAAACCCCTTGTTGCTAAAGGCGATACAGTTAAAGTGGGTCAGAAGATAGGAGATACTGATGCTTTTGTCAGTGCTCCAATTCATTCGAGCGTATCCGGAATAGTTAAGGATATTGAGACTCAGAGATCAGCTGTTGGTGGCAACGACACCTTAGTTGTTATCGAAACAGACAAGAAACAAGAATTGTCTGAGGACATCGAGGTACCGAGGGTTTCCGATTTGGCGGGTTTTGTGCAAGCAATTAAGGAAAGTGGTCTTGTTGGTCTTGGAGGAGCCTCATTCCCTACTCACATCAAGTTTAATCCTAAGAATATCGATGAGGTTGATACGCTGATCGTAAATGCGGCAGAGTGTGAGCCTTTCATTACATCGGACCATAGGTTAATGCTTGAGGATACACAGGACATTATCGACGGCATGGCACTTGTAATGAAGTATCTAAATCTTGACAAGGGATTTATAGGAATCGAGGATAATAAGCCGGATGCAATCGCTAAACTAGATGAGATGCTAGCGGCTCAGGGTCATGACAATATCAAGACATTTCCGCTTCCTGCGAGATATCCAAAGGGTGCCGAGCGTGTAATGATTTACGAAATTACAGGCAAGCATATGGCAGCAGGAGTTCTTCCGGCAGCACTTGGCGTTATTTTGTCGAACGTTACATCTATAGCATTCGTAGGACAGTATTTCAGGAATGGAATTCCACTTGTAAACAAAAGAATGACCATCGATGGTGATGCGGTAACAACACCTAAGAACGTTCTCGCACCTATCGGAACTATAATAGCAGATATTATGGAATTTTGCGGTGGATATAAGAATCCTCCTAAGAAAATCCTGATGGGTGGGCCTATGATGGGAAGAGCGATTTTCTCAGATCAGATGCCTATAGTTAAGAATAACAATGCTATCCTTGCATTTTCAAAGGACAAAGCAGTTATACCAGAAGAAACTGCATGCATCAACTGCGGTAGATGTCATACTGCATGTCCATTCGGTCTTATTCCAACAGCACTTGCTGACGCATACGAAGCAAGGGATGCTGAGAAATTGCAGGAGCTTGAGGTTATGCAGTGCATGGAATGCGGTAGCTGCTCATTCGTCTGTCCTGCTAGAAGACCGCTAGGATTTATGAATAAGCTCGGTAAGGGTGTAGTAAAGGAGGCCGGATTATAAATGGAAAGACAAGCATATAACAATTTGACGGTCGCATCCGCTCCTCACCTTGTGACGACACTTGATACGACCAAAACAATGGCTTACGTATTATTAGCCCTTGTTCCTTCATTCCTAGTGAGCACGTATGTGTTCGGATGGAGAGTAATCCTCTTGACGGCAGTCTGTGTGATTGCTTCTGTGGGATTTGAATATGGATATAACTATTTGGCGCACAAAAGACAGACGGTGCATGACTTATCCGCTGCGGTAACGGGTGTGCTTATTGCGTTCAACGTACCATCAAGCTTACCTGTTTGGATGGCAGTAATCGGATGTTTTGTTGCCATAGTAATCGTTAAACAACTTTATGGTGGACTTGGTAAGAACGTAGCGAACCCTGCAATTGTTGCTAGAATTGTACTATTTGTTTCTTTTGCTACACAGATGACAAGTTGGCCACTTCCAGTTACAGTAAAAGCTGTGGATTCAACAACAGGAGCAACTCCACTTGGAATTTTGGCTGAAGGCTCCGCTAAGGATCTTCCATCTAACATGGAAATGTTCCTTGGATTCATCGGAGGATCTTTAGGTGAGGTTAGTGCTATAGCATTGCTTATTGGTGGAATCTTCCTGATTGTGAAGAAGATAATCCTTCCTCATACTCCAGTTGCATTTATTGGAACTGTATTCGTATTTGCACTTATTTATTACGGAATTAAGGGAGACGGAAACGCACTTAACATGGCTATATTCCACGTATGTGCAGGCGGTGTTATGCTTGGTGCGTTCTTCATGGCAACTGACTATGTAACCTCTCCAATACTTCCACAGGGGAAGATAGTATTTGGTATAGGATGCGGAATCATCACTATGGCTATAAGACTTTGGGGAGCATATCCTGAAGGAGTTTCTTTCTCAATCCTACTTATGAACATAATGACTCCGCTTATTGATAATTTCTTCATTAAGAGAAACGTTGTAGGAGGTGTAAAGAAAAATGAAAAATAATAACACTTTCAAAGAATACGTTGCTCCAATTGTTGTTCTGGTAGCTATATGTCTTGTAATCACAACTGCTCTTGCTGCAACATATGGCGTAGCAAAGCCTATAATTGATGACAATGCAAAGAAAACGGCAGACAAGACTAGAACAGAGCTTCTGCCTGCCGCAGATAAATTCACTGAATTCGATGGCGACTTAGTTGTGCTAGAGAAGGACAAGGTTTTCGTTGAAGACTGTTTTGTGGCAGACAACAAGGAAGGTATTGTAGTAACCGTTAAGACTAAGTCTTTCGGTGGCCTTCTGACTGAGATGATCGGAATTGATAAGAACGGTGCAATCACAGGCGTAAAGGTTGTTGATCACGCAGATACTCCAGGCCTTGGAACCAAGGCTCACGATCCTAAGCATCTAAAGCAGTACAAAGGTAAGGCTGAGCTTGTGGACCAGGATATTAAGAAAGATACAAGTATCAACGCTGTAACAGGTGCTACAATTTCGTCAAACGGTGTTCACCATGGCGTATTTGCTGCACTTGAACAGTTTGAAAAGGTAGGAGGTGTCAAATAATGAAAGATAATAAATTGGCGATCCTGACCAAAGGTATTATTAAGGAAAACCCAGTATTGGTGCTTCTCCTTGGTACATGTCCTACACTCGCAACGACAAGCTCTGTGTTTAACGGTCTAGGAATGGGAGTTTCAGCTATGGCTGTACTCATTTGTTCGAACATTGTAATATCACTATTGAGAAATATTATTCCAGATAAGGTTAGAATCCCTTGCTACATTGTAGTAATTGCAGGATTTGTAACAGTTGTACAGATGCTTTTACAGGCTTTTGTACCTGCATTATACTCATCTCTCGGCTTGTTTATTCCACTTATTGTAGTAAACTGCATAATACTTGGAAGAGCTGAGATGTTCGCAAGCAAAAATAATGTGCTTGATTCAGCCCTTGATGGTATCGGAATGGGACTTGGATTTACACTTGCACTTGGTTGCATGGGTGCAGTTAGAGAATTCTTCGGTGCTGGAAGTCTTCTTGGATTTAACATCCTAGGCGGACACATTGAGCAGATGGGAATTTTCAATCTTGCTCCTGGCGGATTCTTCGTATTTGCACTCTTGATTGCAGGCGTTTATGTAATCACTAAAGATAAATCGAAGTTAGTAAGAGAATTCGGATGCTCAGGTTTCAGAACTACTGAAGCTGAGAGAAGAACTGCAGAAAAGGCTAAAAAGGCTGAAGCTGCTAAAGCTGCAAAAGCTGAGGCTGCAAAGGCTGAACCTGCAAAGGTTGAAGCTCCAAATCCACAGGATAGAGAGGCAAAGCCTGAAGTTAATGCTAAAGTAGAAGTTAAGGAGGGCTAAGATGGGAGAAAAAATCACCATAGTAATGAGTATGGTTCTGGTTAATAACTACGTATTAGCTCAGTTCCTTGGTATATGTCCATTCCTTGGTGTTTCAAAAAAATTAGATTCAGCAACTGGTATGGGAATTGCCGTAATATTTGTAATGGTACTTGCAACGGCAGCTACTTGGCCAATCATGCAAGTTTTAAATCAATTCGATATAGGATATTTACAGACTGTAGTATTCATCCTTATCATTGCAGCACTTGTTCAGCTTGTTGAAATGATGCTTAAGAAATTCATGCCATCACTACACAAGGCACTAGGTGTATATCTACCTTTGATTACAACAAACTGTGCTGTACTCGGTGTTTGTATTTCAAATATCGACGCTGGTTATAACTATGTAAACGCTCTTTTCAATGCAGCGGGTGCCGGAATTGGTTTCCTTCTTGCAATGGTTCTATTTGCAGGTGTAAGACAGAAGCTTGAAAATTCTAACGGTGTGCCTGAAGCATTCAAGGGTGTTCCAATTACGCTGATTACAGCAGCAATGCTTTCCATGGGATTCATGGGCTTCAGCGGATTGTTCCAATAAGGAGGCACGATAATGTTAACACCGATTTTAATTGTCGTTGCCATTGGTCTTGTTGCAGCAGCAATGCTTACAATTGCTTCAAAGGTATTCTTTGTTCCTGTAGATGAAACATTTGCAACACTTCGTGCAGAGCTTCCAGGTGCAAATTGTGGAGCTTGCGGATATGCAGGATGCGATGACTATGCTAATGCAATGGCAGAAGATAAGAGTGTAAGTTGCTCAAAATGTCCCGTAGGCGGTCCTGATGTGGCTGCTAAACTTGCTGAAATTCTTGGAGTTGAAGCAGGCAGCGGAGATAGAGATGTTGCTGTAGTACAGTGCTATGGTACAAATGAAGCAACTAAAAAGATTATGGAATACAGCGGTATTCAGACATGTTCTGCTGCAAAACAGTTCTTCGGCGGACTATCAGCTTGTCCTTATGGATGCATAGGTCTTGGTGACTGCGAGAGGGTCTGTGAATTTGACGCAATCAAGGTTATAGACGGAGTAGCTCAGGTTGACAGAGAAGCATGCGTTGCTTGCGGAATGTGTGCTAAGGCATGTCCTAACTCAGTTATCAGAATTTCAACTGAGAAGAACAAAGTAATTGTTCAGTGCCGCTCAATCGCAGCAGGTGCTCAGGTTAGGAAGGTATGTTCTAACGGATGCATAGGATGTAAGATGTGTGAAAAGGCTTGCAAATTTGATGCCGTTCACGTTGAAGACAATCTTGCATTTATAGATCCTGAAAAATGTAAAAACTGTGGAGCATGTGCAAAGGTTTGTCCTACTTACGCAATCGTTAATATGAGGAAGCCTCCTGTAAAGAAAGTTCCAGCAGTGAAAAAGGCTGAAAAAGACGAAACAGCTGCATAGTTAGCTATAATAACGGTCATGTATGAATAATATAACGGTTATCAATGGACAATGGTCACATAGCTTGAAAATGTTCATGAATTGACCTTAAAATGAATATAGATGCCGCCTTGGTTTCTTGATAGGGCGGCATTTTTATATCAATATAATATTAATTTAATATTCGGATAATATCTATTGAAAATTCTGGATATTATGTATATTGTAAAACCGTAGTTTGAGGGCTATAATGTAAGCATGAGTAATATTGTAGAAATTGAAAATTTAGTTTTTGAATATGCCACAAATGAGGAAGAGCATCAGGAGCTGAAAAAAGCTATAGATGATGTTTCTTTTGTTATAGAAAAAGGCACATTCACGGCGATAATTGGAAAAAATGGATCTGGCAAATCTACACTTGCGAAAAATCTCAACGGACTTCTGATTCCAAGCTCTGGTAGAATCCTTATTGCAGGGATGGATACAAAGGACGATGAATTAGTATGGCAAATCAGGCAGACTGCAGGCATGGTTTTCCAAAATCCTGACAATCAGCTTGTTTCGAGTATAGTCGAGGATGATATTGCATTTGGACCCGAAAACCTAGGTATAGATCCGGCTGAAATTAGAGTAAGGGTAGATGATTCAATTTCTGCGGTGGGAATGAGTAAATTTCTCCACGATGCTCCTCATCATTTGTCTGGAGGTCAGAAGCAGAGAATTGCAATCGCAGGTGTTTTGGCGATGAAACCGGATTGCATCATATTTGACGAACCTACGGCGATGCTGGACCCACAGGGCAGGAATGATGTAATGGAAATCATCAAAGAATTGAGCAAAGAAGGGATTACGATAATTTTAATTACGCATTTCATGGAAGAGGCTGCCGAAGCAGATCGAGTAATCATTATGAATGATGGAAAGATAATGCTTGATGGCAGACCTTCGATTGTATTTAAGCAAGAAGAATTGTTGAAAAATGCAAATATGGAGCTTCCAATGGCTGTTGATATGGCTAAAAGACTTAGAAACAGAGGCATTGAGGTTCCTGAATATATAACTACGGAAGAGGAACTGGTTGATTTCATATGTCAGTACAGGTAAAAAATATTTTTCATACATATAACAAGGGTAATCCTGATGCAAAAATAGCTCTTAAGGATGTTAGCTTCTCAATTAATGAAGGAGAAATTCTTGGCGTCATAGGGCATACAGGCTCTGGTAAATCCACGATGCTTCAGCATCTTAATGGACTCTTAAAGCCTGAAAGTGGTCAAATTATTATAGGTGATATCGATATAACGGATGAAAAGGTTAAGATGACCGAGATAAGAAAGCGAGTTGGTCTTGTATTTCAGTATCCAGAATATCAATTATTTGAGGAAACTGTCGCAAAGGATGTCGCTTTTGGTCCCAAGAATCTTGGCATGCCCGATGAAGAGATTGATATAACTGTTCGCAAATCTCTTGAATGGTAGGCTTATCTTATGATGAAATTGCCGACAGATCCCCATTTGAGCTTTCGGGTGGACAAAAGAGAAGGGTTGCCATTGCAGGTGTTATAGCAATGAAGCCAGAGGTTTTGATTTTGGATGAGCCTACATCAGGACTAGATCCTTATGCGCATCAAGAAGTCCTAAACATGATTAGGAAAATTCATAAAGAATCAACAGGAATCATAATCTTTGTATCGCATAATATGAGAGATGTAGCAAACATGTCGGACAAGGTTTTGGTCATGGATAGAGGTAGTGTTGTTGCATTTGATACACCTGATGAAATCTTTAAAAAGAGAGACATGTTAAGAAATATCGGACTTAGCACAACCCCGTCAGCTGTTTTGTTCGACAAGCTCGATGAGAGAGGGATCCATATTGAGACCGATGCAGTGAGAATTGACGATGTGGAAGAGGCACTCTTTGGCTATTTGACAGGGGGTGTGCATCGTGATTAGAGACATTACACTTGGACAATTTTATCCTTCAAAATCAGTTATTCACGAGCTAGACCCACGCACCAAAATAATTTTGACACTTGCTTTTATCATACAGCTTTTTGTTGTCAGAGGCTTCCTAGGCTTTGCAATTTCCGCTGTGCCGCTAATACTCATGATATCGCTTTCAAAGGTGCCACTACGCTTTATCCTACGGGGTATGAAGCCGATATTTTTCATATTAATTTTCACGTTCCTGCTAAATATGTTCATGTATCCTGGGGAGATAATATTTAAATGTGGCTTCCTAGAGCTGACAAAAGAGGGAATCTACAAGGCGTTTTTCATGGGAATTAGGCTCATCATGCTTATAATAGGCTCATCGCTATTGACGTTTACGACAACTCCGATTAAGCTGACCGATGGTATCGAAGCCCTAATTCATCCAACTAAGAAAATTGGGGTTCCAACGCATGAGATTGCAATGATGATGTCGATTGCACTGCGCTTTATACCAACCTTAATCGATGAAACTGACAAAATAATGAAGGCTCAACAGGCTAGGGGTGCAGATTTTGAAAGCGGCAATATTTTGCAGCGAGGTAAAGCCTTGATTCCTATACTGGTACCGCTTTTTGTAAGTGCATTCCAGATTGCTCAAGACCTTGCAATGGCAATGGAAGCAAGGTGCTATCGCGGTGGAGAAGGTCGTACGCGTCTGCATGCCATGGTGTATGAGAAGAAGGACTATATTGCTTTTGCAATTGCAGCTGCTTTCTTTGCAATGGTAGTTGCAGAGAACATTTTAACGAAATAGAACTCAAGAATAAGCGAGATAAAATCGCTTAAGATATTAGAATATTGGAAGAACTTTAATGAAATTTTCAACTAAAAAAATAGCTTTAGCAGCGATTATAGCTGCAATTTACGCCGTTATCACAATTGTTATCGCACCTTTGAGCTATGGCATGATGCAACTCAGATTCTCCGAGGCACTTACAATATTGCCTGTTTTTACACCCGTTGCAATACCTGGACTTTTCGTTGGTTGCCTTATCGCAAATCTCCTAAGTCCCGTAGGAGTTGTTGATGTTATTTTTGGAAGCTTGGCATCGCTTATTTCAGCGATAGGCACATATAAGCTTAGAAATAATATGTGGCTTGCTCCACTGCCTCCTGTCGTTGTAAACGCAGTTGTTGTAGGCATAATGCTGAAATATTACTATGGCGTCGATGCGTCACTTATTTTGTGCATGCTCTGGGTTGCAGGCGGGCAGGCTCTTGCTTGCTATGGACTAGGACTGCCACTCATAAAACTTCTCGATAAACACAAGAATATATTTGATGCGTAAATGGTGAGATATGAGACAGAGAAAAACCAAAAATCTTGAAGAAAAGTTACTTGAATATGACCATATTCTCATCAAGAAAGAGGATGTTAGGTCTGGGCATTGGCTCGAGGATGCTTTTGGCAACAAAACAGCTGAAAATGCTAAGTTATACGTTGAAATTGGTTGTGGCAAAGGACGTTTCATAACAGAAATGGCTAAGGAAAATCCAGATGATTATTTTATAGCTGTTGAGGGTCAACCGAGTGTGGCACATAAGGCTCTGAGACTAGCGGAGTCAATGGATATCGCTAATTTGCGATTTTATTTGGGCTACGTTGATTTGCCAGAGGAGATGTGGGCTAAGGATGAGTTATCTGGGATTTACCTTAACTTTAGTGATCCTTGGCCTAAAAAAAGACATGCAAAGAGGCGTCTGACTCACCACAAGAAACTCATCGCCTATTCGCGATTGGTTGGTAAGGATGGCTTTATTCAGTTTAAGACAGACAATGATGGGCTTTTTGAATCCGCACTTGAGGAAATCGAGATTGCAGGGCTTCAAATAGCTGAGATGACAAGGGATCTCCACAATTCGAAATATGCTCATAATAATATAATGACTGAGTATGAGGAGAAATTCTCAAACCGAGGTGAAAAGATAAATATGGTAAGAATTATGGGGAAGTAAAAGCCGGATTATAGGATAAAAATATTTAGCTCAGATGTAGGGTGAATGACGATGTTACTCCATAAAACAGGGTCTTTATGAATATGTCTTTTTGAATATGGCTTGCATTCTCTTGCACATACGGATATTTTGTTGTAAAATATCAAACATATAGAGGCTCTTTGTGGGCGTCATGCGGATGTAGTTTAGTGGTAAAATATGGCCTTCCCAAGGCTAGGTTGTGGGTTCGATTCCCATCATCCGCTCCATTTGAATTTATGAAACCGTTGAAAACAGCTGAAATGCTGGAAAATCAACGATTTTTCATTTGAAATATCAGATTTTGTAAATCGCTTGAGGTCATTTTGTCAATTCTTCGTTTGCCTGTTTCATCTACTGGATGCGCAACTCTAAATCTATAAAGGGTTTCACCTCTTTTTTATAACTCTCGACTTCATGTTGTAGCTAGCTGAAAATTTGACTTATGCGATGATGTAAGGTACAATATTTTTGAGTTGATGTATCTTACATCTTAATACATGCCCTCGGCTGATGTCGGGGGTCTTGTTTTTTTATTTTGGTAAATTTTCAACTGCGTAATCTGCTTCTTCTTGCGTGAATTTCTCGCCATATTCGGACACTAACTGGTCACGGATTTCCTCATTTGACATATTCATCGTATCACGATAGGTTTTAGCGGATTCAAGAGCATTCTTTTTGAAATCAACCTTTAAATTATCAATGGCATATTGAGCAGCTTCGGGTGGGAATTTGTCACCTGCATCAGAAATAAGTTGGTCATAAATTCCTTGCTTCGACATGTGCATAATTTCAGAGTAAGATTCTGCACTTTTTAAAGCGGCTTTATATTCTGCTGGAACACTTGGCTCTTCTTTCTTTTCCTCTGCTGGCTTATCTGTTTTTTGTTCAGTTTGAGTTTCTTCTTTTGGCTGACTAGCATCCTTGTCGCTGTCATCTCCAAAAATGGAACCAATAATACCCAAAACAAGAAGTACTACAATGACGATAAACCACCATCTTTTGTAAATTGGTTTTTTTACTTTCGTTTTTTCCATAATAATTTTTCCTTTCTTTTTATATCTCAAGCAATTTATAATGCTTTAAGCACTTTTCAATATCTTTGTATATTGTTAATCACCTTGCCAATAATGGAATTTGGTTTTGTTTCTATATTTTCTTTTGTGAAAAACATTGGAGTATACACAGAATTAAAGGATTGCAATATTATGCCGACATTTTGTTTAATAAAACGCTTACAGCAAGCACAGATTTAGCTATTTCCTTACCACATGATTTACAATTAGTCATTTTTGCCATAATAAACTCTCCTTTTTATCTCCGTGCCCGAAGTATTGTATGAAGAGTCATGTATGGCACGGCTGTGCATGTCTC
>USBT01000037.1 GCA_900553025.1 uncultured Eubacteriales bacterium | reverse complement strand
AATTAAATTTCCAAAAATATGTATTATTCAATTCATAATCCGTGATAGTCCGAGCCCCTAGTAATATGAAGCTTCAGCTTCTCGGCAATTTTCACGAGATTATGCGAATCCTCCTCTGAAGCTGATGGATGGTAGCACTCGAGACCTCCAAGTCCCTGTCTTTTCAGTTTCTTCAGTTCCTCGAATAACCATTTGAAAAACTTCTGTTTACCGTAATACTCTTTTGGTATATTGCGCGAGCATTTCACCAAAGCTTCAACAAAATATTTTTCTTCCTCAAAGATTTCCATGGGATGAGCTATAACGGCTATGCCACCCGCATC
Source organism: uncultured Eubacteriales bacterium (assembly GCA_900553025.1). Lineage (GTDB taxonomy): Bacteria > Bacillota > Clostridia > Peptostreptococcales > Anaerovoracaceae > S5-A14a. Next base: position 11,417 of record USBT01000037.1, on the reverse strand, counting down.
TTTAATTAGATGAATTGCATCAGCAATATTCATTTGTTCTTTTTTAATTGCTTTTATTTCAGGACTTTCGAGAAATTTACCATCTTCGAATGCATCATTTCTATTCTTTATATATCCCTTATCTACAAGTGTGTCTGCAATATTAGGCTTTCCTATATAAGTTTGATTGGATCTGTTTGTGCATTTTAATATATCCTCATACGAAATTTCATATCCCATTTCGTTCAATTTCTTTATCAGCAAATCATTTCGTTCTGCTCTGAAACGTCTCAGTTCTTTTAGCTTTGAAATCAATTCCGCATTGTTCTCATCAAACCTATATCCAAGAACATGGACATCAATCGGTTTGTTCTTAAAATCTACCGAAAGATTGGTTGAGATTTCTACCCCTGATATCACCTGAATTCCTAGGGCTTCAGCCGCAATCTTTGCTTCTTTGATACCATCAATTCCGTCATGATCAGTCAAAGCAATCTCATCATAGCCATTATTTTTGTACCATTTTACAAGCTCTGTAGGTCTTTTTGTGCCATCTGAAAATGTTGAGTGAAAATGATAGTCAACCTTATATTCCATTAAAAAATCCTTTCAAGTTAAACAGCATATCTCGTATTACGCATTTTTCGCTTTTGATACGTTTCGATAAATTCTGATTTTATAAATATTCCTTTACGAAAAAATTCTTACAGGCTTTACGAATTTTTTGTTAAAATATATTGTTATCCCAATTAAGACCACTGCAATTATCGTGGAAAACATAATATAGCTTTTAAAAAATGGATCTCCAAAAATAGGGATTAAAATTGAAGGTTTATCAATCTTAATTCCTATCATATTGGCATATAAACTAACTCTAAAAGTTTTTATTGAGATTGCTATTATTCTTGCAATAACGCATCCAGAAGTAATATACAATGCAAATTTCATTCTATTGCCTAGCGCTTCCTTGAAGCCATTTGAATAAAGATATCTATACAACGCAAAGAAAACCACTGCACTCAGTACACTGGCAAATAGTTCAATGCTGAAAATTGTTTTAACCCTTTTCATCACTTCTTGTTCTTTTTTGTTGAAAATAGGATCCTTGTACCTTCCGTTGACTTCATAAATTTGAAATTTTTCCTTTGAAGGAGAAATTAGATATTTGGTCAATTCGCTTGATATTTTATTCGGTTCTACAGGTGCTGGAGCCTTTTTAAATGCAACACCATCGTTAAAGTTGAAATTGTATGTTGCACTCGTGTGGAGCGTCAAAGTCGATGAAAGAGTTAAAACAGAAATCAGAAAGCAAACAACTAATAAATATGAAATTATATAGTTGACTTTCTTCATGTTTTTCTCCTAACCTTCTAAATAACTTACATAAGGTAAATTTCTATATTTCTGATCATAGTCAAGCCCGTACCCTATGACAAAAAGATCGTCGACAGTAAAGCCCACATAGTCACCCTTAACATCAGCCTTTCGCCTCGAAGGCTTGTCCAAAAGGGTACAAATTTTAACAGATTTAGGATTTCGCTCCTCAATGTAATCTTTAAGGAACTTAAGTGTCGTGCCCGTATCTATTATGTCCTCGATTATAAGTATATTTTTGTGGAACAAATCCATATCAATATCCTTTGTAATCTTAACTACGCCAGAGCTTGTTGTCCCGGAGCCGTAGCTTGAAGCAGATACAAAATCTATCTTAGTATCCAGTGTCAAATTTTTTAGAACGTCTCCCATCCAGATAATTGCACCTTTGAGGGTTCCAAGCACAATAAGCTCTTCACCTTCATAGTCTTTTGAGATTTGATATCCCAGTTCCTTTGCACGTTCCCAAATCTGCTGCTGTGTAAAAAGAATTTTTCCCTTTATCTCCATTTCATTATCCATTTTACATCTCACCTTTCTCACATAAACAAAACAATTTATCAATCAGAGGTTCATGTCCCGTCTTATTCAAAGCAGAAACTGGATAAATTTCGTCAGAAACACGCATTCCAAGAGTTTGTCTAATAAGCTTTAGTGACTTCCCTCTCTCATTATTTGAAATTTTATCCGCCTTGGTTGCGACAACAATCCCATCAAGGCTGTAATATTTCAAAAAGTCATACATCTGAACATCCTGCTTTGTCGGTTTATGCCTTATATCCACCAGCTGAATAACCTTAAGTAAGTTAGTCCTTTCAATCAGGTACTCCTCAATCATTTGACCCCATTTTAATGTTTCAGCTTTAGAAACCTTGGCATATCCATATCCTGGGAGATCGACTATTCTAAAGCAATCATCATTGATGGAATAAAAATTAATCGTCCTTGTCTTACCGGGGCTTCCACTTATTCTCGCAAGCTTTCTGCGCCCTGTTATAAGATTCAGAAGTGATGACTTTCCGACATTCGACCTACCTGCAAAGGCAATTTCCATCGGACCTGATTCAGGGTACTGTTCTTTTTTAACAGCAACCGCAAGTATTTCTGATTTATTTATCTTATTATCCATGTTTATACCAGAGCATCCTTTAATGCATCCTTAGCCTCATCTAAGAGCACAAAAGAGAGCTTGTTTCTAACGCTTTCAGGTATTTCATCGATATCTCTTTCATTCTCTCTTGGAAGCAAGATTTTTTTAATACCTGCTCTGTGTGCAGCTAATACCTTTTCCTTAATTCCACCGACAGGAAGAATCTTGCCTCTAAGCGTTATTTCTCCAGTCATTGATACATCATTTCTTATTGGCTTATGAGTTAAAGCTGAAACGACTGATGTAAACATTGTAACACCTGCAGAAGGTCCGTCCTTTGGAACAGCCCCCTCCGGCACATGAATGTGAATGTCCATTGTTTTGTAGAAATCATCAGCAATATCAATATCTTTAGAAATCGACCTTATGTATGTAACAGCAGCCTTTGCAGACTCCTGCATAACATCTCCAAGGTTACCGGTAAGCTGGAGTTTTCCTGTACCATTGACGCATGAGGTTTCTATAGACAGCGTATCGCCTCCAACCTGGGTCCATGCCATGCCCGTAGCTACACCAACCTGAGCCTTTGAGGAAATAGTATCATACCTGAACTTTTTCTTTCCTAAATATTCTTCAATGTCAGGTGGACTTATCCTATACGTAATCTCGGAAATATCACAATTCCCATTGTCGCTCGTTGCTTCCGTTACAACCTTCCTAGCAACCTTTCTGCAAAGATTTGCAATTTCTCTCTCAAGGCTTCTGACACCTGATTCTCTTGTGTAATAGTTTATAATATCCGAAAGAGTTTTCTTGCCAATTTTCAAATTGTTTTTGGTTAGACCATGCTCCTTAAGCTTCTTTGGAATCAAATACTTCTGAGCAATTTTTATTTTTTCTTCTTCCGTGTATCCAGAAACCTCAATTACTTCCATCCTATCAAGAAGTGGTCTTGGAATTGTATCAATTGTATTTGCAGTCGTAATAAACATTATCTTTGACAAATCAAATGGCACATCGAGGAAGTGATCCTTAAAAGTATTGTTTTGTTCTGGATCCAGAACCTCAAGTAAAGCATCTGCTGGATCGCCCTTAAAGTCTGCACCTATTTTGTCAACCTCATCGAATAAGAACAGAGGATTGTTAGTGCCCGCGTCCTTTAGCGATGTTATAATTCTACCAGGTATAGCACCTATGTACGTCCTCCTATGTCCTCTAATCTCAGCTTCGTCCCTAACTCCGCCAAGGGACATTCTCACAAAGCTCCTCCCCGTCGCATTAGCAATTGATTTTGCAATCGAAGTCTTACCTACTCCAGGAGGACCAACTAAGCACAAAATAGGGCCCTTTATTCCCTTTGATAGATGAACTACTGCAAGATATTCTAGGATTCTCTCCTTAACCTTCTCTAGTCCATAATGCTCACGCTCAAGAATTTTTTCGGCTTTTTTTAGATCAGAATTACCCTCGGAAGATGTGTTCCAAGGCAGTTCCAATATTGTCTCAACATAATTTCTGATGACAGAGCTCTCTGGAGATGATGGCGGCATTTTTGAATACTTGTCTATTTCGCGTTGAACCTTCTTTGTTATTTCATCATCAAGATTAAGCTCCTTTAGTTTTTCAGACCAATTCTCACTTTCTACAACCTCATCGCCAATTCCAAGTTCAGATTGAATAACCTTCATCTTTTCTCTTAGAACATATTCCTTCTGGTTTTCATCCATGCTCTTTTTAAGTTCTTCAGAAATCTGATTCTCCATCTTAGCGATTTCGATTTCTTCACTTAGAATATTGGTAATATGAATCAGTCTCTGATGGAAATCACTTTCCTCCAGAATCTTTTGCTTTCTCGTATAGGTAATATCAAGTTGATTTGCGATGCAGTCAACAATAAATACAGGGTCCTCAGATGTGAAAACAAGTCTTGCCGCATCTGGCTCTCTTAGAGAAAAGATTTCAGCGTATTCCATAAATAGATTCCTCAAAAATCTAATCATGGTTTTATCCTCAATTATGAGATCATCCATTGCTATTTCCGTTTTTAGCTCATAAATTGTTGCAGCTAGATAGTCATCATCGGATATAACCTCAGCTACCTTAGCCCTTGTAATACCTTCCACAAGCACTCTTGCAACATCTCCGTGCATCTTCAGCACTTGCTTGACATATACTAGTGTCCCTATTTCGTACATATCATCGAATGTGGGAATTTGAATATCCTCATCGGTCTGAGTTGCAACATATAAAAGTTTCTTTCCCTCGACGGCCTTATCGAGTGCACGGAGGGACTTTTCACGCCCTACATCAAAAGTGGTAATTGTGCCTGGGAAGGCTGTAACCCCTCTTAATGCAATGCAAGGAAAAATCAATTTCGTATCGTCTTTTTTTTGCATATATTACCCCTTTCTCAAATTAGTTTTCCAAAGCTCTGTTTTGCTTATTTTCAGTTTCAGGTTTTCGTCTACTGCTTTTCTTTTTTATTATCTTAGGTTCGCTTCCCTCTTGAACCGATTTTTTCGTAATAACACATTCTTCAACGTCTGACAAAGACGGTATGTGAAACATTTGGTTGCGCAAAATATTTTCGAATATGCTTCTGAGCCCACGTGCACCCGTCTTCCTATCCATAGCCATCTTAGCAATGGCTTCAAGTGCACCTTTTTCAGCCGTTAATTTCACATTATCCATTTCAAATAGACTCTGATACTGTTTCAAAATAGCATTCTTCGGCTTAGTCATTATGCTAATCAGCGCTTCCTCGTCGAGCTCATTAAGCGCCACAAGTACAGGCAGTCTTCCTATAAATTCAGGTATGAGGCCAAAATGCAACAAGTCCTCAGGTTCAACATTTGCTATTATCTCATCATCTGCGAGGATTCGCGTTTTCTTATCAGCGTTAAAGCCGATGGTCTTGTCGCCCATCCTCTTTTTAATTACCTCATCAAGTCCTGCAAAAGCTCCACCACAAATAAACAAAACATTTGTAGTGTCAAACTGGATAAACTCCTGGTGTGGATGCTTTCTTCCGCCCTGCGGAGGCACATTTGCCACTGTTCCCTCAAGAATCTTAAGCAGCGCCTGCTGAACACCCTCGCCTGAAACATCCCTAGTTATGGACGGATTGTCGCTTTTTCTCGCTATTTTGTCAATCTCATCGACATAGATTATGCCTCTCTGAGCTCTTTCAATATCGTAGTCTGCAGCCTGAAGCAGCCTTAATAAAATATTTTCAACATCCTCACCAACGTATCCAGCTTCTGTAAGTGCGGTTGCATCTGCTATTGCAAAAGGTACTTCAAGTAGTTTAGCCAATGTCTGAGCAAGTAAAGTTTTTCCCGAGCCTGTCGGTCCGAACATTACAATATTACTTTTTTGAAGTTCAACATCCTGATCTTTATGCTTTTCTAAGTACAAAATACGTTTGTAGTGGTTATAAACGGCTACGGCTAGACTTTTCTTGGCTTCCTCCTGACCTATTACATATTCGCTCAATGCTTCGAAAATCTCCTCTGGTGTTATCAGATGAAAATCCTTATCTTCATGCATTGAACCTCTAGAGTTTTGGGTGTGATTCTTTTGAAAGCCTTGATCCATTTGATCTAATTGGAACATTTTGAGGCTCTCAAGAAGATGCAGTGCATCGGGTGATAGATTCGCAAGATCGTAGTCTTTTTCACCAAAGGGTCCGCCAAATTCATATTCCTCATCATCTTCATCGAACTCCTCAAAGTCATCATCAAATTCTGATTCCATAATCTCGTCATCAAGAAAGCGTCTGATTGCTCTGCTCTCGTTTTCAAGATCCATCGATAAAATAACGGGATCACCACCTGTTCTGCTTGCTTCAAGAATTTCCCCAAGGCAGTCTGAACAAATAAAGGTTCCTCCGCTTCCATACAAAAATGGTACCTCCGCTCTGAATTTGCCACAAAAGCTACACTCCTGATTAATTGTGTTGTTATCTTTATTTTCTATGTTGTCTTTCTTATTGTTATTATTCAAACTACTCATTCCCAATTACTTTATCAATCAAACCATAAGATACTGCCTGAGATGCATCCATAAAATTATCTCTATCAGTATCTTTATCAATTTTTTTAATATTCTGACCCGTATTCTTTGCTAATATTTTGTTGAGCTTCTCACGAGTCTTTAATATCCAATCCGCATGAATTTTAATATCCTGAGCCTGACCTCTCGCCCCTCCAAGTGGCTGGTGAATCATTATTTCAGCATTTGGCAGAGCAAATCGCTTACCCTTTGTGCCTGAGGATAATAAAACAGCTCCCATGCTGGCCGCCATTCCGACACATATAGTTGACACATCCGGTTTGATATAATTCATGGTATCATAAATCGCTAGCCCAGCGGTTACAGAACCTCCTGGGCTGTTAATGTAAAGCGATATATCTTTTTCCGGGTCTTCAGCTTCCAGATGAAGAAGTTGCATTGTTACAAGGGTGGCAACATGATCATCAATCTCTTCGCCCAGAAAAATTATTCTGTCTTTAAGCAGACGTGAATAAATGTCGTAGGATCTTTCGCCCTTTCCCGTCTGCTCTATAACATATGGTATTAATGCCATTATTTTCCCTCTGTTTTTTCATCTCCAGTTTTTTCGGACTTTTCATCGTCTTTAATTTCAACTGGATCTACCTTCTTAGGTTCAACCTCTTTTATTTTTGCATTATTATATAGCATGTCGATTGCCTTGGTTATTTGGACATCCTTCTGGAAATAGGTTAGATTTTCTATTCCAATCATGTTCTTTATTTCCTCAACGTCCCTCTTATAAGCCTCTGCAATCTTAGCAAGCTCAGCTTCCATTTCTTCTTCAGAAACCTCGATATTCTCTTTGTCTATTATAGACATTAGAACGATTCGAGTACCGACTTTCTTAGCAGCATCCTCTCTAAGTTCATTTCTCATCTCGGACATATTCTTGCCCATATACTGAAGATAATTTTCTACTGTAAGTCCCTGATAAGATAGCTGTTGTCCAATTTCCTGAATCATTCTAGTGATTTCATCTTCAACCATTACATCGGGAACATCCACTGGATTGTTTTCGTATACTTTTGAAACCACAGCATCTTTTGCTCTGCTAACAACCATATTTTTTGCATTCTCAAGTTGTCTCTTCTTGATATCTTCTTTAAGCTCATCAACAGTATCAAACTCGCTAACGTCTTTCACAAACTCATCATCGAGTTCCGGTATTTCTTCTTCCTTGACTTCATGTACAAGGCACTCAAAAGTAGCATCTTTTCCTGCGAGTTCCTCTGTGTAATTTTCAGGGAATTTAACCTCTACATTCTTAGATTCTCCTGCTTTAAGACCCTCAAGTTGCTCCTCAAATCCTGGAATAAACATTCCGGATCCAAGTTTAAGCTCGTGTCTCTCAGCTGTCCCACCCTCAAACTGCTCGCCATCGACAAAGCCTTTGAAATCGAATATAAGTGTATCTCCATTCTTAGACTCTCTATCTACAGTTATCATTCTGGCATTTCGCTTTAGCATGTTATCGATTTCAGCCTGAACACTCTCATCACTAACCTGAGCCTTCTCCTGCTCTGCTTCTACGCCCATGTAATCCTTAACTTCAACTACAGGGTATACAGGAACAGTAATGGTTATTGTCATTGGTTTTCCCTTGCCTATTTCACTAAATTCTGCAGCAGGGCTATCGATAATGTCAAGATCGAGTTCCTGCACAGCATTCAGATAATTCTGCTGGAAAAGTTGATTGACCGCTTCTTCAAAGAAAACACCTTCTCCATAATGCTTTTCTATGATACTTCTTGGAGCCTTGCCCTTTCTGAATCCATCAATTGAAAATTGATCTTTTGTTGCCTTGTACGCATCAATACATGCCTGATCGAATTCCTCTGCAGTAAACTCCATAGTAAACTTTGCTACATTCTTTTCCTTTGATAATAAGTTTGTTTTCATTATTTAAAATTCCTCCTGTTTGGATATTCATACTTTATAATGCACACCTCAGCACATCAACCTATTTGGGTGCACAGAATGCTATCTATTATATAATTTTTTGTGTAAAAAGTAAAGTTTACACCAGTTTTCAAAAACTCCACAATTTTTTACACTAACCCAACTTTCAATAATATTACTCTCTAACTTTCAATAATATTACACCTCTTGGTTTAAAAATATTACGACGCCAAATTTCAATCATATAGACGTCAACTCTCCGCAATAGAGATTTAAACCTCTCTGAAACTTTGACACCTCATTTGGGGTGAGATTGAATTTCTTTGATAAGTAATCAGCTAAGGCTTTCAAATCCTGCTCACTTCCCTTATTTAATTCTAATTCAATTTCAGAAATTCTATGGCTTTCAGGCAGTTCAGATATTAAATCAAGAATTTCCTTTTCTTCATCAGCCTCATTTTTCTCCACTGCCCTTAGAATTTCCTTGTCAGCAACTGACATTTTCCCTTTGTTTTTGAAAAAAAAGCCAGTATCAATGCATACTTCTATTATACTTCCATTAAATAGCACAAAAATTTTAGACCTTCTAACCATGGTGGTAAATAAGTCAACAAGACCCTCTTTCTCAGCTCTCCTGAACTTCCTATAAACGTTGCGGCTTAGCTTCCAAAACTCTATATCCCCATCCGTTAGGTCAAGCTCAACTTCGTTTCTCTTATGAAGTCCATTTTCAGACGAGCCTCCCCACTTAAATGACAAAATATGTTTATTTCCGTGAGCAATCTCATTTCTCGCATATTTTTCAACTTCTTCACGGATTTCCTTTCCAAAAGCATCCTCAAATTCTTCAGGCGTAAAATCACCCTTAAAGAAATCTGCGCCGACAAAAGAAACGGTGTGACTAATCTCGTGCCTGTCTCTAACTGCGATATTTTCTTTACGGAGAGAACCCGTAACGCTATCCAAATATTTTGTTCCAATATCGTTAAGCTCCACGGCAAGCACATATATTAATTCATTCTGCTCCAAAGCACCGATAATCTCATCCCTTTTTGCTATGTTTAGCTCCCCTTGACACAAAAATTTATACTCTACTTCCATAAAACCTCTCAGTCCTATTTTTTTACTCTTTTATATGATATAATTATACCACAAAAGATAAATTTATATCAGCCTGTTTTCAAGGCTTTACAAATATTGAAAGGAGTATCTCAAATCAATAAGCTTTGAGAAATAAATTATTATGAACGAGAAAAAGTTTAACAAATATTTCGACCACACACTTCTAAAGCCAGAAGCAACGCCCGAGCAGATAGATGCACTTTGTAAGGAAGCCGTTTCCGCAGATTTCTATTCGGTATGTGTCAATTCTTACTATGTGCCACAGGTATTCAAGGCTTTATCTGAAAGTGACGTCAAGACGTGTTCTGTAGTTGGCTTTCCTCTTGGAGCATGCTCGACTGAGGCAAAGGTTTTTGAAACAAAATACGCTTGCGAGAACGGTGCGTCTGAGGTTGACATGGTTATCAATGTGGGTATGCTTAAATCCATGAACTATGAATTTGTGCAAAATGATATTGCTGAGGTCGTCAAAGTCGCTCATTCTTTAAATGCATTAGTTAAGGTTATCATTGAAACCTGCCTACTCTCGGACGATGAGATTGTCATGGCTTGTAAGCTCGCTGAAGCAGCTGGTGCGGATTTTGTTAAAACATCAACTGGATTCAGTAGTGGCGGTGCCAAGGTTGCCGATGTTAAGCTGATGAAGAAAACCGTCGGCGACAGTCTAAAAGTCAAGGCTTCAGGCGGTATAAGAGATCTCGAAACGGTGGAGGCAATGATCGAGGCCGGTGCTGACAGAATAGGTGCAAGTGCCGGAGTACAGATTATGGAAGAGTTTAATGGAAAAATTTAATGTAATAGTTTAAGAGAATGATTGTATGTAATGGTTTAAGGGAATAATTTGACGTAATAGTTATGGACAAAAGACAATTTTTATACAATATTTCTGATGAGAGTCTTGAAAAAATGATTCCATGCTTCAATCCTGTAATTAAGAATTATATGGCTGGAGAAACAATTCTCTCATATACCTATGATGCTCCAGGAAAGGTTGCAGTAATGCGTAAAGGATCTGCCCAGCTGGAAATACTCAATTCTGACGGAGAAACATTTTTGCTGGAGCAATATTTTGTTGGAGATATCTTCGGCGAATTTTTCTCGTTACCCATAAGCAATTACGAATATCTTGTTACAGCACTTGAGGACTGCGAGGTGGTATACATAGACTACAATCACATAATTAAGCCCTGCGAAAATCTTTGCAACCACCACAGTCAGCTCATCAGCAATCTATTCATCATGAGCACTCAGCGTTCTCAGGAGCTTTCATTGCACATCTCTATTCTCGGTCAGTCTAGCACGAGGAGTAAGCTCATCGCATACTTTAAATATGTATCTGGAACAAACGAAAATTCTAAAGATGGATACTTTGATATTCCAATGAAACTAACGGATTTGGCAAAATATCTGCACGTCGACAGAAGTGCCATGATGCGCGAAATCCGCCGAATGAAATCCGACGGACTAATCGAAGGTGGGAACGGGAACTATAGGATGTTGTGAGAAATAAAGTGTACAAAAAGTGAAAAATGGATTTTAATTATCCAATAAAACTATACACACTGCTGAAATTATATCCAACATAATAAATCACTCAAAGCTAAACAAAAGAGCTATCATTTAACATGATGGTTTTTTTTATGTTTAACATATCTAATCATATCAAAATTAAAATGAGGCAAATTTTAAAGTGTTTACAATATTTATGAATCGCTATTTTAATTTTTTATGCATATATGCATAAAAGTTAGCGCATGCCATATATTCTTTTAACAGAAATAAAGATTTTGACTTGAATTAGAATAAAATCATTTACATTCATTGAAATCACTAAGACCATAAGTTATAATTATTTTGTTAATAAAGGATAATTGATTATTATCATTGGAGGACTTAT
>USBT01000036.1 GCA_900553025.1 uncultured Eubacteriales bacterium | reverse complement strand
AAGGTCAAGCGCCATCTTGTGAATTTTTTCAATGTCCTTTCCCTCAATCATAACTCTAACAACTGGTTCAGTGCCCGATGGTCTTATTAGTAACCTACCGTCTTGGCTTACGGCTTTCTCTATATTTGCAATCTCATTTAGTATTTCGGAATCTTTTAAGAAAAGTTCTTTATTCATGTTAGCAACTTTTGCATTTTCGAGCACCTGAGGGAACAGTTCAACCTCTTTAGCGAGTTTTGACAATGGCTCTCCTGAATCCAGAAGTATCTTTAAGAATTGCAGAGATGATAGAACTCCGTCACCAGTCGTTGTGCGATTAAGGAATATGATATGTCCAGATTGTTCACCACCGAGTATGCATCCTGTTTCTAGCATGGATTCAAGAACATACCTGTCACCAACCTTCGTAACATCGACAGTTATACCATGTTTTTCACAGTATTTATGAAAGCCTATATTGCTCATAACAGTTGCGGTAACACGGTCGCCAATAAGCTCCCCTGCATCCTTGAGCATCCTTGCACATAGGCAAATTATTTTGTCGCCATCAACCACCATACCATTTTCGTCTACAACGATAAGCCTGTCAGCGTCCCCGTCAAATGCAAGTCCTATGTCAGCTCCGGTTTCAACAACCTTCTGCTGAAGCTTCTCTGGATGCGTCGAGCCAATCTTGTCATTTATATTAACACCGTTTGGGTCATCGCCAATGACTGTAACGTCAGCACCAAGTCTTCTATATATGTCTGGAGCAACCTTGTAAGATGCACCATTTGCGCAGTCTAAGACCACCTTAAGCCCGTCAAGCCTTCTATCCATTGTGCTAGCTAAAAAATCCTCATAGTACTTTAGAGCGTCCTGACTGCCGTCTATGCACTTGCCTATTTCATCACCCTTGGAAATTTTAATCTTGATATCATCTTCTTGTACCAGAGTTTCTATTTTCTCCTCAATTTCATCATCAAGCTTAAATCCGTTCCCGTTAAAGAATTTAATGCCATTATACTCAAATGGATTGTGACTAGCCGAAATCACAATTCCTGCATCTGCTCCATAGTGCCTTGCAAGAAGTGCAACTGCAGGTGTTGGAACAACCCCAACCTTAATGACATTACCGCCCACAGACAAAATACCTGCTGCAATGGCATTTTCAAGAAGATCTCCTGAAATTCTTGTATCCATACCTATAATAAAAATAGGTCGTTTGCTGCTTTTTTTTAAAACTGTAGCTCCCGCCATTCCCAATTTAAAAGCGAGTGTGGGAGTAAGGTCATCATTTGCAATGCCTCTAACTCCGTCCGTTCCAAAGAACTTTCCCATATAACCGCTCCTTTGCTATATCATATTATGAGTTCGTGAACTCCCGATTGTCTAAAGCCAATGGGCTTCCTGCTTCATCGACCTCGTAACCTACTATCTCCTCAGGCTTCAAATCACATTATGAATTACTCAATCAATACTGTGACCTTGCTAGGCCTTACTGTGTATTTTTTAAATTCCTTTTTATTAACGACAACAACGTCTACTTTGTAGGATCCCTTTGAATAGCCCGAAACATCAACCGCAAGCGTGAAATCCTCTTTGTTGACATCGTTAAGTGATGATTTTCGACCCTCGGCGCTAATGACAACCCCATCTTCAACGGTAGCTTTAAGATTGGCAGCAAGACCTATAACATCTATTTCGCCACCATCAAAGGTGATATTTTTAGTTTCGGTTGAGGAGAATACAACCTTTGCAGTCATATCGCTCCCCGCTGCAAGCTGAACCCCCTTAGGCAAAATAGGTTTAAGTTCAATCGTCGTATTTTGATCATATGCTGAAAGATCAACTGGCTCGGTTTCAATCTTAGATATCTCTTTAACTACATCCGCATTACCCTTGATAATAACTGTCTTCTGGTAGTCAAGCTTTACATCTCCTGAATCATTTCCTTGAATCGGCACATCGAGATCGACCTTCTTAGTTTTGGTCATGACTGCCTTAACCTGAATCTGACTGGAGCTTAGACGAATCCAATTAACCACTTTCCCATTTTTATCAACAGGTACCAGCTCTGCCTCTGCTGTGGTTTCCTTATCCTTTATTTGATCTACTCTTACTTTGGCAACGACCTGAGATACTTTTTCAACGTTGCTCATCGCTCCACGAATTATCACTTTTTCGGGAGTTCTCTCAATCGTATATGGCTCCAAATCAGAGTTGGTCGCTCCTACGTACACAACTTTGGTCGGCCTTTCCTCAGAAACCAACTCGCCAACAGTTAATCTCACCTTGTTAATACTTTTTTTATCAACGTTCACCTTCTCAGGGGTCCTAACGTTTACATCAAGTTCGTTATGACCTGCACGTGCCAATGCGAGATCGACTTCTGCATAAACATCATCTTTTTCAACATTTTGTACTCGTGAACGCTCACCCTTAACCGTAACATTTATTTTGTCTTCACTGATGCTCTCTATTGCAAGACCCCGCTCTTCCAGCGCTATCTGGTTCTCCAAATTGATATTTACATCAACAAAAGATTTCGTTGTTACAGGGTTTATCTCTCCAATAACATATGCCCACAAAATAATAGCAATAACAAATGATATTAGAAGGTTAAGCTTTTTACTCTGAAACATTAGTTATCCGCTCCCTTCTTTATGCCTTCCGATTTTGGAATATTTGTGGACTTTGGAACATCTTCTGACTTTGGAAGTTCGTCCCTTGCGATTTCAGCAGATTTAAGAAATTTGAAAAGGCTCAATATTCCCTTGTTTTCTTTATCTTCAACAGGCTTATAAAAGTCATTTAAAAGTTCTGAAAGCTCCTCGCTTGTCAATCTCCTGTGAAGTCTTCCTCCCTCTGCATGCGAAATAATACCAGTTTCTTCCGAAACAATAAGTACCATCGCATCCGAAATCTCTGTGATACCTATTCCAGCCCTATGGCGAGTTCCAAGATCTGGATTTAAATTCTTATTTGAAGTTAGTGGCAGAACGCATCCGGCAGAAGCAATCCTACCGCCTTTTATGACAACTGCTCCATCATGCAGAGGTGCACCCTCATAAAAGATATTGCCCAAAATTTGAGAGTTGATTGTAGAATCAATGCTAGTTCCAGTATCCATTATCTCTTTTAGAGGTGTATTTCTCTCGAATACTAACAAGGCTCCTGTTTTTGATCTTGAAAAGAATGTTAAAGCAGTTTGAATTTCACTTGCAATCTCCATATCAACTGTGGAATTGCTTGTTCCAAATGGTGTCTGTACCAGCTTCGATCGTCCCATGTATTCAAGTCCACGCCTGAGCTCTGGCTGAAAGACTACAACTAATGCAAACATGCCTAGGGTAAAAGTAGCTTTTAGTACCCAGTATAGTGTGTATAGTTTTAAATAATCAGATATAAAAAACACTACCACTAAAACAAGGACGCCCTTCACAAGCTGCTGCGCCCTCGATTCCTTAATAAACCCTAAAATTCTATATATCACATAGGTAACAATCAAAATATCAAGTATATCTGTAATACCTATATTTGAACCTATGTTATCAAAAAACTCTCTCATATCAACTCGCCCCTTTTGAGTCCTCTACTTATATTATTTTACACCATGAAGAGAGTTTTGACAATATGCGCCTAATGTGTTTTATAATGCGGTCATATCTGTTTTATAATACAAAAATCCGTTGGAGCAAGTCTTTCCCAAGGTTCACCCCAACGAATATTATACAATCAAGATATTATTTTTTAGATTTCTTTTTCCTTAAGACAAAATATCCTATCCCTATGGCAGTAATAGCGATTAATGCATACACAGTAAGCGCCGATTGATCTCCTGTCTTGGCTACATTTTCCTCACCAACTTTTGTCTTACTCTTTTCTTTAACTATAAGCTCAGCATTTGCCTTGCCTTTTGTTGAATCAGTACGTGGTGTTGGGTCTGTACCTGGATCAGAATCTATACCTGGATTTGGATCTTGACCTGGTTCAGGATTTGTTCCTGGTTCTTCAGTATTATCTTTTGCACTTACCTTTATATTTAAATATGGCAAGATATAGCTTGATACTGATGGGTTATAAACAGAATCAACTTCGTAAACACCGACCTTATCGAGCTTGAATTCCACATTGCCATCATTGTCAGTTTTGACGGGTATTTCCACACTCTCTCCAGTGTCCTTATTTTTCAGTATTATAGTATATCCAACTGCTGGTTTAGCCTCTTCCATACCAAAAGAGTTTATTCTGTATTGGAGCAATTTAAGTTTAACATTATCTTCACTTTTTACATTGAAATCTTTATTTTCAAAATAAAGGTATTGTGCGTCTTTTGTGCTCTTCGGATAAAGCCCTATAGAAACTAAATCTCCAGTTTTAACCACCTTGCGCGAATATGCACCTATTGGCATATTGTTGTGAGCAATAAATCCCATACTTGAGCTTGAACCGAAAATTCTATTTGGAATAGAAGCATCGTCATATGAATCGAATTTCGTTTTCGGATTATTCTTAAATTCATCGCCATAAATTGCCTCATGTGCAGCAAGAATCACATCTAGTACTGTGACTTCCTTAGGATTTCTATTTTTTGAATATCCATATTTCTTTGCCAAATTACCTGAAACAGTTAATTCGAGTTCCTGAGCTTTTCCTGTTGTTGTCTGATTAACCCTAACCCTAACCTTTTCGACAAAATAATGTCTGCTCTTCTTAAGTTTTGACATAGCTTTATTTAGAGTGCTGAGAGTATTCTTAAAATCTTCCTCTTTGCTGTTATTGTCCGCAAGAACTTTTTCCGCATCTGTGAGCGACTTTTTAAATTCTTCTACATTAGTCTGTGGATATTGTCCAGGACCATCGCCCATACAATCTAACGTGCTCTTATGCAATTCCTTTGCCTCGGCGATTTTCTTATTTAACAAGTATTTTTGAGTTGGTTGAATTATTATTCTCTCATCAACATTTTCTTCGTCACCGTTATAAACAAGAGGTTGCTTAGAATCCTTAAATATTGTAAATCCTTCAATATTTAAATCATAATAATATTTTACATCTCGTTTTAACTTATATCGACCGTCTGATCCTGGTGTTACATATTTTTTGTTTTCTCCATCAAGGCTGTAGACCTTTATTTCATACGGTTTATCATAGTTCTGATGATTTTCTAGCGAATAAATGAAAATATTGACATTATATTCCTTAATATTCTCTCTAAGGGTAAAAATTACATCATTATCATCAGACACTTTTATTCTTTGACCTGTTTTTTTGATATAACCATCTGCTGATATATCACATGTATATACCTGATTGTCTAATAACAAATATTTGCCATCTTTATCAGGTTCTATTTTCTTATTTGTTTTATCATGGGTGACTTCTATCTTAGCATTTTGAATACTCTTTTTATTCTCGTCCAAAACATTCATTTTCACAAGATGTTTACTATCTTTTTCGGCAAGTAGGAATTTTTCAATTGTTCCCGCTTCTGTAACCCTCAGTTTTTCTTTAAGTAATGGATTACAGTCCTGATCTAGATATCCATCTGCGGAAACTTCCAATGAATAATTCACCCCAACGCCGAGTTTATATTTGCCATCCACGTTTGGTGTAACTTCTTTTCCAGAGGGATCAGATATTTTAATTGTTGAATTTTTAATTGTGTTTTTAGTTTTAATATCTTTAATACTAAAATCTACAAGCACAGGTGCTGGAGCAGCTTTTAATTTCACATTAAATGTAACCTCCGAGATTGGTTTCGCCTTATCCGATTTTATAGAGGTATAGTTAACATTAGGGTCCTTCTTGTCATATACTTTTAAGGTCGCCTTGAAATCATTATCTTTTGTTGAACGATCTTTAATTTTTAGCGTTTTTCTAAACATTGGATTCTTATCTTTTTGTTTGTTGGAAAAAACATCCCAGTCTGAAATGAACCATCCGACCTCAAAATCGCCTGAGCTCTGTCTATGTAATTTAACGCCTGTAATTTCATTTGTACTGTCTTTTTTGAAAAAAGGCACCGTATAATTTATTTTGCCCAATTTAGTTACATCTTCTTCAAGATTATCAAATATACATTCATCCAAATAAAAATGCCTGATATATTTTTTTACTTCCTGCTCTTTGGTTGGATCCTGTAATGTCCCAGAAATTTTCTGAATAGTATCTGATTTGAATTCTAGTGTATGGGCATACCAACTCTTTTTCTTTGCTGATCTTGCTGCTACAGGAATATTTTGATCAAGTATTTCTACAGGGATTGGCCAAAATGTAGTTTGACTGTTTGTTTCAGCTGTATACCCCTCAATCCCAGCTATAGCCTTCGAATTGCTGGCTTTTCTTGCCTCCGATGGAGAACCCATGAACAACCTGTCAAAGCCTGTACTTGCTAATGTACAGATTGCATAGTATTCACCGCCCTTAGCGATTAGTTTGCACTCTGAAACCTTAAACATGTTATGAGCTGTATCCACATCTATAGAATATGTGCCATCCTTTAGTTTACCGTCTTGGTCGTAAATTGAGTCATCATCTGAATGTGAGTCGTCTGTAGGTCTTGCTTCAGCTTTTGAGATTGCATTCTTAAGTGCAACCTTAGTAGCATTAACCGTAAATGTAGCTCCTGCAACAGTATCTATCTCATCAATAGTAGATTGTGAGGATTCCTTGCCAACGAGAAACTGCTTTATATAATCATATGCCATTTCTGAGCGTCTTACACTTGCCTCACCATAATATCCATTATGAGAAAAATCTACACTTTTAAATTTGCCATCTGCAACATTTAAAGTAGTTATGAGATTATAGCTGAATTTATCGCCATTCTCTACTGTAACTTCATCACTCTTATACTCTCCATCTTTAGCAATTTCATTGCCCGTTACAGCAAAAGATGGAATATTACCATATGATATGAGCACAGTGGCAATCAAGATAATGGCAAATATTTTTTTTGCAATAAATTTGTTTTTCATACTAATTATAATTCTATCCTCCACCTTATTATTTTATATAAAACGCTTATTTAAAACATTGTAATATTCTAATTCTTACCAATTTATGCGTTTGCAAAATATAGATATTTTTTAAAATCACATAAACTGTACATCAGAAACATGAGCAACCCACAGATTTAAATCGAAGGTTGCTCATTAATAATTTCTTATCTAGCTTTTATGTAGATACTTATTTAATAAATAAGTGATTCGTATCTTAAGCGTTCTTCCTCTTTGCCACATAAAGTGCACTAATTAAAGTTCCCATAAGAATCATGCTATATATAAGCATTGACTCATTATCTCCAGTTTTGACGTTATTGTTCTTCTCAGTTGATTTCTCACCATTATTCTGTTTAACTGATGAGTTATCTACCTTATTAGTTTTGTCAGTAGGAGGTTGAGGATCCTCGGCTTTCTTTCCTATGCTGAATGTCATATTTTTTGTATCGAGCATCATGCTTGTGTCATACCACTTATCGTCAGCCTTTGAATGGAATGAAACATTAACCTCTTTGTTAGTAATCTTGTTTACAGGTTTTTCAGGTCCAAATGCACTTTTCTTTTCAAATACAAAGTTAAATTGATTGTTATCATCTAACATTATTTCGTCTTGTTTGTCTTTAAGTTTTTTAGTGTCTGAAGCATTTCTTGCAGGCAAATATTTTGCTTTGTCAAAATCACCATCAGGCATCTTTGCAATTACGGTTGCGCTGTAATTGTTTGATTCTTCAACTCCTACGACATATAGCGTTGCGCTATCAGCCTTAACCTTTGAGTCATTATTAACCAATTTAAGTGCTTTGTTCTCAAAATAATCGCCTGTATGAAGTTCTTTTTTATCCCTGTCAATTTCCATATATCTAGGGAACCAAATCTTTTTAGCTGTAGAGTAAGCCATCATAGGGATAAATTTATCATTTTTATTCAAAGGAACCTTATACTCAAATTTTCCCTTAACTTCAGTTTCTATCTTTTTACCAGACTTATCTGTATATGTTACTTTCTTCGAATCAGCCCTTACAGTGTGTGGAATCCATTTGGTTGTATCTGTTCCTGTTGCAACAGCTTCCTCGTATTTTCCCTTAAATAAATAACCATATCCTTCGCCGCTTAAGGTAATGTTCATAAATTCCTTATCGCCTTCTGTAGTTATATATGAGTCAACAACCTTAAACATTCCAGTATGATTGATGCTCTGATATTGGTCAATAGGAGCCTTCTCTTCAATCGTTATTTCGTAAGCATACCTAATCCAATGTGGATCAGTCATGCCAACAGAACGACCAGCAAAATGTGTCTTTTTATTTAAATTGACTGGGATTTCTACAGTCTTATTTTCAATTTTATATACACTATCTTTTAGAATTTTATCTGTATCAGGATCATAATATTCACTCATATCAGGATCGTCACTGCCCTTTGCATATCCTGTAAATGCGTGTGAATAATTTTTTGAGCTTATGTTAAATTTAGCAAATGCTTTACCACCTCTAACATTTATTTCCTCACAACTCCACTTTGCTTTACCTGTACCGCCGAAAAATTCTATTTTAAAATCAGTGCTACCATATTTCCCATTTTTTAAAATAGTTGAATTGTCTAGTTGTGAATTTGCTTCACTCTCGCTAGTAATTGAAGTCCCCTGTTCTGCATAAGCTTCGTTTCCGAAAAAAGGTACAAAAGCTGTAAACGCCAAAGCAAAAGCAAGCATAATTATAGATATTTTTTTGCTTATTTTGTTCATTTTACCTCTCCAATAATTATTTTGTGCAATAACCTACATCTCTTTTAAATTAAAAGATTCTAAATCTATATCCATTATTTTTCAACCACCCCCCTCATAAATTACTCCGTAATTCTGAAATTGCGAATAGTCATACATTACATCTGAAGCAAATATTTTATTTAATATCATCTGCCATTTCTCTTAATTTAGTTATATAACGGTTAGAGTCCCTTATCTCAACGCCTCCGTCGATTATTTGATTACATCTTCTCATTTCTTCTTCAGCCGATTTACATAAACTTTCTGTAGCACTTCCAAAAGCTGGAATCGAGAACACTTTTTCAGCAAGATTTTTCGCAACATAATAGTCAACATCATTTTCTTCCAATATCCCAGTTGAAAAAGGAATGCCTTCTTTGGTTAATTTTCGATAAATAGGAATGCCCGTCCCATTACCACCGATAACAAATATCTCCGCCTCCCCTTTTGGTCTTGGAAGCTCCACACTGCCAAAAGCAATATTGTATGAACCGTCATTTATTCCATAGAGTTCATTGATGATTTCTTCTCTAAAAATTTCATCAGGTGTTCCGTAATTTCGAATTACTTCTCCCTTGACGCATATAACCTTATCGGATATTTTTTGTGCCAAATCTATCTCATGAAGAGACATTATAACGGCAATATTATTCTCTTTAGCCATAGTATGTAATATATTTAGAAGCTCGAGCTTATGCTTGATATCCAAAAATGATGTTGGCTCATCCAAAACAATAATTTGCGGTTCTTGGCAAATAGCTCTTGCAAGTAACACTCGCTGCCTCTGTCCATCGCTTATAGCACTAAAATCTCTATCCGCTAGACTCGTTACATTAGCTTTCTCCATTGATTCAGAGATTATTTCACGATCTCTGTCGCTCAAAGTGCCTAGAGTATTAGTATATGGATATCTTCCTGTTGAAACCACATCATAGCAGGTAAGAAGTTCCCCTTTAATTTTTTCTGTCAATACCACCGAGAGTCTTTGCGCAAGCTTTTTATATGATATTTCCGATAATGAAGCGTCCGCCACCTTAACATCGCCTGAAATTGTCTGCAAATGCTTGGTAATACTCTTTAATATTGTTGATTTTCCAGCTCCGTTTGGTCCTATCATTGTAACGATTTCACCTAAAGCTACACTAATGTTTATATCCTTGATAAGCGGGTTCCCTCGGTATCCTACGGTCAAATCAAATGTTTCTAAAAATATCTCTGCCATCTGCCACCTCTAATACCTGTTGCCATGTCTTTTTACCAGCATCCCTATAACTATCGGTGCCCCAAATAGAGCCGTAACTGTACTTATGGATAATTCAATCGGCGAAAATGCCATCCTTGCTATATAATCGCAAAACATACAAAATACACTACCTGCAACAAAAGAGCATGGAACAACAACAATCGGTTTTGCGGTTTTTAATGCCAGCTTTACCACATGCGGAACGGCAATTCCGACAAATGAAATTGGACCTACAAATGCGGTAACACATCCTGCCAATAGGCTTGACATCAATATCAGATATACTCTGAATCGTTTCACATTCACGCCCATACTCTGTGCGTATGACTCGCCCATTTGATATGCGCCTATAGGTTTTGACATTAAAAATACAATCACTATACAAACCAAAACTATTTCTGTTGAAAGCTTAACTTCAGTCCAACCAACTCCAGAAAAACTGCCTTGTGACCAATTGTGCAGATTTACAATATCCGAATCTTGTGCGAATGTTATCAAGAATTCTGTTACTGCTGAACATATATAACTTATCATTATCCCTGCAACAAGAAGCATTGACATCTGTTTGATAGCCCTTGCCGCAAGTAGAACAAAACCCATTGCAATTAGAGCTCCTACAAATGCAGCAATAATCAGCATCAAAGAATTTGTATAATTGACTATTTTTAGAGCGACTATCAGCACTAAAGCAACGAATAGCTTCGAACCTGATGAAATACCAAGTACATAAGGGCCAGCAATAGGATTGTTGAAAAAGGTTTGCATCAAAAATCCTGAAACGGCCAATCCACCGCCCAAAACTGCTGATGAAATAAGTCTAGGAAGCCTGATTTCCCATATAATATTTACCTTTGATACAGAACCCTCTTTAAAAAATAGTATTTTGTATATCTCTGATAATGAAATATGCACAGGTCCTGAATTTATATTCCAAAACACCAGCAAAACCGCTGCAGCTATGAGGGATATAAAAACTATGTTATACCTTAATATTTGCCTTCCATTTTGGTTGTTTTGAATTGCATTTTCCATTGTTATATCCTTACTACTTTAGCCTAAAGAAATAATCCAGTTCATCTTTTTCCATTTTATCGTCGGTTAAGATTTCATTCATTTCTTCAATAAGCGTTCCCATTTTATCCGTCTGTTGGAACATGCTCTTGGTCGTGCACCATGCATTTCCGTCTTTTACCTCTTGGAACGCCGCCTATACCCAAAGCAAGATCCAATCCCATAGAACCGGTAGGAATAGCGTCAACCTTCATAGTCTGATTAGCACCGAGCTTGATTATAGCTCCTTTTCCGAAATTCTTTTCTATCTGAGCTATGGCACTTTCAAGTGCTTTTTTCTTTTCGTCCTTAGTTACTGGAACAGCTATCGCTTTTACTTTTTTCTTTAAGTCTGATTTTGCCATTTTGTATTCCTCCGTTAAATTTTTTCTCCACGGACAACCCGTATTATTCCGGATAAATCTTCTGTCATTTCTATATTAATAAAATTATTTTCTTCAAGTATTTTCATAACGGCATCTTCCTGTCCCATACCGATCTCATAGGCAAGAATACCCCCTGATTTAAGACAATCTTTCCAGAGTTTTGTAATATTTCTATAAAAATCAAGACCGTCCTTACCTCCAAACAGAGCAGTTTCAGGTTCAAATGTTACTTCTTTCTGAAGGGATTTCATATCGTCAGCCGTAAGATAAGGCGGATTACAGACTATTGCATCAATTCCGCTGAATATTTCCGCCGTTTTCTCTGACAGAACATCGTCCTTGACTATATTTAAGTCAGTATTATTGAGTTCTGCATTTTTCTTTATGTATTCAGCCGCTTTATCTGAAATTTCAACGGCAGTAACATCGGCATTTTTTATATTCAGTGCAAGAGATACCGC
>USBT01000035.1 GCA_900553025.1 uncultured Eubacteriales bacterium | reverse complement strand
TTGACATCGGGACGCAACTCCCAAGCTATATTATATCGATGCCACAATCCGTGTATCTCGATACGTCTGATGTAATTGGCTTGTACTTCCATGGTTCCTCTATATTCGTGTAGCAAATATAAAGAAAGAGATTGAGAAAAAAAAGTCTGAAGGATACGAGATTTTGTTCACTCTTGATACTCACGATGCTGAATATCTAAAATCTCAGGAGGGTAGATATCTACCTGTAGAGCATTGCATCGAAGGAACAGACGGCTGGCAAATCATACCTGAACTACGCACATTTGCTGACAGCAAAAATATTTTGTTGAAAAAATCGTTTGGAAATTCGGACATAGGTAAATGGGTGGAAGAAGCTGCAGGTGGTGAACCAGAAGAAATTGTGCTTACGGGGGTATGCACAGATATCTGCGTAATTTCAAACGCAATGATACTAAAGGCATTTTTTCCCGAAACTCCGATTAAGGTCATGGGGAAGCTTTGTGCAGGTGTTACTCCAGAAAGCCACGACAATGCGCTCAAGGCAATGGAGCCATGCCAAATTGAGGTCATATAGCATTTTGCGTATTTGTAGCATTTTAAATGTTCGAAATCAAGCAATTTGAGCGTTATAAATCAAGTAATTTAAACATTTTGAGCTTCAGAACCAAATAATTAAAGCATTTCGAACATAAATCTTTGAATATAAGCTTTTGAACATAAATGTTTGAAGCTTTGGGAGGAATAATGAAATCAACTGAATTTAGCCAATTCCAATTCGATAGAGATGAGGTTAAGAACAAAATAGTCGCATGGATCAAAGATTGGTTTTCAATAAATGGAAACGAAAGTCCAGCAGTCGTTGCGATAAGCGGAGGTAAGGACAGTTCTGTTGTTGCAGCACTATGCGCTTTGGCGTTGGGACGTGAAAAGGTGTACGGTGTTCTTATGCCTCAGGGCGAGCAGCATGATATTGATGCTTCGATGGACCTTGTAAAACATCTAGGAATTGACTACTGTATAATAAATATAGGTGAAACGGTTAAAACGATAACTGAAGAAATTGAAAAATCAATGGGGACCAATATCTCGACTCAGGCAAAGGTCAATCTGCCTGCGAGGATAAGGATGTCAACGGCTTACGCAGTTTCGCAGAGCATGAACGGCAGAGTTGCAAATACATGTAATCTATCTGAGGACTGGGTTGGATACTCTACCAGATACGGTGATGCAGCAGGTGACTTTAGCCCACTTTCTCATCTTACGGTGCACGAGGTTAGAGAAATCGGAGAAGCACTCGGACTTCCTAATCACCTCATATACAAAGTCCCTGAAGACGGACTATCTGGTAAGAGCGATGAAGACAACCTAGGATTTACATACGATGTGCTCGACAGATACATAAGAACTGGTGAAATCGACGACCAAGAAACTAAGGCGCTTATTGACAGAAAGAGAAAATTCAGCAGATTCAAGCTGGAGCTTATGCCGTCATTTAACTTTGATGCTCCAGTAAAAGCCGAAGATATAGATTAAAGGGGGTTACGCGTGAAGTTATCAAAAATTCTTAAAAATGTAGAATATAGAGTTATTAACAAGGAGACCCTAAATGCAGAGAATAAAGAACCACTCAATGCAGATGATATCAATATTATCGGGCTGACACTCGACTCAAGAAGGGTAAAGCCTGGATATGTGTTTTTTGCTGTAAAGGGCTTTGAAACAGATGGGCACAAATATATCCAAAAGGCTATCGCAAATGGGGCGGTTTCAGTTGTTTTGTCGGATGCAAATAGTCTGACTTCGCCAAGCTTTGATGCAGATATCAGCAAAGAAAAAACAGCATTTATTTTAGTGGATGATATGAGGAAGTCGATGTCTGAAATTGCTGATAACTTTTATGACAAGCCAGGCGACAAAATAGTTGTCTACGGCGTTACAGGTACTAATGGCAAAACTACAACGACTAATGTAATACGCGACATACTTGAAAATGGCATGGCATCACCAATTAATTGTGGCTACAAAGGCACAAATGGAATCAAATATGGGGAAGTTGAGATAGCCCCTGAAATGACAACGCCAGATGTAATCACACTAAAAAAATATCTATATGACATGGTGAATGCGGGTATGCGTGCAGTTTCAATGGAAGTAAGCTCACATGGACTGGCTCTTGGAAGGGTAGATGGGATCTCTTTTGATGTTGCTGCATTTACAAATTTAACTCACGACCATCTAGACTTTCATAAGACGATGGAAGAATATTTTGCTGCAAAACAGCTGCTGTTTAAGGGTCTTTCTCCTAAGGCTATCTCAATACTAAACGCAGATGATGAAAGTACAATAGAAAAGTTGAAGGAAGTTTCTGGCGGAGAAGTATTTACATATGGAATGAAAGATTCGGATTACATGATTAGAGATCTTGTTCTTAAGGCTGATGGCAGTTCATTTACACTGGAAATTTCCTCGCGTGCCATGGATGCTCACAGGTCGAGGACAGATTCTCTTGTTATGAATAGCGACGGTGCGTTTGGAAAATCAATTTACCAGATAGAAACCAATTTACTTGCAGAATACAATGTATATAATCTGGTAGCTGCAATAGCTTGTCTTCACCAGAGGGGGTTCAAAATTGAGGATTTCACGGGCTGGCTTGATAATATAACTCAGGTCGATGGAAGAATGGAATCTGTACCAAATGATTTGGGGATAAATGTCATAGTAGACTATGCGCACACTGTCGACGCAATGGAAAAGGTTTACGATTTTGTCGAATCTGTTTGTGAATCACAAGAGAATTCAAATAGAGAAACACCTAAGATTATCTCGGTTTTCGGCTCTGCTGGAAAGAGGGACAAAACCAAGAGACCTTATATGGGCATAACAGCATATAATCACTCTGATTATATTATACTTACAGAAGACGATCCTCGTGATGAGGATCCAGCTCAGATAGCATATGAAATTAAGGGGGAACTGGATGACGGTAATATCAGTATAATTATTGATAGAGTTGTGGCAATCAGGACTGCTTTAGAGATGGCAAAAAAAGGGGATTTCGTACTTGTGCTCGGCAAAGGGGAAGATAGGTTTATGGCTAGAGAGTTTGAACGAGCACCATGGGAAGGCGATAATTTTGTAGCTAAGAAATGTTTGGATGAACTATCTGCCTCATATAATAAGAGTGGTTCGAACTAGGGGAATCAGTAAATTAAATTGACCCGCGTCTTTAGACGCGGGATTTTTTTAGTGAAAATCTATTGCCTTCAATTTGCTCAATTGCTTTAAGTTCTCTTGCAACTTTAATTGCATCATTAGCACCAGATACAAGTTTGCTACTTGAGCGGTTATAACCAAACATCTCAACCATCGATTTTGTAATTTCATCTTTGGTCATCGGACCGTTTTCTTGAATAAGATAGCATACAGCATTCTTTAGTTCATACTTGGATATCTCTTCAGGATTTCGCTGTTCTCGAATTCTATATGTCACATATTCGGCAGGGTCTGTTCCTTGATTCCATAAGAAACGGACTCCAGATTGTCTTGTAATTTTCACATCGGCTGCAGCTACAAGCTTATCTAAGTGTTCCGTTATTTGTTTACTTGCACGCCCAAGACTTGTTGTATTGATAAGTGTTTTAATGAGTGCTGGTTGACTAATTGGACCTTCAACCGCAACAATTTTTGTTATTGCATCTTTAATAACTTTCTTGCTCTGCCTGTCATAGAAGTTATCAATAGAAATGTAGGACAGGTCTTCATCAAAAGTCTTATATATTTCTTTGAAATAAACTATATCATCTTCACAGCTTGTATTATTGATTGTATGTTCGGGTTCTTTTGTAATAGCTTTTTCTTCTTCTTTTGGCTTTGCTGATTTTGCTACCTCTTTCGGCGTTACTGATTTTTCTACTTCTATTGGCTGTACTGATTTTTCAGCTTTTTCAACTGCTTTGTTTTGTTGATCTTGTTCTTTTGTTTTAGCTTTAGTTTTAACTTCATTAGGCACAGTATTAGGGACAAAAGATTGATTAGCGTGCGGAACTCTAATTGGAAGAGGTCTTATTCCCATGGATCTTGCTATTTGAACATCGATGCATTCATGATCAGGAATATCATTATCTGCTATAGCCTTAAGGGTATTATTGGCAATCTTCTTGGCTTCTGTATAGCTTATATCTTTGCCAACATTCATAGCAGTGCATTCTACAGCAACAAGCTGACCATCTTCGATATATTTCTGAATCAATTTTGCATCTGATAATACCGGCTCCTGCAATCTTCCTTTTGAGTTAAGCCATACACCTGCAAAAATATGTCCAGGTGCTGTAATAAGAACAGGGTGTAGTCCAAATGATTCTAAGCAAGATGCAAAGAGAATTGTCATATCCATACATGTAGCGAATTTTTCTTCAAATACAGTTTCACATAGTCTGATTCTCTGTGGACCGAAGAAACTTGCTGGAGGATTAGAATATATGATATTGGATTCTTTAACCGCATTATATACAGCTCCAATCATTTGTTCTACTCGCTTACCATCACTTTGATAACCTTCTAAAGACGGACTCATTCCATTAACTAGCATCCATTTTGAGGCGTTTTTCAAAACAGAAATAATATTTGGGTGGTTAGGTGTCATATATGCTGGAAGTAATATCAAGGCGGCATTCCACTGATTGTATGGACAAATAGTAATTCTTCCTGTTGATTCAGCTGCTACTTTGCCATTAACAATGAGTTTATATGTAGCTGTACAAGTTTCAATATCTGTAAGCATCTCAAGTTTATCAACATCGATTGTTGGATCATCAACTTCGAATGAAATGTTTTCTCCGGCAGGGACATCTCCTAAGAACACACTGATAGGAGACAAAATATTTGAAGTAAACTTTGCCTCAAATTGAATGTTTTTTAGTGCTTTGTTAGATTCATTGGAAACAAATACATCCCCTATAAGTTGCTCTTGACCATTGGAATACATAGAATACAGCAGTTCAGGATGTCGCATCAAATCCATTTCAAATTTGCCATCTTTAGTAGCATATAAGAATACATTTATAGGCCCTGAAGCATTCTTTTCTTCTTCATACATTACTGCATTCATAAGTTTTTTCATGTCATCTGAAGGGGCAGGCTTCACCTTCATGGCACACTCTACAGCATGAATCTCCTGTTCCTCTATGAACAATGTGAACCTAACTTTTCCATTTCTAGTTCTCTTAATTTTCGAGTACTCTTCTAGATTTATCGGTGGATCATCAATTTCAAATCTTCCTTGTAGACCAGCTGAAAAAGTTCCTGCTTCATAATATATAAAACCTGGATCAATTATTGGTGGATCAAATTCGCAAGCAATCCGAACCTCTGGTAGATCTGCTTTACTATTGTTATTAATAAATCCATATCCAATAATCATTTCTCTGCCATTAACAAGATCGTCAAAATTGATTACAGGCTGTCCCTCGCAGCAGAAATCTACTCTTTTTTTCTTGTCTACAGTTAACATAATGTCTATAGGTTTTTGTTCTTGAGGCGTTTTTCCTGCTTTTTTTGCTGCTGAGGCCACTTTTATATTTTCAGCTATATTTTGTGGGTTTCTCAAGCGCTGAGAATTGGAATTAGCAGAGGCATGAGGCTTTTTTAGACCTGATTTTTCGGCTTCTGTCTTTAATATCTCTATATCAATCATATCCTTAAGTTGTTTTGTTGTTCTGTTCTTTGCTGAATACATTGATTGAAGTCCCATGTCCAATCCTGCTCTAGCCCAGCAGTAAGTACAAACTAAGCCATCTGAAATAACAATCTTGCCTTTTAATAAGCCTAGTTTTTTGCCGCATATTGAACAATTCTTAGCCATGAATGCTGCCACCTTTCATATTAAAGTCCTTATTGTCGCTTTTAAAATTCATTGCCTATATACCGCTTTTGTTCTGCGAGCCATTAATTGACGTCTTTACGACAGAATGCGTATAAAGTATTATAGGCATATCTATTACCACTATTATAGTTCATAATATAATGACAGTAAATAATAGAATGGCTAAATGTTAGTGATTAATATAGTTTGTTAAAAAAACAGGCCTAAGCCTGCTCTTTATTCTTATATCTCTTGATTTTACCTGTTGTAGTCTTCTCCATGGGCTGATCCGTTAGAATCAATCTTCGGATATTTTTATATGAAGGCATTTCGTCGTTAATCTTATCTATTGCGAGTTTAATTAGTTTTTCAACATCTTCAAAGGTCTCGGCAGCATAGTGAGTTTTAAAGTATTCTGCATCGTAAACTATTTTAGCGGTAACTACAAGGTCATTTTTGCCTTCACCGCTGATGCTCCTTGACCCTGTGCTTCCCGTGCCGTCTTCTCTGGATTGACCGAAGACAAAGACCTCTTTTACAAATGGAAGATTTAGTATTAAGGCTTCAATTTCTTCTGGATATACATTTTTTCCATTCTTAAGGACTATGACATTTTTCTTTCTGCCGAGAATGTAGATATAGCCGTTCCTGTCTATCTTAGCCAAATCTCCAGTATGAAGCCAACCATCGACAAGCGTTTCTTTTGTTGCCTCATCGTTATCCATATAGCCAAGCATAACGTTAGGTCCCCTCGTAATCAATTCACCAACGCCCTCAGAATTTACATCATAGAGAGCAGTGTCTACAGAAGGCATTGACAAACCACAGGAACCCTTGCGTTGACATTTTTTGGTCTCAGCAGCAACCACAGGAGCCGTTTCAGTCAAGCCGAATCCCTGCACAACAGTGATGCCGAAGTCGTTGAGATTTTGCCAACAAACCGGGTCAATGGGGGAAGCCCCTGAAATTATGAATCTGAGCTTGCCACCGAGCTGATTGATGATATCCTTGAATATTTTGCGCCTCATATCGATGCCGATTCGCCTTAGAGCACGAGATGTAGCAAGTGCAGCGGCAAATTGCTTTTCTTTTCCTTGCTTTTTGATAGATGAAATTATCCTCTTATAAATCGCCTCAATCAAAATCGGAACACAGACAAAAAGCGACACCTGATATTCGATGAGGTTTTTCTGTACATATTTAAGTCCGTCGCAGAATGCAGTCGTAACCCCACTGTTTATCATAACAATCTGTCCGCCCGAGCCGAAGGTGTGGTGATACGGGAGAAAAGCCATGTTTATATCGCCGCGCCTGATATCCTCAGTCGTAACGCAATCGTATGAGACAGACAAAATATTTTGTTGACTGAGCATTACGGCTTTTGAAGCGGATGTCGTTCCTGAGGTGAACAAAATAACTGCAAGCGATTCGGGGTCAATGATTTTCTCTCGATGCTTGCTATAGCCTGAGTTTACGAGCTCTGTGCCTGCTTCAATAATTGATGGCATATCTTCCATTGATATAAAGTTAATACTGTTACCGAAGTGTTCTCTAAGCTCGTCAACTAATTTTGATTTTTCCTTATCATAAACCAGAGTTTTTGATTTGCTCCTTTCAAGCGAGCTTATCGTTTCGCTGGCAGGCAAATCTTTGTCGAGCGGTACGGCTATGTTTCCATATGTCAATATGGCCATGTATGTAGTAAACCATTCGTATGAGTTCTTACCGATGATTGCGATAGGCTCATCTTGGAATGATTTTGATGAAAGAAATGCAGAAAAAGTATAGACATCATGAGCAAATTCTTGGAAAGAAATATATCTGTACTGTGCCGATACGGTTTTTGTTTCACGTCTTTCTTTGATAATGAAGGCTATATCATTTGCGTACCTACCACAGTAATAATCGATAAAATCTCTGAAGTTATCCTTATATTCGTATTTATTAACCCTTGGTAGCTTTTTGCTGATTTTTATATTATCATTCATTTTGTATCCTCTTTTGTCTTGGAGTTAGTTATACTGAAACATTGTTTTAAAACAAATTTTTTGTCACAAAAACAATCTAGTTATGATAACCATGTTATACGATTATAATGACGTTGTCAAGCCTTGACTGCAAATTTATATCAGGTTATAATGATTTAGGTATATAATAAATCAATTTTAATTTGGTGTTATCGTACTAATAATGTGCTATGTTTTATTAAAGGCGGATTCTTAATTAGGTAAGGTGAATATATGCAAGATAAAGATAAAGTGAAAGAATATATAATTGTACTACCTCGATGGGATGAACTGCCGGATATTTCATTATATCTTGAGCAGGTCCTTGAACTAGTCAATGGAAATTTGGAGAAATATCTTGAGGGCGATAAGAACGGAAGAATATTAACGCAGACAATGGTAAATAATTATGTCAAGCATGGTTTTATTCAGTCACCTGTAAAGAAGCGTTACGACAAAACAGCTTTGGCTTCTCTCATTGCAATAGCAGTCCTAAAGGATATTTTTACCATAAAGGAAATCTCGCAGCTGATTAGTCTGGCAATAGATGCGAGCAATCCCGAGGAATCATATAATTATTTCTGCCAGCTCGTAGAAGAAACAACAGAAAACGTGCTGATGCAGGGGAAGCAAAATATTTTGTGCAATGAAAAAGACCCCAGAGGAATATGCTCATCTGCGGTCATGGCGTTTGCTAGCAAATACTATGTGAATAAGGTTTTTTTGTTGAAAAATGAAGCTAAGTAGCATTCCTAATAATGAATAAACGGAGGTGATGTATATGTTGAACTTATCTTAATCACGGAATAAGCATTCCCTTGGTTTATTTCACCCATCTATTGATCTTAGACATCTGAAATCACCTCCAAGCATTCTCATGTTAAAATTTTAAACTATAAAAATACGCGCATCCGTATTAATATAATAAATTATATACCATAGAAAACCAGATTACAAGATACTAATCCGCTATTTTGTGGTATAATGTAATGGATTATAAAGAAAACAATTTGTCAGCATTTATGATAGTAAACAGGAGGCCAGGCATGTCCGTAACTATAAATCTTTTAGCATCTAAATCAATATTCCACAGAGTTAGCATTTGCACCTTCCTTGAGAGCTTGCAGGGGATTGCAAGCACGGTTGTAAAAGGCAACTTCCACGAGGGCGAATTATCCACTGATATGAGGGCGACCCAAGAGTCTATCGATAGGCTACAAGCTATGACGATTTCCATCAAGAAGGCGGAGATGAGAAAGCATAGCGTTAATGACTTTGTGCCTATATTGCCAGTAGGCGACAGCGGAGCTACTCTCAGATTTATGTTGCCACTTGTCGGAGCACTCGGAGTTGGGGCTAAGCTTGTCATGGATGAATCGCTTTATAGAAGACCGATTATGACACTTGTGACTACGCTCAAGGAGAATGGATGTTCAGTAGCACTCGATGACGACAAAAGAGTTATAAACATAAGGGGAAAGTTAAATCCAGGAGAATACAGACTTAAGGGGAGTGTCAGTTCTCAGTTTGTGAGTGGTCTTATGATGGCTCTTCCTATACTAGATGATGAAAGCACTCTTATAATTGAAAAGCCTGTTATTTCAAAGTCTTATATCGATATGACCTTGAATATTTTGCAGGATTTTGGCATTAGCATTGCGAAGAAGCATGAGAGTCACGAAATTGTTGAATATACAATAATGGGAAATCAAATTTTCAGAGGCCCTGGTGAGTATAAGATCGAGGGCGATTGGTCAAGTGCTTCTTTTTGGCTTATAGCTGAGAAGTTAACAGGCAAGCCTCTCTTACTTCAAGGCATCAATACCAACTCTATACAGGGAGATAGCAAGGTCAGAGACTTCATCAAGCAGATGGATGATGAAGGTGATGTTACAATCGATTGCACGGCTACACCTGACTTGGTCCCAAATTTAGCAGTTTTGGCTCTATCGCGAAAGAACAAAACACGTTTCGCGGGCATAGATGCGCTTGCAAGCAAAGAAAGCGACCGCATTAAGGGAATTGAGGAAATCATTTCAGCTGCGGGCGGAAGGTTCTTATATGAGGATGGAGATATAGTTATTGAGGGTGGTCTTGCAGAAAAAGACGATGGAGAATTCATATACATTATGACGCAGGACCATAGAATGGTAATGATGGCTGCCTTGGTTTCTCTAATTGCTAAAAGCCCTGTTATAATTGACGGATGGAAGTCAGTGTCAAAGTCTTATCCATCTTTCTTTAAGGACCTTAAGCTTGCAGAGATGGACGAAAAGGTTGGGTTGGCATAGTGGTTTTGAGTGAACGACAAGCTCAATTGGCATAGTAATATTGAAATGAAAGGATTTTAAGTGGCATCTTCAATAGGCAAAAATATAAAGATTTCAATATTTGGAGAGTCCCATGGACCTGCTGTAGGTGTTGTGATAGACGGTATTCCCTCAGGTACAAAAATCAACTTGAATGAGCTTGATAAACTTATGATGGAACGTATGGGAATGGATATACCAGGTACGACGGCTAGAAAAGAGCCAGAGCATCTTGAGTTTCTTAGCGGTGTAAGAATGGAGAATGATTATTCATGCTGTCATGCAACTGGAACGCCTATTTCTGTAATAATACGCAATGAGAATTTTAATTCAGATGATTATAGCAAAAATGAGGGTGTTTTAAGACCTGGACATGCTGATTTTACTCAGCTTATTAAGTGGGGAGAATATGCGGATATAGTCGGGGGTGGACATCTTTCGGGACGCCTTACAGCGCCTCTTGCTGTCGCAGGAGGCATATGCCTTCAGCTCCTTGCAAAGGAAGGCATCGAGCTCAGTGCCGGGCTTAAATCGCTTGGGCGGCACGAGCTCAGCTGTAAGGCGTCCGAAGCCTTCGGCAGCGAGGACTTTTGTTCTGAGATTTCTAACCTTGTCGAGGCTGTCAAGGCAGAAGGGGACTCACTAGGTGGAATAGCTTGGGTCAAGGTAAACGGTCTGCCTGCAGGCATTGGAGAGCCAATATTCGACAAGGTGGAAAGTAGGCTGGGGCAGATGATTTTTTCGATACCAGCGGTTAAGGGAATTGAGTTTGGGAGTGGATTTGACGGTGCCCGTACGCGGGGCAGCGAAAATAATGACGAATTCTGCCTTGCGAATGACGAGCTTTGCTTTGCGAATGACGAGCTTTGCCTTGCGAATGAGGAGCTTTGCCCCGCTAATGACGAGCTTTGCCCCGCTAATGATGAAATTGGCCTTGCGAATGCCGAATTTTGCCTTATGAATGCCAAGTTTTGCTTTGCAGACGAAAACACGACCGAAAATCCTCAAGGCATTAGTCTAATCTCAAACAACTGTGGGGGCATACTCGGAGGAATAACAACAGGATCGGAGCTTTGTTTTAACGTTGCAATCAAGCCGACCCCATCTATTTCAAAGCCCCAGAAAACCGTAAACCTAAAGATGAAGCAAAATGTTTTGCTCAGCACCAAGGGTAGACACGATGCTTCTGTTGCAATTAGAGCAGTACCGGTTATACGTGCGGCTACAGCACTTGTTTTATACGATTTATTCATTGATTATAAGGAGAACCATAATGGCTGATATCAGAGAGTGCAGAAGAAAGATTGACAAGATTGATAGTGAAATTTCAAGACTGCTAGATGCAAGACGAGATGCTCTAGAGGATATTGCACACTACAAAAAGAAAAATAATATACCCGTGTTCGACGAAAATCGAGAGCAGGAAATATTTAATAAGATAAATGTCAACGATGGTATGGTATTCAGGGCTATACTCGATGCGTCCAAGGAATTTCAAGAAGCAATTATCAAGGCTGGCACCTTTGGCCTGATAAGCGAGAAGCCGATAAGGAGCTTATCACCGCTAGTACACAGCTTTTGGGGAGACTACGAATATAAGCTATGCCCTACTAGGAGAGAAAAACTCGGAGAAATCCTGAAAGACCTGAGCTATGATGGCTTTAATGTAACAATGCCATACAAGGAGCTTGTTTTCTCAATGTGTCAACAGCATTCTCCAGAATGCTTTGCGCTCGGAAATGTAAATACCATCAAGCGTGAACTCGACGGCACCCTCACAGGATATAATACGGACTATTTTGGATTCAAATATATTTTGGAAAAGAACAAAAAGCAGTTGCAAGCCGGGCAAATGTATATCAGCGTTTCGAGCTATGCCGCATCGGCGAACGATATATTGACTTCCGAACGCATGGCATACATTCGTAACAACAGAATAAAATCGGAA
>USBT01000034.1 GCA_900553025.1 uncultured Eubacteriales bacterium | reverse complement strand
CTGTCTGTCTGTCTGTCTGTCTGTCTGTCTGTCTGTCTGTCTGTCTGTCTGTCTAGAGATTGTCCTACATTTATCATAATTGGTCTACTCTCATAAAATATTTCAATATTATCTGCATTATATCACAAAAGATTATAACTTAAAAGTATATATGTATATTATATATAAAAAAATACCCGAACAACCATTAGGTGTTCGGATACGTTGTGTTTGGTAGGGCATGAGGGACTCGAACCCCCAACCAACGGATTCGAAGACCGCTACTCTATCCAGTTGAGCTAATACCCCTTACCGTTCATCAATAATTATAACCTCAAAATAAGTCGAGGTCAAACAAAAAAATTTTGTTGTCCATGTCGCACACCCTAAATGTCAAACGCCTAAATGTCACACGAACAATAAATTCAGTTCTAAACTACTTTTTGAGAAGTCTATCCGCCATAATCTTGCAAGCATCCTTATTCTCATCACATAGCACAAAGCTTCGCCCTAAGCCCATGCAAACCGCCCCAAGGGTGCCGGAACCAGCAAAGAAATCTCCGCATAGGTCACCCACATCCGTTGAAGCCAAAACAATTCTTTTAAGTAGTTCCTCGGGTTTTTGAGTTGCATATCCCGTACGCTCGCCCGATGTCCTGCCAACCATTGGTATTTCCCAAACATCACGCATATTCACAAGAGTATACCAACCATTTTCATCCTCATACTCCTTAACACCCTTAAAATGATATGGCTGTGCCCCTCTGTTGTATGATTTCTCCTTTTGAGGGTTGAATTTATAATCTTTTGTTTTAGAATACAACAAAATAGTATCGTGCTTCCTTGCAAATCTCCTGCCGCTCGCACCGCCTGACCTATATCCCCATACTATCTCGTTCACCATATTTTCCATGCCAAAAATTTCGTCCATTATAATCTTAACATAATGAACAGCTCTGTAGTCAAGATGAATCCAGATTAGTCCATCATCGGATAGCAATTCTTTTGCAATAAGAATTCTATTCGCTATCATTTCAAGATATTCTAAAAGACCTGAACCCCAAACATCGCTATATGCAAGTTTCTTTGAGCCATCAGAACGCCTTGAAAAATATTTTGCACCAGAATAAAATGGAGGATCCATATAAATCATCTGGAATTTTCCTTTGAAATCACTCCTTGCAAGACTTCGCATAATTTCTAGATTATCAGCGCAGTAAACTTCACCGTTGCATTGCCCTTTATCTCCAAAGTTCTCATTCCAATACGGTATACATTCAAAAACTCCACGGCGGTCATATTCGCCGTGAAGCTTTAAATTCTCAATCAACTTATAAATTTCATTTAATTCTTTAAGAGCCATTTATCTGCTACCCTTATCGTACGGCTGTGCTACAGCAGCAGGAGCACTTGATTTCTTAGAACTCAGCGCAAGAACAATAAGCGTTGCAACAAACGGTATCGCCTTGTAGAATTCACTTGTAACAGGAAGATTATCGAGGAATGGAATCAAATTATACGCTGCTGCAATTGTTTTCATAAACCCAAAGAAAGCTGCTGCGATAGCAATTCTTACAGGCTTCCACTGTCCGAATATCATTACTGCCAAAGCGAGGAATCCATATCCTGCAACATTAGAGTCAAAGTTTGTAGAAGTCGGAATGATGAAAACCAGTCCACCCAGACCACCAAGCACACCCGAGATGAATACTCCCGCATATCGCATTTTATACACGTTTATACCAACAGAATCTGCAGCCTGTGGATGCTCACCGCAGGCACGCAATCTCAGCCCGAAACGTGTTTTGTATATCACAACTACTGCTATAATCAAAATGATTATTCCAATCAATGTTGTTATATATGTGTTTTGGAAGAACATTTTTCCTATAACTGGAATATCTCCGAGAACTGGAACCTTCATAACCCTAAATGTGTTGTTAAACTGAATCTGCTGAACACCAAGGTCCTGCACGGTTCTTGCTGCAAATACGCAGAATGCGGGTGCAAACATATTCAGCGCAGTTCCACCTATTATCTGGTCAGCCTTCATATTAATAGCAGAGTATGCAAGAAGCAAAGAGAATATTCCGCCTGTCAAGGCTGCAATCACGCAAGCAATCAGCAATAATCCAGTGCCGCTCATGCTGTCCTGCATGTTATTGATAAACAAAATACTTGTGAAGGCTCCCATAATCATCGTTCCGTCGAGGGCGATATTGGTTACGCCGCCTCTCTCAGTGAACATACCACCAAGTGCAACGATAAGGAGCGGTATCGAGAAAAACATCGTCTGTTGGACAATCAGATATACTACATTCATTATTCTTGCCCTCCTTCCGTTTCTGCCTTATAAACAGTATTTCCTATTTCTGCTTTTGTTGTTTCGTCATCTTTTGCATTATCAGTATTATTTGCTATTTTATCGTTAGCAATTTCAGAAGCATCAGACTTACTAATAATGCCTGCATCATCAGACTTATTAGCAATACCAGCATCGCCAGACTTATTAATAATTCCAATATCATCCGTCTGATTAGCAATTCCAGTGTCATTAGTCTTATTAAATTTCTTAATCAGCATCGGCATGAATTTTCTAAACAAAAGCGAAAATGCACTGAAATAAATTATGCATGCAACGATAATTTCTATAACCTCAGGCATGTAGTTCAAACTTTGTAAATAAGTCCCACCTTGGTCTAGGTAACCGATAAATATCGACGAGAAAATAATTCCTATAGGATTCGACAATCCGAGGAGTGCAACCGAAATTCCGTTAAATCCGTCTACTGCAAGCTCATCAACAATGGCAATATGTCTAGCCGATGGACCGCTTAGGAATACAAGAGCTCCTCCGATTCCTGCAAGTGCGCCTGCGATTATCATGGACATTATTATCTGTTTTTTTGAATTTATTCCCGCATATTTGCCGGCGTCTTTGTTGTGTCCGACAGCCATTAGCTCATAGCCGAAAATTGTTTTGTAGAAAACGATATATACTATTATGGCTATTACAACAGCGATTATGAATCCCCCGTTAAGCGAGGACGTCTCCTTGTATGCACCAAACTGATTGTAAAAAATATCATCAAGCCCCCACTTTGGAATTTCTGCGGTTTTTGCGACATCCATGGATAGGTTTCTGTTGGCATCATACGCATAATGACTTATCACGTAATTCGCTGTATACATACCAATATAATTCATCATTATCGTAGCTATAACTTCGTGAACATTGAAAAATGCCTTGAGTAGCCCTGGTAAAGCACCCCACAGTCCTCCTACAAGAGCTGCGCACAAAATAGCCACAATCCAGTGAACGCTTCCAAGGCTCGTCCAATATACGCCAACATATATTGCGGCGGCGCCACCAATTATGAACTGTCCAGAAGCACCGATGTTGAACAACCCAGTTTTAAATGCACAACCGACAGAAAGTCCAGTCATAATCAGTGGTGTGGCATAGTAAAGCACCTGTCCAAAGCCTTGACCGCCTCCCATGAATCCACCGCCGAGGATTGTCAAAAACCCCTCAACAGCATTATCAGGATTCGCAATGATAAGAATCAAAAATCCGAACAAAAGCCCGATAATAATTGCAATCATAGATGAGACTGCTTTGTTAAATCCCTCGCCAGAGAGCACCCTCAAAATTCTGTTATTATTCATAGGCCACCTCATCTCTCTTTGAACCTGCCATGTACAGACCTAACTGGTTGATGTCCGCATTCTTCGGATCGATATCTGCTACCAGCTCTCCCTCGTAGATAACCAGAATCCTATCGCTAACCTTGAGAACCTCATCTAGCTCAAGAGAAATCAGCAAAACTGCTTTTCCGTTATCTCGCTGTGCAATCAACTGCTTGTGTATGTATTCAATAGCTCCGACATCAAGTCCTCTCGTAGGCTGGACAGCAATTAGAAGCTCAGGGTCATCCCCAATTTCACGGGCAATTATTGCTTTTTGTTGATTTCCGCCAGACATACTTCTTGCAACTGTTTTGTTGCCTTGCCCTGACCTAACGTCGTATTGCTTAATTAAATGCTGAGCGTAATCCTCTACTTTTTTGAAATTGATAAATCCAAGTCTTTGGAAGCCTTGTTTAAAATATGATTTCAGAACAAGGTTCTGTGCCAAAGTGTAGTCTAGTACAAGCCCATACTTATGCCTATCTTCAGGTATGTGTGCAAGACCTGCAAGATTTCTTTTCCTAACTGATTCCTGAGTAATATCCTTGCCACATAGAGAAACTTTTCCCTCGTTTATAGGAACAAGTCCAGTTAAACCATATACAAGCTCTGACTGTCCGTTTCCGTCAATTCCAGCTATGCAGACAATTTCGCCCTCTCTAACCTTGAAGCTGACATCATTTACTGCCTTTTTACCCGATACCTTCTTATCAATTGAAATGTGGTTGACATCAAGCACAACCTTGCCTGGGTTACAAGGCTTTTTATCAACCGTGAAGTTTATCTTTCGACCAACCATCATTTCGGATAGCTCTTCCTTTGTTGTATCAGGCACACTTACAGTTCCTATGTATTTCCCCTTTCTCAGGACCGTGCATCTGTCTGCGACCTGCTTGATTTCCTCAAGCTTATGAGTGATGAACAAAATAGATTTGCCCTCTGCCGTGAGATTTTTCATAATCTTCATGAGTTCTTGAATCTCCTGAGGTGTAAGTACGGCAGTCGGCTCATCGAATATCAAAACCTCATTTTCTCTAAAGAGCATCTTGAGAATTTCAACTCTCTGCTGCATACCAACTGTTATGTCCTCAATAAGAGCATCAGGATCCACAAATAGTCCATATTTCTCAGATAACTCCACGACTTTCTTCCTTGCGTCCGAAAGTTTTAAAATCCCATGCTTAGTTTCTTCAGCCCCCAAAATAATATTTTGTAGAACTGTAAAATTTTGAACCAATTTAAAATGCTGATGCACCATACCGATTCCAAGACTGTTGGCGTCATTAGGGTCCTTGATTGTAACTTCTTTTCCATTTTTTCTGATTACACCTTTTTCAGGCGTGTACATTCCAAAAAGCACGCTCATAAGCGTAGACTTTCCAGCGCCGTTTTCACCCAGTAGTGCATGAATCTCGCCACGGGCAAGCTTGAGCGTAATATCGTCATTCGCTATTATACCCGGAAACTCCTTGGTGATATTGAGCATTTCTATAATGTTGTCCATAATAATCCTCTCAAATCATTCTATTTATCTAATTATATAATTTTTTATTAACTTTTGCAAAATAAAAATATTCGCCAGAGCAAGCTTTACGTTCTGCCCAGGCGAATACTAAAGAGTCATTATATTATTTTAATTTGATTTTCTTTTATTCTTATTTAGCATCTTATTGATAATTAAAAGAGAAAATATTATAGTTGAAAAATATAATACATTAACTGAATCGTTGTCGCCTGTTTCTGGAGCTTTAGGCTCAGGTGGATTCTTAGGCTCAGGCGGATTCTTAGGCTCCGGTGGTTTCTTAGGCTCCGGTGGTTTCTTCTGATTTTCGAGTAAAAATTCGTATTGAACTTCTTGTGTTGCTTTCAAAGTTTTAATCTTGCAAGCGTATCCCTTAGGTGCATTCACCTCTTCAATAGTATATGAAAAATCTACTTCTTTGCCCTCTAATATTCCTTTCGAAGGGAGATTTTCGAAAACATGAGTCCACTTGTTTTCATCATTGAGTTTGATAGTTTCTAAATCATATTTACCGCCATCAGAGTCTTCTCTTATGAGTTTTACACTTACTTCCTTAGGTATGTCTTTGGTTAGCTTCTGTCCTTCTTCATCTTTCCATGCTTTAGTCACCTTAACATTAACTTCGAGATTTTCCTGTCCGAAATCTATATCCGTATTTGTGGCAATAGCACCACCGCGTTCTTTTGCAATATTGCCAATAAAAATTATCTTCGCGTATTTTTTGTGATTTTCATATCCTTCATCACCCAGCATTTTGCCGTAAAGTCCAAACGATGTTGAACGATCCGTATATTTATCTGGTGTTAAAGGTAAATCTCCATCTTTATATAATGCGCCTGGCTCATCAGCATACCAATCCACCTTGTTTCCCAGAAAAGTTCGATCTTGAACACTTACCTTATGATAATTCGGATTGTTATGCTCTGCTATACTACGATATATAGTATCAGAACCCTCGAACCTTACATCAGTACCACTTATCTTATATGCAGTTTTTTCCCTTTGATCAAGTATATTACCGATTATTGCTGCACCGAAAGTAGAATGATTCCTTACACGAGCCGTAGGACACGCCCATATTCCTGCACCTGTAGGAGCTTTATTCCCTGTCATAAGTACATTATCCATAACTAGGAAAGGTTGATTATGAGGTGAAAGATCAAGTCCGCCACCAGAGTACCCAGATTCATTATATGAGAACATTCCAGATTTTATCGCAAGCTTATCACTACTTTTTTCCATCTGGCAAAATACACCACCACCAAATAACTGTGCTTTATTTTTTGAAATAATATTATCCTCCAGGGTAACATCTTCGCATCCATGAGTATTTAATGTTCCACCCAAAGATATCCCGCCTCCACAACTATAATAAATTCCAGAGCTATACTCATTTTTTGCAAAAGCTTCGTTACCTATAATCTCATTTCCTTTTATTAAATATTTCCCTGGACCACTCAGTGAAATGGCTCCTCCAAAAGATGCTCTTATAACTTGTCCCAAAGCCTCTGCCCGATTATTGGTGAATTTATTATTTTTAATATTTATTTCAGAACCTTCAGCATCTTTATTGCCTATAGATATTTTTAAAGTACCTCCGTTTTCACTTGCTCTATTGTCATGAAAGTTACAGTTATTAATATTAAGAGTAATATTCTTATTTGCTTCTAAGTAAAGAATAGATCCTGAAACATTGGTCTTTACGTTAAAAGCTTCAACATTATTCATATCTATGTTTGAATTTTTAGCATAAATTAAGCTCGAAGTATATCCATCCCCATCGCCATCTCTCGATGTTACCTTACCATTTTTCAATGTGAAAGCACCCTGAGCAGCTGGATTTGATGTAGAAACTGATATGATTCTTGAATATGATTTATCTTGAGCTATAATCATTGTTTTGCCAGAAAGGTCAAGCGTCAACTTCTTTTCAGCAGGAATAGTTATACTTTCTGTTAATAAAATTTCATCCGCAACCGCAGTTAAAATATCTCCCTCTTATGCCGCTTCTACTGCACTCTTGAGATCTGGATATTTAGTGTCCCCTATTTTTATAACTGCTGGACCTCCTGATACCGGCTTTGGATTATCGGATTCAGAAATTTCCAAATCGTTTGTATCTTGCTCGGATTCATTATTTATCAGTTTCGAAGAATCTGACTTATCTTCGGCATTTTCAACTGTCTTATCTATCCCCTCAGTTTCATTTAAATCCACTTTGTGATTAATTATTTCATTTTCCGTGGGTTGATCAGCACCGTCCGGCAATTCCTCAGCTGATGCGAAAAGGTATGTGCCAAACTGCAAGATACTTGCAAATGCAAACATCATAGCAATAATTATTACAATCGGTTTTCTTTTCATAGCTTCTCCTTCAATTAATTGAAAAACAATCAAAATTTACAATTAAATTTAATATTATTCTACTTTTGTTACATTGAACATATATCGTATATAATTATATCTTACTATACCGATTATATCGTTTCTTACACGTTTTATAAGGATAAAATATTCGCCAGAGCAAGCTTTACGTCCTGCTCAGGCGAATACTAAAGAATCGTTTGAAATTATTATATTTGAATCTTATATGATTATAATCTATTTCTCATCACCATTTTTGATAGCGGCCTGTGCGGCAGAAAGTCTAGCGATAGGCACCCTGAATGGTGAGCAGCTTACATAGCTAAGTCCAACCCTGTTACAAAATTCGATTGACTTAGGGTTTCCGCCGTGTTCGCCACAGATACCAAGTTTGATATTAGGTCTAGTCTTCTTACCAAGCTCAACTGCCATCTTAACCAGCTTGCCAACACCTTTTTGGTCTAATGACTGGAATGGGTCTTCTGGAAGAACCTTCTTTTCAACATATTCCTTGATTAAATCGCCTGTATCATCTCTGGAGAATCCATATGTCAGCTGAGTAAGGTCATTTGTTCCAAATGAGAAGAATTCTGCCTCTTCTGCTATCTCATCAGCTGTGATAGCAGCTCTTGGCATCTCAATCATGGTACCTACCATGTATTTCATCTCAACGCCTGCTTCTTCAATAATTCTGTCAGCAGTTTCAACAATAGTTGCTTTTACATTAGCCGTTTCAGCCTTATCAATTACAAGCGGAATCATGATTTCTGGCACTATGTTAATGTTCTTCTCCTTAGAAACTTCTATTGCTGCTCTGATGATAGCTTCTGTCTGCATTTCGGCAATTTCAGGGAATGAAACCGCAAGTCTGCATCCACGATGTCCAAGCATAGGGTTGAACTCATGGAGTTCTGCTGCTTTATGAGATAATTTCTCATAAGAAATGCCCGTCTGCTTAGAAAGCTCTTTTGTTTCTTTCTCAGTATGAGGTAGGAACTCGTGTAGAGGTGGATCAAGCAACCTGATTGTAACTGGTCTTTCCTCCATAACCTCGTAAATTCCCTTGAAGTCGCCCTTCTGATAAGGAAGCAGCTTTGCAAGTGCAGTTCTTCTCTCCTCTTCAGTCTCAGCAAGAATCATTTGACGGATTGCAGGAATCCTTTCTTCCTCAAAGAACATGTGCTCTGTTCTGCAAAGTCCAATTCCCTCAGCCCCAAAATCGAGAGCCTGTTTAGCATCTCTAGGGTTATCCGCATTCGCACGAATCTTCATTCTTCTAATCTGATCAGCCCACTTCATTATAGTTTCAAAGTCACCCTTAAGCTCAGGCGTAACTGTATCAATCCTTCCCTCGTATACAACGCCTGTCGAGCCGTTGATAGAGATGAAGTCGCCTTCCTTGTATGTCTGACCTTGAACAGTCATCTTGAGATTCTGCTCATCCACGCTGATTCCTGAGCAACCAGCGACACAGCATTTACCCATACCACGAGCAACTACTGCCGCATGTGAAGTCATACCACCACGAGCTGTCAGGATTCCCTGCGCTACTACCATTCCGGCAAGGTCCTCAGGAGAGGTTTCCTGACGAACTAGAACAACCTTCTCTCCACCATTAGCAGCCTCAACCGCGTCAGCTGCGTGGAAGTAAATCTTACCACAAGCAGCTCCAGGCGATGCAGGAAGTCCCTTTGCTATATCCTTTGCATTTTTCTCAGCATCAGGGTCGAATGTCGGATGGAGTAGCTGGTCAATTTGAGCAGGTTCAATCCTTGAAACCGCATCCCTCTCATCAATCAAGCCTTCCTCAACCATGTCAACGGCAATCTTTACAGCCGCAGCAGCTGTCCTCTTACCATTTCTTGTCTGAAGCATGAACAGCTTGTTATTTTCAACTGTAAACTCCATGTCCTGCATGTCTTTGTAATGCTTTTCAAGAATTTGAGCA
Organism: uncultured Eubacteriales bacterium; assembly: GCA_900553025.1. Classification (GTDB taxonomy): domain Bacteria; phylum Bacillota; class Clostridia; order Peptostreptococcales; family Anaerovoracaceae; genus S5-A14a. The sequence continues at coordinate 2,684 of USBT01000034.1, read as the reverse complement.
ATTCTCTCAAAATCCTTATAAACATCAGGGAAAGCGTCTGCCATCTCAGCAATAGGCTTTGGAGTTCTGATGCCTGCTACAACGTCCTCACCCTGTGCGTTAACAAGGAATTCGCCAAAAATTTCTTTGCTTCCATCAACTGCAGAACGAGTAAATGCAACACCTGTACCAGATGTGTCACCCATGTTTCCAAATACCATCGACTGAACGTTTACGGCAGTACCAAGGTCATCGCTTATGTCATTTAACTTTCTGTACAAAATAGCTCTCTCAGTATTCCATGATCTGAATACTGCCTTTACGGCTTCGAGAAGCTGTTCCTCAGGCTTCTGTGGGAAATCTTTTCCGAGTTCTTCTTTGTAAATTTTCTTAAAACCTACGATTATATCTTTAAGATCTTCAGCCTTCAAATCAACGTCAAATTCAGCACCTACGGTAGCTTTTTTTTCGTCAAATACTTTGTCGAACTTCGACTTAGGAATTTCCATAACTACATCTGAGAACATCTGAATGAATCTTCTGTAGCTGTCATATGCAAATCTTTGATTATCCGTAAGCTTAGCTAAACCTTCAACAGTTTCATCATTAAGTCCCAGATTTAGAATTGTGTCCATCATACCCGGCATCGATATTACTGCTCCAGACCTTACTGATACTAGTAAAGGATTCTTCGCATCTCCGAGTTTTTTCCCTGTAACCTGCTCAAGTTCTTTGAGTTTCTCTTTAATTTCATCAACAATCTCAGGGGAGATTTCCTTATCTTCGGCATAGTATCTGTTACATGCCTCTGTAGATACTGTAAATCCAAAAGGCACTGGAAGACCTATTTTGGTCATTTCCGCAAGGTTTGCACCCTTACCTCCAAGGATATCTCTCATCTCCTTTGAACCTTCGTTAAATGAATAAACAAATTTCGTCATCTCTTATTTCTCCTTTAAAATTTTAGTTTTTCATTTATATATTGTTTCACCATATCTTTAGGTATTCTAACCTGCTGCATGGTGTCACGATCTCTGATTGTAACGCTGTTATCTTCAGCTGAATCGAAATCTACACATATACAAAACGGTGTGCCGATTTCATCCTCTCTCCTGTATCTCTTGCCTATCGAACCAGCTTCGTCATAGTCAATCATGAAGTCCTTGGCCAGCTCCGCATAAAGCTCTTTCGCTTCTTCACTCTGCTTCTTTGAAAGAGGCAAAACAGCTGCCTTGAAAGGTGCTAGAGCAGGATGTAATTTCAGGAATGTTCTAACATCCTTCTTACCCTTTCCATCTGTCAATTCTTCTTCACAATATGCATCAGCTAGAAAAGCAAGGGCAACCCTATCTGCACCAAGTGAAGGCTCAATACAGTATGGTATATATCTTCTTGACGAATCATCCTTTGGAAGTTGCGTGTCTGCATCAGGAGCAACATATATCATCGATTCGCCCGAGACATCCTGATGAGATCTTAGGTCAAAGTCAGTTCTATTCGCAATTCCCCAGAGTTCACCCCATCCAAATGGGAATTTATATTCAATATCAGTGGTTCCTTTGCTGTAATGTGAAAGTTCCTCAGGCGAGTGATCCCTCATTCTAGTTTTTTCAGGATTCATCCCTAGGTCTTTGAGCCACTTTACGCAATACTCTTTCCAATACTCGAACCACTCCATATCCGTACCCGGCTTGCAGAAAAATTCGAGCTCCATCTGTTCAAATTCTCTTGTTCTAAAAGTGAAGTTTCCCGGCGTAATCTCATTTCTAAATGATTTACCTATTTGCGCGATTCCAAAAGGAATCTTCTTTCTTGAAGCCCTCTGCACATTTTTGAAGTTAACAAATATTCCCTGCGCAGTCTCAGGCCTTAAATAAAGCTGAGACGAACTCTCTTCTGTAACACCTTGAAATGTTTTGAACATCAGATTAAATTGCCTTATTGGTGTAAAATCCTTCTTTCCGCAATCTGGACAAGCAATTTCATTTTCAGAAATATAATCTTCCATCTGCTTATTTGTCCATCCATCCACAACTTCTTCAGGAAGCCCTTTAGAACTCATATGCTCTTCTATAAGCTTGTCAGCTCTGAACCTTGATTTGCAACCTTTGCAGTCAATGAGAGGGTCTGAAAAGCCTCCAACATGTCCAGAAGCCACCCATGTCTGTGGATTCATAAGAATGGCACAATCCACACCTACGTTGTAAGGATTCTCCTGAATGAACTTCTTCCACCATGCCTTCTTCACATTGTTTTTGAGCTCAACTCCAAGGTTTCCGTAATCCCATGTATTGGCAAGTCCGCCATAGATTTCAGAACCCGGATATACAAATCCTCTGTTCTTTGCAAGTGCTACGATTTTGTCTAAAGTCTTTTCCATATTTTGTAAACCTTCCTTCCTCTCGCACCGGAGTGTGCGGATTCTTATTATTTTTCGGTGTGACTTTCTTCACCATATGAAACATACAACATTTTACAGGCTAATGGTTCAGATTGCAACCATATTTTTGAAATTCATCATACACCATGCATTTTTATGCGTCGGGCTTTTACAGGGATGATAGTATTTCCAGTGATTTGAATTCGCGGTCAACATACGCTTCCCGGAAACGGTCTGCCACGTACTTTAATTCTGCCATCGCCTCTTCACTTAACTGAAACGCATACAGCTTCGTAAGATCTGCCGACTGGATATATTGCAGAGT
>USBT01000033.1 GCA_900553025.1 uncultured Eubacteriales bacterium | reverse complement strand
AACAACAGCGATACTCTTGAACAGCTTCTTAAAGACGGTCGTATCCTCAAAGAAGAAAATTTAAAACAACGCACAAAAGAAAGCGAATAAACTTGTTAAATAATAAAGTCAGTGGTATAATAAGGTTATAAAAATCAAAGGAGAATAAATTATGATAAAACATATCGTAATGTTCAAGCTGTCAGAAAATGCAGACGGTAAGACTATGCGATGTTCAGAACATTTTGACGATGATGATATAAATACAATTTCTAAAAAACATGAAAAAGATCTATATAATCTACATGCAGACGCAGATAATATGTTTCCTACAGAATTACCACACAAGGAAACAATTTTATCATCTATATCACACTTTGGTAAAGCTTTGATTATAGATGAATTAGGTGTGCTTGATTCAAAAATCGTTGATATAAATGCATTTCTTAGTAATTATATTAATAAGCAAACTGGTGAGAATGCGGATATAAGTATTAGTGGCCATAATGATAGTGGATTACTATCATTAAAAAATGAAATTGATATTGAAAAATACTGTGAAAAACTAGATAATTCAGATGAAATAAAATACTATATTGCTCGATTAAAGCCACCATATTTTGTTAAATTGAAACTTGAGGATGGATGTAATACATTACCTAACCGTAATAGGGATAATATAAAGTAAAGTAATATTTTTAGCACAGTTTATACTGTGCTTTTTTGCGAATTGTGAGTTATAATAAATTATCTTATTTGTGTTAGAAATAATAAGGGTTGTGAATGGGAGCGGCAAATATATGATTAAAAACAATATTGAAGTAGATGTAAAAGTAAAGTGCATAGAGAACGGAACAACCCAAGCACGGATTGCGGAAACAATCGGAACTACAGGTCAGTATGTTAATCGCATCATCAAAAAGCAGGACAGTGTTGTGAATAAGACCTTCGTGCAGATTGGGTTATGATATTGAACTGACTTATGTGAAACGAGATTAAAATCAAAAATAACTATTCGGAAAGGAACACATTATGAGTGATTTGATACCCTATGGTGAACAATTTAATAAAATTGTTGATATTATTGAGTCTGCTAAAGAACGTGCATACCGCAAAGTGAATGAGGAACTGATTTTAATGTACCGTGATATAGGTGAATATATTAGTGTGCAGTCTGAAAATGCTGAATATGGTGATGCATTTGTGCAGAAACTGGCTGATTTCTTTGCAACGAATTATCCTGAACTGAAAGGATTTAATCGTCGTGGACTTTACAGAATGAAACAGTTTTATGAGCTTTACAAGGACAGCGAAAAAGTGTCAACGCTGTTGACACAATTGAACTGGTCAAATCATTTGAAGATAATGTCGGCTTGTAAAACAATGGAAGAACGCATATTTTATATGAGTATGTGTGTAAAAGAAAAGTATAGTGCAAGAGAATTAGCACGCCAGATAGATAGTGGGTACTATGAAAGATATATGCTGTCGCAGAAATCATTGACTCCTGCTATCGAAGAATCCAAAAGAGTAACGAGGAATGTTTTCCTTGACAATTATGTGCTTGATTTCTTGGATGTGCCGGAAACAGTATCTGAACGTGATTTGCAAAAGTCTATTATTCGAAACCTAAAGGATTTCATTCTTGAGATTGGAAAGGACTTCACTTTCATCGGGGAAGAGTATCGTGTACAAGTCGGAAAGCACGATTATTATATTGATTTGCTGTTTTACCATAGAGGTCTTTCATGTCTTGTGGCTTTTGAACTGAAAATTGGAGAATTCAAACCAGAGTATGTTGGAAAGATAAATCTTTATCTTGAAGCTCTTGACCGAGAAGTCAAAAAAGGCAATGAAAACCCGAGCGTTGGTGTTATTCTCTGTGCAAGCAAGGATGATGAGGTAGTAGAATTTGCTCTCAGTCGTAGTTTGTCCCCGACAATGGTTTCTGAATATAATCTGAAATTGATTGACAAGAAACTGTTGCAGAAAAAATTGAAGGAATACATCGAATTGAGCGGAACGGTTTCTGAATAAGAATAAAGTGGCACTTACTAATTTAATCAAGGAGTATATGAGCACAGACTATACAAGTAATGAAAAACAAATTCTCTCACTCATGGAGAGAACAGATTAACGGAAAAGAGTTTTTTGCTTCTCTATCCCTGAATTTCTTGACATTTAGCAGGATATATGTTAATATACAAAAAGTAAATTATAATTTCTTTTGAAAGAGTGGGTCATCCCACTCTTTCAATTTTGTAAAGGATAGATATGTCAGGGAAGATTGAAACTTTTGTTATTGAAAAACTAAAGCCTATCTTAGATGAAGAATCTCTAGAATTATGGGATGTCAAAATATCCAAAGAAGGTAAGAACAATTTTTTGCGAATATTCATAGATAGACATGATGGTTACATCGATACAGACGTCTGTGAGAAAGTAAGCAAATACATAAGTGACCAGCTTGATGATATAGATGCTATAATGCCAGACAAGTATTTTCTCGAGGTTTCTTCTCCAGGAATGGACAGGGAGCTTAAGACAGATGATCACCTTAGGCGTTATTTAGGGGAAATGGTTGAAGTTAAGCTTTATAGTGGCATTGATGGCAAGAAGCTATTTTGTGGTAAGCTCGATGGATTTTCTGATGATGAACTTAAGATTACTGAAATTATTCAAGATATTAAGAAAAAGACTGAGATAGAAAAGCCTAGGACTTTTGACAGAAAGAAGATTGCTAAAATCAACCTGGCTGTAATTATATAATAAATTTTAAAGGAGGAGCTAATGAACGCAGAGTTTATTGAAGCGCTAAATTCTCTCGAGAAAGACAGAGGGATACCAAAGGATGTTCTGCTTAATACAATCGAAGATGCAGTGCTAGCAGCATATAAGAAGAATTACGGACCTTATCACAAGGTTAGAGTTCTGATTAATCCGGATACTGGGACCTTAATGGTGCTAATAAGGAGAGAAATTGTAGAAGCTGTTGAGGATCCAAATACTCAGATGTCTTTAGATGAGGCACATGAAATCGATTCGAGATATGAGGTGGGCGACTATATCGAGTATCAGGTAATGCCAAAGGAATTTGGTAGAGTTGCGGCTCAAACAGCAAAACAGGTTGTTGTCCAAAGGATAAGAGAAAAAGAAAGAGAAATTATTTTCGAGAGATATCAGCCATATCTAAAAAATATCATAACTGGTAGGATTCATCGTAAGACAGCGAGGACGGTATTTGTTTCACTTGATGGAACAGAGGGAATAATGCCGTTTTCAGAGCAGGTAAAGGGCGAGAACTATAAAGTTGGTGATGTGATTAAGGCCTATGTTTTTGAAGTAAAGAAAACGTATAAGGGACCGCAGGTATTTCTTTCAAGATCTCATCCCGGCTTTATCAGGGGACTGTTTGAACTGGAAATCCCTGAAATTGAAGATGGAACTGTTAAAATCATGAATATCGCAAGGGAAGCTGGTTCGAGAACCAAGATTACAGTCGCTACGGAATTTGAGAATGTAGACCCGATTGGAGCTTGTGTAGGCAACAGAGGCTTGAGAGTTCAGCATATTGCCGATGAGATTTATGGCGAAAAAATTGATATTATTGAATGGAGCAGTGATTCGGAGACGTTAATTTCAAATGTTTTGAGCCCAGCTACTGTATCTAAGGTTATTATCCACGATCTAGAAGAACAAATTGCAACCGTCGTAGTCCCTGATTCTCAGCTTTCTCTAGCTATCGGCAAGGAAGGTCAAAACGTTAGGCTTGCGGCGAGAGTTAGTGGCTGGAAAATAGATATAAAAAGTGAATCTCAGTATGGGGATGTTGCTGACGATGATGATTTTGTGGAGAATGATGATTTGAACTACGTGGAGGATTTAGAACACGAAAATGAGGATATCAATCACGATGAATTTGACGATTCTGAGAAATATGACGATTCATACGAGGACGAAGAATATATAGAAGAATCTGAAGAGTTAGAGGAAGCAGAAGCATCGGAGGAGTTAGAGGAAACAAGAGAGTCCGATGAGTAATTCACCGATGAGAACATGTATAGGATGTCGCAACGTATTTGAAAAAAAAGAAGTGTTTAGAGTGGCGTTCTATGAAGACAAAATATCACTTGATAAATCAGGAAGGTCTAATGGCAGAGGCGCATATTTATGCAAGAATAAAAAATGTGTAGATGAAGCTTTTAAAAAGAAAGCCTTTCACCGTGCATTTAAGAAAAATTTTAACAATGAAGAGATGAACAATCTCAAACACGAAATAGAAGCATTCTTGGAAACGGAATTTAAAAGTGAAGGAAAAAATATATAAATACCTGGGATTTGCGGCAAGAGCTCGAAAGCTTGCAGTCGGAATGACGGCGGTAGAGCAATCTACAAGGAAGGGCAAGACAAAGCTTATAATAGCTTCCGAAGAGGTTGGAAACAATTCAATCAAAAAACTTGAAAAACTTTGTGATAAATATAATGTGACGATGATTGTATTTGGCAAATGCGAAGAACTCAGCCATGCAACAGGTAAAATGGATAAAGGAATATTTGCCTTGGAAGAGGAAAATCTGACTAAGGCTATAATAAGTGAATTTAAAGAAGGAGGATTTCTATGACCTTAAAAGTCCATCAACTGGCGAAAGAGATGGGAATTACAAGCAAGGAATTAACTCAAAAGGCTTTGGACATGGGTATTTCTGTTAAAAACCATATGAGCAATTTGAGTGATGAAGATGCAGAAAGGTTAAGAGAAAACAAAACAGATACAAGGAAGCAAGCCGTATCTGCAAAAACTCAAGACGGAATCGATGTGTCACCAAGCAAGACAAACAAACCAAAACCACCTATGAATCGACCAATCGTTGATACTGCATTTTTAGAAGCCAGAAGCAAGGGAGTAAAATCAGACAAAGAAGATCAAAAGCAGACTGAAGAACCCAAAACAGCACCGAGAAAATCTGAGAAATCCAAGCCTGAAGAAATCAAGTCTGAAAATACTATGCCTGTAAAATCTAAACCTGTAGATACTAAGACTGCCCACTCTAAAACCGTAGAGTCCAAAAAGGAAAAAGTAAAATCAAAAGATTCAAGCAAATCACAGAGTAATGAGGCAAAAACTGTAGAATCTAGAAAAGAAAAAATAGAAGAGAATAAGAAAGCTTCCGTTTCTCATATAGGGCCTAAGATAATTAAGCGTGCATCTGAGGTAGATTCTAACGCTCAAACATCTGATAGAAAAGAACGCGGAGTTAGAGATGACAGACCTAGGCGCGATGATCGTCCAAGAAGAGACGACCGTCCGATTAGAAATGATAGGCCAAGACGAGATGATAGACCTGCTAGAGATGACAGGGCTAGACACGAAGCTCGTACTGGACGCTCCAGAGATGACAAATCAAGATCAAGAAGAGATGATCGTGGTGGGAAAGAATACGGAAATTCTAGGAATGACAGATCTAGATCAGGAGATAGACGCAACACAAGATATGATGGTGGCTATAACAGGGATGATGAAGATACAAGACGTGTTTCGAGACCTGCAAGGAGCAAAAGACAGTCCAGCGACAATGCCTCAATGGATAGGCTTGAGGTGAAATCAAGTCAATCAAGACATGCTGATAAGAAAAAGAACCAGAGCAAGTACAAGGATAAAAAGGATAAATTTAATAAATTTGATCGCAACATGGATATCTTTGGAAATCTTGAGAAGAAAACTCGAAAGAAAAAATCCAAGGTTAAACCTCAAGTAATTGAAGAGGAAGTTATTGAAGAGGTTTTGCCTGAAGGAACTGTAAAAATCGATGTGCCTATTACAGTAGCAGGCTTTTGTGAGCAGGCAGAGGTTAGTCAGGCAACTGTTATAATGTCACTGATGAAAATGGGCATTATGGCAAACATAAACCAAAACATCGACGAGGACACTGTTTTGCTCTTGGCGGATGATCTTGGAATTGAGGTTGCTATCGGGGCAGTTGAAGAAGAAGTTGAAGAAATTGGAATAGAAGATATTGAAGATAATGAAGAGGATCTTAAGCCTAGACCACCTATAATTACGGTTATGGGACACGTTGACCACGGAAAGACTTCACTTCTTGACGCAATTAGAAAAACTGATGTTACAACCACAGAATCCGGAGGTATAACCCAGCACATTGGTGCTTCAGAGGTGTCTATCAATGGACAGAAAATAGTATTCCTTGATACACCGGGACACGAGGCGTTTACAGCGATGAGAGCCAGGGGTGCACACGTTACAGACATTGCAGTTCTTGTAGTGGCAGCGGATGACAGCGTTAAGCCACAGACAGTTGAGTCGATAAGTCACGCAAAGGCTGCTGGTGTACCAATCATAGTTGCTATAAACAAAATGGATAAGCCTACTGCAAATCCAGATAGGGTAAAACAGGACCTTACAGAGCACGGAATTCTCGTTGAGGATTGGGGCGGAGACGTTATAAGCGTTCCAGTTTCGGCGAAATCAGGAGATGGAATTAAAAATTTGCTCGAGATGATTTTGCTCCAGGCGGAGGTTCTTGAACTAAGGGCAAATCCTAGTAGGTTCGCAAACGGTTCCGTTATTGAGGCAAGATTGGATAAGGCTAAGGGACCAGTTGCAACATTGCTTGTAACAAACGGAACCCTTAAGAGTGGACAATCAATCGTGGCAGGTACTAGTGCAGGAAGAATTCGTCTTATGACTGATTATAAGGGTAAATCAATCAAGAAGGCTGGTCCTGCAACAGCGGTTGAGATTCTAGGACTTACTGATGTACCTCAGGCAGGCGATGAATTCAACGCTGTTAAAGAAGATAAGCTTGCAAGAGAAATTGCTGATAAGAGAAAGGCTAAGCTTAGAGAAGAGGTACTTGCACGCAACTCAAGCACAACCTTAGAAAAATTATTTACGCAGATAAGCGAAGGTGAAGCAAAGGAGCTAAACCTCATTATCAAGGGAGATGTCCAAGGGTCTATCGGAGCAATAGTTTCTTCACTTGAGAAGCTTAACACAGATGAGGTTAAGGTAAACATTATTCATACAGGTGTAGGTACTGTTAATGAATCAGACGTAATGCTTGCAGGCACATCTGGCGCTGTAATAATTGGATTCAACGTAAGACCAAGCACATCAGTTACAAATCTTGCTGATAGAGAAGACATCGAAATTAGAACCTATAGAGTTATATACGACATCATAGATGACGTAGAAAATGCGATGAAGGGTATGCTAGATCCTGAATTTAAAGAGGAAATCCTTGGAAAGGTTGAAATCAGGAACACATTTAAGGTTCCTGGAGTCGGCATAATCGGTGGAGCTTATGTAACCGAAGGTAAGGTAGTTAGAAATGCAGAAGTTAGACTTGTTAGAGACGGAATTGTAATACATGAAGGAAAGATTTCATCTCTTAAGAGGTTTAAGGACGATGCCAAAGAAGTGGCTCAAGGCTACGAATGCGGTATTGGAATTGAAGACTATAATGACATCAAGGAAGGCGACTTAATTGAGTGTTTCCATATTGTTGAAACAGAAAGGAAATAAGCTATGATATTCTATTTTTCAGCCACAGGCAATTCGAAAGCCGTTGCAGAAAAGCTGATGGATGTTTTTGGCGGATTTACATACAAAATAGACGACGAGCTGAGGCGAAATAACTTCGAACAAGAGGTACCGAGAGATGAAAAAGTTTTCTTTGTATTTCCGATATATTTTTTCAGTATGCCTACAGTTGTTGAAGAATTTATATCAAAGGTCAATTTCAAGTTTGCTAATTCACAGGAGCGCCCCGAGCTTTGCGTGATAACCACATCAGGCGGAAATCCGGGAGGTGCCGATCATCTGATTGCAAAAATGTTTAAGGGCAAAAATGTGGATTACAAGGGCATGTATAATGTCAAATCCGTTGAAAACTATATTTTGTTGTACAAGGTTCCACTACCTGAAACTCAGATTCTCAAACTGAGAGATGCAGACAAAAAGGTCGATGAAATAATTCAAAACATCAAATTTAACTACAGGGTTCCGTACAAATCAGGACCTTTAATGGGTGTTGCTTCGGCACTGACTAACAAAATATATAAGGCTACGAACAAGACAGAGAAATTCACTGTAGACACTGATAAATGTATTAAGTGTGGGCTATGTCAATTCCACTGCCCTATCAGTGCGATTAAGATGGAAGGCGGAAGACCTGTCTGGATAAAGAAGAGATGTGTTCACTGTCTTGCATGTATTCACAGATGCCCAGCAAAAGCAATAGAATACGGAAGCAAGACTAAGGAACATGGTCGATATGTGAATCCTATTCTCAAGTAGTTCAACATGCTATTATAGGAGGAAAATATGGAAAAAGGTTATAGACAAGGACGACTTGGTGAAGAAATTAGGAAGATTATAAGTCAGATGCTCATTTCTGAAATCAAGGATCCTAGATTATCACCAATGATATCTGTCACAGACGTTAGGGTAACCAGTGATGGAAGCTATGCAACCTGTTTTGTATCTTTTTTCACTGGTGCTGAAGGAGAAGAAAAGACGAAACAGGAAGAAGAGGTGCTTGCAGGACTTGAAAGCGCCAAAGGTCTAATAAAGAAAACAATAGGTCACGAAATACGCTTAAGACACGTGCCGGAACTTGTTTTTAAGATGGACAGATCCTTGGAATACGGGCGACATATGGATGAGCTTCTATCCAATTTAAATATTAAGCATGATGATAATGAAGAAGAATAACAATACATTTGGGGAATTTGCAGCGGAGCTAATAGAAGGAGATAGGTTTGCGATATTTCCGCACGTTGATCCTGATGGAGATGCGCTCGGTGCATCTACAGCTCTCGCCCTTGCATTTGCTTCACTTGGTAAAGATGTTAAAATTTTGATAGACGAAGCCGAAGATGGAAGACTCGATATAAAGGAAGAGCTGTTGTTTTTAGATGATGAAAAACGATTTTTTACCGCTGACAGCTCTTTTGTTGACGAAAAAACCTATGGCGTCATGATGGACTGTGGAGAAATATCAAGAATTTCAGGAGCATCAAATCGCGATAAGGCTTTTCAGAAATGTTGCAAAACATTCTGCATCGATCACCATGCCAGTTCCACTCCGTTGGCTGACTTCAACGTTATCATACCCGAAACAGCTGCAACATGCCAGCTAATATGGAAGCTCTTTAAGTCAATGCAGAAATATGGACTTGAGATTGACAAAGAAATGGCCGAAGTTGTTTACGTTGGGATTTTGACAGACACAGGCGGATTCAGATATTCCAACACCTCAGCGGAAACTCATTTAATTGCCTCTGAGATTTTTAGTCTAGGAGCGGACCACTATGCAATCTCAAAGAAAGTTTTTGAATCAAATCCACTCAGAAGCATGAAACTAAAATTTGCAGCCATGGGAGTTGCAGATTTTTCGTGCGGAAATAGGATTGCCATTACCTATGTAGACTCAAAGATGCTCAAAATAGCAGGAGCAACTCTCAAGGATTCAGATGGTATTGTTGAGGAACTTAGGAACATAGATAGCGTGGAAGCTGCATGTCTTTGCAAAGAACAAGCCGATGGAAGTGTCAAGGTTTCAATGAGGTCGAAAACTAGCGTCGATGTTTCCAAAATAGCAATAAAATTGTCTGGCGGTGGGCACAAAAGAGCTGCAGGCTGTACAATTCACAAGCCAATTGCTGAAGCAGTCAAGCTGATGAAATCGGAATTAAAGGCAGCCATAGAAGCCGAATACTCTGGAATTATAAACATTAACAAAGCGCCAAATATGACTTCCCACGATGTTGTTGCAATCATCAGAAAAAAACTTGGTATCAAGAAAGTAGGGCATACAGGAACCCTTGACCCTATGGCAACAGGTGTTTTACCCATAGCTATAGGAAATGCAACTAGATTCATCGAATACCTCGACAAGGATGCAAAGACATATGTCGCAGGTGTTAAGCTAGGCATGATGACAGATACCCTCGATATATGGGGAGAAGTCGTCCACGATAGTCGCAATATCAATAAAATAGATTTGGATACGGAATTGATTTCCAATACTATCCAAAATTTCAAAGGCATTATTGAGCAGGAACCACCGATGTATTCAGCTATAAAGGTAGATGGGAAGAAGCTCTATGAATATGCGAGAAATGACCAAGAAGTTAAAATTCCTAAAAGGCAGATTGAGATTTTTGATATTGAATATATCGACAAGGGAAAAGAGAAATATTTGAATGAGATGACTGGACTTGCAGATGAAGCTGGTGGCATGAGGCCTGATGATGAGAGCGATTTTTATATCAGAGTAGAATGCTCACGAGGTACATATATAAGGAGCCTTATTCGCGATATAGGACGTGAATTAGGCACGGATGCTGTCATGTCATACCTTGTACGAACAAATTCGGGTGAGTTTTCAATCACCGATGCATGTAATATTCAAGAAATCAAAGGACTGGATTCAAATGAAATAAAGGATTTAATTGTTCCCATAGATTCAAAGATTAATTATATGGGTAGTATATTACTTGAAGATTCTGATTCTATTAAGTTTCAAAATGGAGGCAAGGTTTCTCTTAATAATATTAAGAGAGAAGAAGCCGGGACATCCTCACAAGATGATGAGAGAAATACATACCTGATATACAATTCACACAATAGAGACTTTTTAGGAACAGGACGAATAGTTGAAGGAAAATATTTAAAAGCTGAGAAAGTATTACCGAGGTAAGAATTTTAATGAAATATTTTGAAAAACTAGAGGATATAAAAAACATTGAAAATTCAGTTGTTGCACTTGGAAATTTTGACGGAGTGCATCTTGGGCATCAGGCACTTATAAAGAAAACGGTTGAACTAGCAAAAGAAAAAGGGCTGAAATCTGCAGTATTTACATTTTCTAATCATCCAAAGAATACTCTGCCTATGGCAAAACCTGTTAAAAACATTATATATAACGAGGAAAAGAGAGCCATTATAGAGTCGCTAGGCGTAGATTATCTGTATAATTTGCCATTTACTCAGGAAATAATGACAATGAGCCCAGCTGCATTTGTGGAAAGGCTTCTGATTGATAAGTTAGCAATAAAAGTTGGAGTTTGTGGATTTAACTTCCACTTTGGATACCGTGGCGAAGGTAATCCTGAAATCCTCAGAGAAATCGGAGATGAAAAGGGCTTCGAAGTATATGAGATGGAGCCTGTTAAAATTGAGGGCAATGTTGTGAGCTCCTCGCTTATAAGGACACTCATTGCTTCGGGTAGAGTAGATAGATGTAAAACCTACTTAGGCCGAAATTATGAGATTGGTGGAGAAGTTGTTGTAGGCAATAAGCTTGGGAGAAAGCTGGGATTTCCAACTTCAAATCTTGTTATAGACGATTGCATGGTTACACCACCAAACGGTGTATATGTAACAATTTGTGATTATGACGGAAAGAAATATCCTAGTGTTACCAACGTTGGACGTAAGCCTACAGTAGGAGAATTTTCCAAAAATGTTGAAACTCATATTTTTAACTTTGATAAAGAACTTTATGGTAAAAAAATTATTGTAGAATTTCTGGAAAAGACTAGGGACGAGGTAAAATTCGACAGTCTTGAAGACCTCTCGGACCAAATCCTGAGAGACTGTAAAGAAGCATATGAGTATCATCAGAGAAACGGTCTGATATAAAATTATTCATTCTAAAATAAGATAGTTTAAACTCATTGTGGATTTTTACTATAATAGTTAGTGTAAAGTATTTTTGAATTTTTGCTATAGCGGGTTTTGCTATAATAAAAATTGCTTGCAATTCGTTATATATGTATGATATTATTAGGTGTCAAACAAGTTTGTACTTTCACTTAGTTTTAGGACACTCCGACCTTTACTCGGTGGAAGCTAATAAAAAATAGGAGGAATACATGATTACTAAAGAAAAGAAAAAGAAGATTATCAAGGAATATGCACTTAAAGAGGGAGATACAGGTTCTCCAGAGGTTCAGATTGCAATCCTTACTGCAAGAATCAACGAGTTAAACGAGCACCTTAAGATTCATAAGAAGGATCACCATTCTAGAAGAGGCTTGCTTAAGATGGTTGGACAGAGAAGAAACCTTCTTGGCTACCTCAGAAAAATAGATGTTGAAAGATATAGAACTCTTATTTCACGTCTAGGTCTGAGAAAATAGTAAATAAAAGAATGAATTAGGACGAGAAATTTCCCTCGTCCTTCTTTATATTTATGTACATAATTCATTTCGAAAAT